>CALUGU010000146.1 GCA_944320255.1 uncultured Prevotella sp. | reverse complement strand
GCCTTCAAAGGGCGTCAACCCCGACGAGGTGGTAGCCGTAGGCGCAGCCATCCAGGGCGCCATCCTCAACAAGGAGAGCGGCGTGGGCGACATCGTGCTGCTCGACGTGACACCGTTGACTCTGGGTATCGAAACCATGGGCGGCGTAATGACTAAGCTCATCGACGCCAACACCACCATTCCTTGCAAGAAGAGCGAGGTGTTCTCAACCGCCGTTGACAACCAGACGGCCGTAACAATCCACGTTCTCCAAGGCGAACGTCCTATGGCCGCACAAAACAAGAGCATCGGCCAGTTCAACCTTGAGGGCATAGCTCCGGCACGCCGCGGTGTTCCGCAGATTGAGGTTACGTTCGACATCGATGCCAACGGTATCCTCAACGTAAGCGCAAAGGACAAGGCCACAGGCAAGGAGCAGGCCATCCGCATCGAGGCTTCATCCGGCCTGAGCAAGGAAGAGATAGACCGCATGAAGGCTGAGGCCGAGCAGAACGCCGAGAACGACAAGAAGGAGCGCGAGCGCGTGGACAAGATGAATCAGGCAGACTCGATGATATTCACCACCGAGAACTTCCTGAAGGACAACGGCGACAAGATACCCGCCGACCAGAAACCGGCCATCGAGTCAGCCCTCCAGCAGCTCCGCGACGCCCACAAGAGCGGCGACATCACGGCAATCGACAACGCCATCAACAACCTCAACACCGTAATGCAGGCAGCCAGTGCCCAGATGTACCAGCAAGCGGGCGGCGCACAACCTAACGCCGGCCAAGGCTTCACTGGCAACAACAACGCTGGCGCCGGCCAGCAGCAGAACGGCAACGCAGGCAACAACAGCAACGTGCAGGATGCCGACTTTGAGGAGGTGAAATAAGTATCGGTAAACAACGATAACCAACCATAGAAAAGTAGGGTGTAGCTCAATGAGTTACGCCCTATTTTGTTTTTAATACTTTCTGATGGATTTGCTTCTTTCTCGGATTTTTATCGTATATTTGTACCATATTTGTGCCGCGATAAAAAAGTAGGAAATCTGCAACAAAGTACAAATGGGTTGAATACAAACAAGTAAAAATCAGCATTATGCCAGCAGCAAAGTTTGAGATAAAGCGGAAATGCCAAGTATGCGGTCAGGAGTTCATCGCCAAGACCATAGAATCGTGGTATTGCTCCAAACGCTGTTCCAATATTGCGTACAAACGAAGAAAGGACGAGGAAAAGCGCAACCAACGATTGGATGAAATCGTGAAAAGCATCCCGAAGCACCAAGATTATATTAAGGTGTCGGAAGCCTATGCTCTGTTTGGTATCAGCAAAGATACGTTGTATCGTCTGATACATAAAGGTACTATCTCACATATAAATCTTGGCACCAATCAAATTCGTGTCAGCAAAGAAGAACTGCTGAAACTCTATCCTCTGCGTAAGAAAGCACTGACCAAATCAAAGCCAGTTGCCAAACTTTACAGTATGGAGCCAAAGGACTGTTACACCATTGGTGAAATAGCTAAGAAATATCATTTGGACGACAGCACGGTGTATCTCCATATCCGTAAATACTCTATCCCCACTCGACAGATAGGGAATTTTGTTTATGCCCCCAAGAAAGAAATTGATAACCTATATAAAGGAGCGAAGCAATGAAGAAAGCGTTGGCCAATACACGAGTTTCGGAAAAACTCCGCAAGTCGGAATACCGCGAGGAATGGTATCTATATGTGGAAGCCTATCCAGTTTTTCAAGCAGACAAGCCCACTCCTCAAAGGGTGCGTGAATATCTGAACCGTACCATCACCACTCCCATTTGGGATAAGTCACGGAACGCTCGAACAGACAAGGACGGCAAGACCACTTATAAGCCTAAACGTGACTTAAACGGTATCATCCAATGTAAATCACAGTTAGACCAGGAATCGTGTATCTATGCCGACAAGGTGAGAAGCCTGCGCCAAAAGGAATACGACAATGCCTCGCTTTACTCCGAAACAGATGCGGAACAGGCGGAGCAGTTGGAGCGTTCACGTTGTAACTTCATCGAATACTTCGACCATGTGCAGCGCACCCGTCATGCACACAGTTCTGATTCCATCATCGCCAACTGGAACCGTGTATATGAGTTATTAAAGATTTTTTCAAAAGGCAATGCCATTCCTTTTTCGCACATAGATTTGAAGTTTGTAGAATCGTTTCGTCAATTTATTCTCAACGCTCCACAAGGAGGCACTAAGACTGGCACACTCTCCCAAAACACGGCATCCACTTATTTTTCAATATTCAAGGCCGCATTGAAGCAGGCTTTCATTGACGGTTATCTGACTGTTGATATTTCGGCAAAGGTCAAAGGCATTCAAGGCCAAGAAAGCAGCCGTAGGGAATACTTGACTATTGACGAATTGAACCGTTTAGCACAAACTCCATGTGACCCGTTATTGAAACGAGCCGCACTCTTTTCGGCACTGACAGGACTCCGCCATTGCGACATTCAAAAGTTGAAGTGGTCAGAGATAGAGGTATTCAATGGTGGTTATCGATTAAACTTCACCCAGCAAAAGACCAAAGGCGTTGAGTATATGCCCATATCCGAACAGGCATTTCAATTGTGTGGTGAAAGGAAAGACGGTGAACAATTAGTTTTTGCCGGACTGCCTGACCCGTCATGGATTAACCGCCCGATAAAGAAATGGGTTGCAGAAGCCGGAATAACGAAGCACATCACCTACCATTGTTTTAGGCATTCGTATGCAACCCTGCAACTTGCCGGAGGCACTGACATTTATACGGTCAGCAAAATGCTTGGTCATACAAATGTCCGTACAACTCAAGTGTACGCAAAGGTGGTCGATGCTAAAAAGGAAGAGGCGACAAAGACTATAAAGTTAGATTTTCAGTATGATAATTTATAATGTTATAAATCTTTGTTTAATAAATCTAAGGTCATATTGACATATTGTTGCGCTTCTAATGGTTCAATCTCAACTTCTTTATATGTGTCAAATTCCTCTATGGAGGCATGATGGGTGCGCCATGAAATTGAAACAAGTTGATTCAATTTGTCTATCACCTCATTTTTATTTGGATTAATGAACTGGCAATCTGATTGTTCTAGATTGTGGACAATAGTACCGAATGTTTCATCTGGATTAGGTATATAACAACAATATTTTAATTTTAAAAATGTTTCAAGAGAAATACGAATTGAATTAATAGCAGCTTCTTGCGTTTCAGGTAATGGATTTGCAACAAATGTATTCATGGACTCAATTGCTTTTTGATAATTGTTTATCCAAACTCTTTTCAAATCATATTCTAAAAGAGAGGCCTTCCCTTTTAAATTGACAATACGAAGTACCTTTTTATCAGCTTTTTTAATGACTCTCTGACTATTTAGCTCTATCATAAAATGGAGATTATGGCTCAAAACAATTACTTGATGGCATTTTTGATACATAATACATAATTGATGTATTGTTGTATTGCGCCTATTGAGGTCAAGGCTAGATAGGGGGTCGTCAAAAACAACAATTTTGTTGGATAGATTTGAATCTAACATTAGCTTTACGCGAATTCGGGATAAGAAACGTTAGAAAAGTTCCAGTTGCCTTGTCCTTTCGATGTGTACAGGCAATGCCTCCG
>CALUGU010000145.1 GCA_944320255.1 uncultured Prevotella sp. | reverse complement strand
GAATGTGATATTTTCAACACCCGTTCCGACAAACATGCAAAACCGCCGTCTTGCCGCCCAGCTCGTCACATATAAAGACAAGACATACATAAACGGTCCGTTTGTCGGTCTTGACAAGAAAGTTCTGCCTATATGGAACGGTGAGACCGTCTGGAACGACATATTCGCAAAAGAGCAGGATGCGGCAAAGCACACTTGCTTCACCACCACGTTCGGCAAGCGTATAAGCCTCTACGACGACCTTTACACCATACCGGAAGACCCGGAGGAAGCCAAGAATGCCGACATGGGCATCTATTTTGACGAGCCGAACATCTTTGACTTCCTTGATTGGCTTACACAGGGAAAAAGTCACTCAAAACAATAAACCGAAAGCTGTCAGGTAAGCAACTACAATCCCAATGATGCAAGCTGAAGAAGCCGGTTTCATTTCATACTCCCGCTCGTTCGTCGTAAAAATGCAGGACGAGGGAAGGTATGATGCAGCCAACAAGCTGAACATGTATCTTCGTAAGTTCGTCACCTTTTTGGGCAAGAACGAAATTCCATTCAAGGACTTCGACTCTTTGCTGATACGGAACTACAACACTTGGCTTGAGAACCAGAAGCTCGGACGCAACTCAATCTCGCTTTATATCCGAAACCTGAAAAGAGTTTACCAATTAGCCGTTGCAGATGGAGTAACAAACGAACAACATCCATTTGAAGGCGTTGACGTAAGTTACCGTGTGAAGAAAGAGAAAAACAAGCTCACACCGAAGGAAGTGATACAACTACGCTATATGGACGTAAGCAACCTTCATCCTTCCGCCATTTTTGCCCGTGACCTCTTCCTTTTCGCTGTCTTCACAAATGGAATGACCGGCAGTGATTTGTTTTATCTCACCAAAGACAACATCAAAGGAGACCACCTGACTTACACATCCAAGGCAACAGGCAAGGAAGAAACCGTCATCTGGAACCCTTACTTGCAGGAAATCGTAGACAAATATTCCCGTCACGACACTCCTTACCTCTTTCCTATTATAACATCCAAAGACCCGAAGGAACAATGGCGACAACACGACACTGCCATCCACAACATCAACCGAAACCTGAAGAAGGTCGGCCAAATACTCGGTCTTTCCTTTCCGTTGACCTTGACAGTCGCTCACCATACTTGGAAAAGCATGACAAAAGGACTGAATGTCGTGGATTTGCTATAATAAAACCCATGAGAAAAATGAACAACTTAAATAAATGAGCATGAGGAGCTGATAGAAGAAAATTTATCTGTAAAAACGCATAAACGAGGAAGAAGCAGATCATAAAGAAAATGAGCGACAAATAGCCGAACTTGAAAAACTGGAAAAAGTTGCTTACCGATATAAAAATGCAATCAAAAAAGGTCAGTTCGATCTGTCTGAGTTTAAACCACAGTTGCAGGAGCTGTTTAAAATCAAGGATGAAAGGATAGCTAAATTGCAACGTGAAATCGAAATCATGGAAAATAACCGTAACCGTTGAAAGTTTATGTGGTTTTCAACCATCGGCAAAGTGTAAACAAACTATAAATACCAGTCGCATTTCAACTTTGTTTTTGATGTCTTGCCTGTAATGCAGGGGGATACGTTAGAATTGGACGTTTACCCTTATTTCAGGGCTACCACTTGAAAAACAGTAATTATGTCTGAATTGGACGTTTATTATATTGATTTAAAGATTGAAGTTTGGACAATAACCAGAGTGGAGGATTGCAAATCCATTCCACAAAATATAATATATAGTATAACATTTTATAAATGAAATATCTATGAGTGCATTAGATACTACAATTGGATTGGAATCATTCGAAAAAAGCATAGGAAGGGATAGCTTTACCCCATTTGATTATGAATTTGGTGGTGGCGATGATTTTATAATTGCAAAAGAACAGCGCGAAGAGTTTATTGCGCCTGTATTTTCTGTTGCCCAGACTTCTTCAAACAAAAAATGGAGTGATACCCGCATTGTCTTGATTTCTGCGGTGGGAGCATCGGGAAAGTCATGGTTGGCAGAACGCCTTTCTTATGATTTGAAAAGTCCGATCATAAATTTGGGGAAAATGAAAGTAGTTGCAAGCTATTCTCTGACTGGTATGCTGAATAAAAAGCTTGGGTCAATGAGTGCGGGGGAATATATGTATAAGCTGCAGAAAGGTGAAATGGGGCTTATCATCGATGCGTTGGATGAAGGATTTCAGAAGACAACAACAGACGGCTATTTTGATTTTCTCGATGATGTTATTGAAAAAATCCCGGCAGAAGGCTCTATGCCAATAATATTGTTAGGACGCACTAATGCTGTTGAACTGGCCGCATTACACATTCAAGAAAGAGAAATTGACTTTTCAATATTGAAAATAGAGCCTTTCACAATAGGCAAGGCAAAAGAATTTATTGACAAGCGTGTTAATAAGAAGAAAGATAATGAGAGTTACAAAAGTACGTATAAGGAAATACGTGATTATATCATAGACACTATCGGTTGTTTCTTTAAAAGTCAAAGCGACATTAATGACCAAAGGAAAAGGTTTATAGGCTATGCTCCGGTTTTGCTTGCAATTTCGGACTATATCAAAGGTGTAAGCAACTACCAAAAAGAGATAATCAGCCTTAAACAGAGTAACAAGCGGAGCGTTTCGTTGATTATTGACATAACTGAAAGAATTCTTGCTAGAGACAAATTCGAAAAGGTAGATGAAAATCTTCTGAAAAATATCACCAACCATAGAGACAAGGCTTTTCAAGACAGGGTGTTGAAAAACGTTTACCTTCCTGAAGAACAATGTGCACGAGTACTTTACATGATGTTGGGGAAATCTTATTCATTGTCTCCTATAGACGATGAAGACTTTAACATAAGGTACAAAGAGGGTATAAACGGTTGGATACAAGAACATCCATTCTTAGATGGAAGACATCCCGCGAATATTGTGTTCGAGAGTTATGTTATTGCGAAGTTGGCTTTGACCGAGAAATACAAGGCGGAAATTGACGAATATTTGTGCACAGGATACGGCAATTCGTATATATTTTTCTACATTTTTAATGAACTCCATAAGGAGGAAACCTTAGATTTGTCATTGGTTCCTTACTTATACTCGTCATTAAACGCACTTGAGGCAAAGAATTATCAACATTCACTTGACTTGTCCTTGGATAAGTATCTTGACAACGGGGAAATAATACTTGACGCAGAGTTTGATGACGCGGCAGATGAATATGAAAAGTACGAATATAAAGTCAAGGCTAATAGTGATGATGAACTCAAGATAGGGGCTTTCTTGTCAAATGCAAACATAGACATACCGTTGTCTGTATGTCTGTCATCACTTAAGACAGAACTGACATCCCCAATATATATATCATGTAAAGGACTTAAGGTTTCTTCAGGTGAAATTATAGTAAACAGCCAAAATGGAAATCAAAAAACAATAATAGAGACAGATAAAATAGAGAACATAACCGGTGGAAACCTGCCGTGTATACGTACATTTGGAAATAACAAGGGATTGGAGATATTTAGTCCAAACAGCTTATCATATCCATACTCTGACTATTATGGTGCAAGCATACAAACAAGGCTGAATGGCTTTACTGAAAAAGAAAGAGGTTACTACATGAAAATGCGAAAGACATTGATAATGTTTCGCTCACACAGTAAGGGAACGCTGGCCAAATGTTGTTCAAAAATTGACAGCCGTGTCGGAAGAAAAAATACAGGGAAGCCTGTATTGGATGCTTTGCTTGACAAACACATAATTTACAAGAAAGATTTTATGTATTATTTGGATATGGACGCCATGGATGAATACCTCGGAGTGTCTTTTGATGGAATCAAAGAATGTGTAATAAATGACAAGATCAAGGATTTTGTTTCGAAAATTTTCGAATAGATATGCATCGCTCATGATTACATTGGAAATGGCTCGATAGTGGATGTGGAATTCATAAATAAAATTGTGAAGTGTCAGAACGGATTGTCGATAATAAGCGTATAGCTAAGAATACGTTATTTTTGTATTTTAGGATGTTCCTGACGATGGGCATTAGCATTTACATATCTCGTGTGGTGCTTGATATGCTTGGTGAGGTTGATTATGGAATATATAACGTAGTTGGTGGGTTTGTTGCAATGTTTACAGTTGTCAGTGGTGCTATGACAACAGCCACTCAACGTTTTATATCTTATGAGATTGGCAAAGGCGAAAAAGGAAACGTTCAATTAATGTTTTCAACATCTGTCATAATCCATATCGTTTTAGGAGGCATAATATTAGTTCTAGGCGAAACATTGGGATTGTGGTTTCTCAATACTTATATGAATTTCCCGACAGACAGAACTGTTGCGGCAAACTGGGTGTATCAGTTGTCATTATTAACATTTATTGTAAATGTGATAAGCGTTCCATATAATGCAGCTATTGTTGCTTATGAACGAATGAAAGCTTTTGCTTATGTTAGTATAATAGATGTTTGTCTAAAATTGTTGGTAGCATACTTAATTGTAATAGCGTCAAGTGATAAATTAGTTTTTTATGCGGCGTGTTTGGCACTTATCGCTATGGTTATACGCCTTATTTATAGTCGGTATTGTAAGAAACATTTTGTAGAATGTAGATGTAATTGGTCATGGGATAAAAAGAACGGAAAAAGTATTATGTCTTTTGTTGGTTGGAATATGATTGGCTCAGTTGCAAATATAGCGAAAGAACAAGGCATAAATGTATTATTAAATATATTTTTTGGAGCTGCAGTAAATGCTGCTCGTGCCATTGCATATCAAGTGCTTAGCGCAATGAATAGTTTTGTCAATAATTTCCAGATGGCGATGAATCCGCAAATAGTAAAGACATACGCATCTTCAGAAAAAAGCGAAATGTTTAATATTGTTTTCAGAGGAAGTAGATTATCTTATCTTTTACTGTTTACGATGTCGTTGCCTGTAATTTTGGAGACTCCATTCATATTAAATATATGGTTAAAACAGGTTCCAGACTATACTGATATTTTTATACGGTTAGTATTGATTAATGCGTTAATAGACTCCCTGTCTGGTCCGCTGATAACATCAATGCATGCATCTGGTAAGGTTCGTGATTATCAAATAATAGTAGGAGGAATATCATTATTGAATGTACCAATCTCTTATTTGTTGTTTAAGTATGGTTATCAGCCATACAGTGCAATGGCTGTAGGTATTGTCATCTCTGTTTTTTGTCATTTTGCTCGCCTGATTTTGTTGAGTAAGAGTATTAATCTACCTGTTAAACTTTTTTTGAGGAGAGTAACTTTAAGGGTCTTATTGGTGAGCTTTGTTTCTGTTGTGCTGCCAATCATTGTTTATTATAGAATGCCTGTTTGTTTTCTCAGTTTTATAGCTGTTTGTTTTGTGTCTTTTTTATCAACATCCGCTATAAGCTATGTATTGGGTCTCAATATTAACGAACGGCAATTTGTAAGAAAAAAGATTTTTCATTTAAAGAAATAATATTCTTGATGTATGACAAATGGAGTTAAGTCGAAAGCTACGTGTGTTAAAGTAGGTATCATGACCATGTACCGGATTGCAAACTATGGTTCTGTTTTCCAAGCATATGCCTTAATGACATATATAAAAAAGATGGGTTATGACTGTACTTTAATTAATTATTTATTTCCTAATAATTATCATAAAAAAGTTCAACGTTATTCAGTTATTAAAACCACACTTGTGAGAATTTATCATTTTTTAATAGGTAATCCATATAAGAAGAAGAGAAAAAGATTTGAAGATTTTTATCGTCACTACTTATGTGAAACAACAAGGCAATATAAAAGTCCTAATGAATTAAAATTGACAAATGAATTGTTCGATTTTTTTGTTACTGGTAGTGATCAGGTGTGGAACTATAACAAGGTTGGTAAAGACGAATCTTTTATGTTAGGGTTTGTTGATGATGGAAAAAAGATGGTATCTTATTCAAGTAGTTTTTCGCATGACTATATTCCAGAAGAGTATGCTCCTATATATAAAAAATGTTTAAGTAGATATGCTCATATATCAGTAAGGGAGAAAAGCGGTCTGAAAATAGTAAAGGAACTGATTGGAAAAGATGCGGAATGTACATTAGACCCGACTTTTTTATTGGGCAGAGATGAATACGATAAGATTGCTGCACATCACGAAGTTAAGATAAATAAACCTTTTATATTGGTATATATTCTTTCGTATGCTTACAATCCATATCCATATATTGAGGAGGTCATTGAACATTTACATGTACAAACAGGTTTAGATGTTGTTGCTGTTGGTTTATCTAATAAAAGTTTGAGAAATAAGTCATGGCTTAAAAGATATTTATATGCAAGCCCTTCTGATTTCCTTTACTTATATTCAAAAGCAGATGGGGTTATAACAACGTCATTTCATGGTACGGTTTTTTCAATGATATATGAAAAGCCTTTTATTTCAGTAATACCATCGGTTACTAATGATAATAGGATAAGTAATGTGTTATCTCAGTTTAATATGACTGATTGTATTCTTAAGATTGGTGATGTGTTAGAAAATTGTAACTTTAAGGATTTTGCTAAACCTGCGAATTGGGAACAACTTATTAATCAATCAAAGTTATATCTTAAAAATTCTTTGCAGTAGGCGTATGTCACTAACATTATTTGGAATAATTTGGTTAGTTTTAATTGCCCATACTTTTATTAGGCTCAAATTAAAACATTTTATTTTCCTTACCTTGTTTTCAATGATATTCCAATGTAATAATGTAATAATGATTGGATCGCAAGGTATAGGTCCTCAGTTAATAACATCATTCTTTTTCATATTAAGAAGTTTAAGTGTAAAAGGGATAAGGTCAAGGGCAAATATAACATCTATTACGTTATTTTGTTGGGGGTGCTTTTTTATTTGTATTTTAATTAATGCTCAAATTAATGGCATTTTCTCAGATATAATATTAGATATCATTCAAATATTAATTTACTTTATGTGTGCAGTTAGAATGTATAAATGTAGATATGTTTTATCTGCAAATGATTATAAGAAATATGTACTCGGTATTATATCTTTTATTGCAATATTTGCTCCTATACAATTTTTAGCAACTAATGGTATAATACCACGTGGCTTATTGGAGCCTTTTTTCTTTAATGATCCGAACCCTGTAGTTTATTTTCATCGTCCTGAGATCTATAAAAGGCTTCTGGCTACATTTATGGAACCATCATATTGCTCTTCTTTTTTAGTAGGATCCATTGCTTTTACTTTTCATTTACGTAGTGAAATTAATAAATCGAATTTGTTGATTTCTGTTTTGGTAATAGAATTATTGCTTACGACTTCTTCAACAGGATATGGCACATTCGCATTAATCCTATTTTTATATTTTTTATGTTTTATGGATAGAAAAACGCTAAAAATAGCGTTCCCTATATTTATTGCGATTGGTGTTTTTTATATTCTTGCAAAAGATTCATTATTAAATGATGTGATTTTCAATAAGATGGAAACGGGTTCTGGTATTCATAGGCAAAATATGAATGAAAGGGCTTTAGATATTTTTTATCAGAATCCAATTTGGGGCGTAGGCTGGAAGGAGTCTCGAGCAAGTAGTTTTATTATATGTCTTTTAGCTGAACTTGGTATAGCAGGATTTATAACATACATCATGTTCTTTTTTACTATTATTGGGCCAATAATTTTAAATAAAAAAATGACGTGTAATAATCTTGGTATAGCTTCAAGATTGTTTCTTTTAGCAATTTGTATAGCACAGTTTGTCGCAATCCCCGATATACAATTAACGTCATTTTGGTTTGGTTTTTATATAATTGCTTTATCGCAGGAAGTAAAACAAAAACGACTTACTCGTTATAATCTGAATAGAGAGTGTGTCTAACTATTTTTAAATGAAAGAATAGTTCATTTATTTTGAAAAACATAAATAAAGATTGAATTTCATAATAACTAAGCATATGAAACTTTCATTAATACAAACTTCACAGAACAGGAAAGATGAACTGGAAAGGTTTGTGAAGTTTTTGAATAATCAAGTTGGCGTTGATTTCAATGAAATACAACTTATATTTGTAGATCAAGAAGACAACAAACAAGTGTTTAACGGTTTAGATGGGAGGATAGAATTTGTTTATATAAAGTATCATCATTGCTCATTGTCGCATGCGAGAAATATAGGATTGAAACATGTGACGGGGGATTATGTCGGTTACCCTGATGATGATTGCTGGTATGAGCCGGAAACGTTGAGTAAAGTCTTAAAATGCTTTGAAACAACAGGGATTGACGGTGTTGTAGCAAAAGGGACGGATGAGCATGGACGTTTAACCAATATCTTTCCCAGCGAAAAGAAAATTCTAACGAAATATGACAGGTGTGGCGCAATATCATATACCATCTTCGTTCGATTTGATAAGACTGTTTCGTTTGACGAAATGTTGGGAGTTGGTAGTCAGTATGGTCTGGGCGCAGGAGAAGAGACAGACTATATATTGAGGCTGATGGAAGAAAAGGGATTTGCGTTTGAGTATGATCCGAATATAATTGTGCATCATCCTTCTTTCGCACCTGTGATAAATAAGAAAACATTAGATAAAATAAAGAGCTATTCCCGTGGGAACGGATATCTGTTGAGAAAGCACAAATTTCCTGCAACGTATGTGTTGAAACAGTTTATAAGGCCAATGATGGGTTCTATATATTATTTACTAAAGGGCAATCCGCGCCGTTCGCAACATTCACTTAACATATTAATAGGACGCATCCAAGGATATTTTTATAAAAGGTAATTTTTATATATCATGATACAACTTGCAGATAACAAACATTGTACGGGCTGTTCGGCTTGTATGAACGTATGTCCACATAAGGCAATATCAATGCAGCCTGACGGGGAAGGATTCTTACAGCCGGTGATTGACGATGAAAAATGTGTAGAATGTCATTTATGTGAGAAAAGGTGTCCTGTCATCAATCCGTTGCATATTGATGGAAATACGCCCAAGGTATATGCTGTGATAAACAAGAAGGACAGGAATGTAAGTTCTTCGGGTGGCGCGTTTTCACTATTTGCGAGAATGGTATTAGATGACGGAGGCGTAGTGGTTGGAGCTGCTTATGATGATAAACTGAAAACAAGGCATATCGCAATATCTGGTATTAATGATTTAGATAAGCTCAGAGGTTCAAAATATGTGCAGAGTGAAATAGAGGAAAGCTATCCACAGGTTAAATCTTATCTGAACGACGGGCGAAAGGTGTTGTTTTGCGGTACGCCATGCCAGGTCGCGGGCTTGTATAAATATTTGAACAAAAGATATGATGGACAACTTGTTACGCTTGACTTGGTTTGCCACGGCGTACCGTCGCCATTGGCCTTTGAAAGATATCTTGAAAAACTGAAAAATATCGACTGCCCCAAGGACGGGAATATAATGGGATTTCGATTCAGAAAACTTGATAGCTGGGACTATCGACCAGCTATCAAGTTTTCTGAATCGAAATGGCGGATATTGGAACAAGAACGTAATGTTTACATAAATGCTTTTTTTAAGGGATGGACTTACAGGGAATGTTGCTTTAATTGCCAATATGCCAACATGAATAGAGTTGGTACATATACCATTGCCGACTTTTGGGGCATAGGCAAATATGGTGTTCCATTCAAGAAGAACGTTGCATCAGGCGTATCTCTTGTAATAGACAATTGCGGCGATTTAGAAAAAGTTATTACACCATTGGCAAAGGATATATATGTAGAAGAAAGGCCGCAGGAGGAGGCTTTGTATGAGAACCATAACCTTAAAGCTCCAGTAAGAAGGGAAAATGAACGCGACACGGCAATATACGACCTTATTGCCGATGATTTCTCCTTACTGGATTTTGCAAAGAAATACGGACTGCTGAAAAAGGAGACTCTTAAATCGAGAATGAAAAAGCATGTAAAGAATTTGATTTATGCTTTGGGACTTTATAATGTTTATAAATCAATAACTTATAGACTGAAATGAAAATAGGTATCGTTACTTATGTAAAGTGTGACAACTATGGCGCTGAACTGCAGGCCTTTGCCCTACAATGGAAACTGAACTCTCTGGGGTATGATGCCGAGGTTATAAATCTTGAGAAAAGGAATATTGACATGAAGCGCAATCCGGACGTGATACTGGGTGCCATTAAGCAGCGATTCAAGCAAGAGGGGATATTCGCTTTTGTATCGATAGCGAGAAAGTTTCTTGACACAAAGAGAAGAATCAAGGATGAAGATAAGTATAAGGCCATAAACGAAAACAAGCATAAGCTGTTTGAAAGTTTTTTCGAGAATAAAGTAAGACATTCACAAAAATATTATTCTCTTGATGACATATCAAACGCTACAGACTTAAAGTATGATGTCTATATCGCAGGCAGTGATCAGATATGGAATTATATCCACACGGACAGACTTGACGTGTACTTCCTAATGTTTGCCAATAAGTTTAAAGCCAAGAAGATATCATATGCCGCGAGCGTAAGCATTTATGACATTCCGAAGAAATGGCGTGCCGCATATAAAACGTATTTTGAGAACATTGACGTTTTGTCGGTAAGGGAATTGCATGGTGCTGAATTGGTAAGTAAATATAGTAATAAGAAAGCTGAGGTGGTTTTAGACCCGACATTTTTGTTGACGAAGGAAGACTGGGTAAGAGAGGTTGCTATTGACTGCGGAGTAGAAGGTGACTATCTGTTGATATACACTTTATCGGGTTCGCCGCATATAAGGAAAATGGCACAAGACATAGCAAGACGACTTAACCTGAAGGTTGTCAACATAAAATCCGGGTATAGCGATGAACCTGACGACGGAACGATTAACGTTTATGAAATAGGCCCTGCTGAATGGGTGGGGTTATGGTCGAAGGCAAAATATGTAGTGACGGACAGTTTTCATGGCACGGCTTTCTCGATAAACTTCAACATCCCGTTTACCACGCTGGTTAATCCTAACAGCATGATGAACAGTAGGGTGTTGTCGATATTGAAGATAATGAATTTAGAGTCACGCATAGTTTATGACACCTTAAAAGGGTATTTAAAACCTAATGACATAGTTTTGGATTTTACCGAAACAAACCGAATATTGAAGCAATGGAAAGATCAATCCCTGAATTTCCTTTTGCATGCTTTAAATTCTAAATAATAACACCAATATGAGCATCTTATTTCTTTCTGTAATTTAAGATGGAATATAAAAATTGATATTGACTTATGAAATATGCATTTATAGACTCGATGGGTTCTCTAACATATAATAATGGCATCAAAATTCAGGCCATAATGTGGAAAGAGGGACTTGAGAGTATTGGAGAAGAAGTTACGTTGGTAAATCTATGGGAGAACATAGATTTCTCCTCTTTTGATGCTGTAGTTATATTTGCCATGGGAGCGAATATTTATAAATTAGTGAATAACCTTTCAAGGATTAACAAAAATATTATTTTAGCTCCAATAATAGATCCAGACAGAAGTGATAAGATATATAGGTTTTTCTTCAAATATTATGGTTCAACAAGATTCGCTTTATCCAATCATTTCCATGATATGTGGACTGTCAGAGACAAAGTAAAACTTTGGATTGTAAGATCGGAGCAGGAAAAGCATTATGTCAACTATTGTTTGGGTATTCCTCAGACAAAGATTGCCAAAGTTCCATTAAATTATAGAATACCAGATACCGATAATATTAGTGACAAAGAGTCTTTTTGTCTTCATGTATCAAGATTAGACGCTCCTAATAAAAATGTACATAGACTTGTTGAGGCAGCCAAAAAGTACGGCTTCAAGCTTAAATTGGCAGGTCATGTGTTTGGGGAGAAAGAAAAGAAAGATGTGTTGAATATGATTGCTGGGTATTCTAACATTGAGTATTTGGGTGAAGTTACCGATGACCGTCTTCTGAATTTATATCGTTCGGCAAAAGTATTCGCTTTGCCATCACTTCGTGAAGGCGTAGGAATGGTTGCTTTAGAAGCAGCGGTTTATGGCTGTGAGATTGTGCTTACAAATATTGGTGCACCTAAAGAATACTATGAAGGAATGGCCATACTTGTAAATCCGAAAAGTGTAGATGAGATTGGTTGTGGCATTATGAAAGCATTGACAAAAGGCTTTTCACAACCAAAATTAAAAGATTTTGTTAGAATGCATTATAACTCTAAAAATTGCTGCAGATTGTTGAATGATTGCATTAAAGATGCTATAAAATAAGTAAAAATATAAATGTCTAATTTAGCAAATTTTAAAAATTGTACTGGATGCACAGCATGTTATAATGCTTGTATTTATGGTGCTATTAGTATGGCGACGGATAAAGAAGGTTTTCTTATGCCTGTCGTGAATAATGATAAATGCGTGGAATGTCATTTGTGCGAAAAAGTATGTCCAATTGTATCGCCACGTGAAAATAAGAATACAAAACAACCTGACGTATTTGCAATGTGGAGCTTGCCAGATAGGACGAAGAGTAGTTCTGGCGGTGCTTTTTCTGCGTATGCCCGTATGATATTGAAAAATGGCGGTGTTGTTTTCGGTGCGGCATTTGACCGGAACATGGGGTTAAGGCATATTGGGGTGGAAACGATAGAAGGACTTGACGACCTGAGAGGCTCGAAATATGTTCAAAGTGATGTTAATGGTTGTTTTGGCAACATTAAGTCGCTGCTTAAAGATGGAAGGTTTGTGTTGTTTTGTGGAACTCCATGTCAGGTGGCTGGATTGAAATCTTTTTTAAGGAGAGATTATGACAATTTGTTGACTTTGGACTTGGTTTGCCATGGTGTTCCGTCTGTTGCCGTATTTAAGACGTATTTGAAAAAATTATCGACCCGCTTCGCAGGAAAGGGAAGAATCGACGGCTTTGAATTTAGGCGGAGAAACAGTTGGGGCTTTGCCCCAACTGTTTCTCTTAGCGGTAAATTGACTAAAATTTACGGCGGTGACAATGCGTACATGAGCGCATTTGATAAAAGTGCGATATTCAGGAATTCGTGTTATAGCTGTCCATTTGCTAAGTTGCCACGTATCGGAGATTGTACGATTGCTGATTTCTGGGGAATAGGAAGACATGGTGCTCCGTTTCGGCATGATGTGCAAAAAGGAGTATCGTTAGTGATGGTGAATAATAACAAGGGACAAGGCTTTACGGACAAATTGGAAGATGTTTTTATCGAGGAACGCGACTTGGACGAGGCTTTGATTGAAAATCACAATATTACACATCCATCAGTGGCGCATCTGAAGAGGAACGATATTATTGCAGCGTTTTTAGATGAAGATATTGATCTTGATGTTATATGCAAGCGTTATCATCTGACTGACAGGAGTTTAAAAGGAGTGATTAAAGAACTGGCTGACAGATTGCATGTGTTTGACGGTGCTAAATTCGTCTATAATAAAATTAGAACGTTATGAAAATAGGCATACTTTCAATGCAGGAAGTGAAGAATTATGGCTCTTTCCTGCAAGCGTTTTCTTTAAAGAAGAACATTGAGGCATTAGGGCACAGCTGTGAGTTTATAAATATAATTCCAGGTGAGCAATTGGGTGAATACAAGCAGGGGCGTTTCCATAAGCTGAAGTTGCTGATAAAAAGATTGTGGGGCTGGGATTTTATTGCGAGGTTTAAGTACATTTATAAATTCCAAAGGCGATTTTCTAAAGAGTTCTTACCTTACTTAGGTGTTATGCAAGGTGAAAATGAGAAGCATTATGACGTGGTGGTAATTGGCAGCGATGAGGTGTTCAATTGTGCGCAGAAGACGTGGTTCGGCTTCTCAAAGCAATTGTTCGGTTATGGGCTGAATGCTGACAAGGTGATTACTTATGCGGCTTCTTTCGGTGCAACGACAGTACAGAAACTTGAGGCTCTCGGTGTTAGTAGAACTGTCGGTGATCTGTTGACAACACTTGGCAGCATATCTGTGCGTGACGATAATTCGTATGAAACGGTTAAGGCTCTTATAGGACGAAGTGTCGCGAGGAATGTTGACCCCGTGATAATATTCGATTATACGAAATACATGCCTAAGACGGTGGCAATGAAGAATTATTGCATCGTGTACACTTATCCCGGACGCATAAGAGACAAGGATGAAATAAGGGCCATAAAGACTTTTGCACGTTCAAAAAATCTAACGCTTGTGTCGATAGGGCATTATTTTCCTTGGGTTGACAGGGTGGTAGTGCCTACGCCGTTTGAGGTGCTGACCTATTTTAAGAACGCCGATTATATAATTACGGATACATTTCACGGCAGTGTGTTCTCGCTGAAGTTCAACAAGCAGTTTGCGACAATCGTTCGTGACATGAACAGCAATAAGTTGACATCGCTGCTAAAGCAATTCAGATTGACAGACAGGATTGTAGATAATGCTGCAGACATACCCCTGATAATGGATAAGCCGATTGATTATAAAATCGTTAATGGCATAATTGCTGATGAGACGAAACGAGCTTTGGAGTATCTGAAAAGTAATCTGTAATTTTTATTATTGATAATTTTCACATTTTACAAATAATCATTAAGCACTTGATTGGTGCTTAAGCACTTTCATCTTTATTTTTATTTACATGAAATCAGTCTTGATTGATAAAATCGTGAAGACTGACGCAATGGGTGACAGGCTTCTGATGGAGGCTCGAGGACGAGTATACACGTTTCTTAACCCTGTGTCGTATCTTTACGCTTTGAAAAATAAGAGCTTGTTTGCCAGATTTGACGGTATTTTCGCCGACGGCTCTATACTTGTGTCGGCCATACGACTTTTGTACGGGCGCAGGGTGACGAGGCGCAGCTTTGACATGACATCGCTGGCGCCGGTGTTGCTGAAGTATGCCGAGGAGAAACGTAAGTCGGTGTATATCGTAGCGTCTAAGCAGGAGCAGGTGGAGAGGGCCGTCGTGATATTTAAGGAGAGGTATCCGGGGCTTATCGTCGCTGGATACAGGAACGGTTACTTTTCGTCTGACGAGGAGCAGCAGCGCGAGGCGGAGCATATCGTAGAGGTGGCGCCAGACTTTCTTATCGTTGGCATGGGTGCTTTGATGCAGGAGCGTTTCTTGCTGAAGGTGAAGGATGCGGGATATGGCGGCATTGGCTTTACGTGCGGCGGCTTCATACACCAGACGGCGAAGGACGAGATTGAGTATTACCCGGCGTGGGCAGACAGAATGAACCTGCGCTTTGTCTACCGTATGTATAAGGAGCCTCACACGCGTAAGAGGTATTTGCAGGCTGCAGTGTTGTTTCCAGCTCGGTTCATTTGGGAAAGACTCTTTGGATAGCCTTAAAAATAAGGAATAACATTGCCGTGACAAGCGATACAGGTACAAGGATAATGAATATCAGTGTGGGGAATATGTAACCGAATATTTTTTGTAGCTTTTCTTGCATGTTTTTATGGTAAAGCACAAATGCTTTTAAACATTTTTATTGAACCTATGTGGACATATTGGTTACTTTGATTTTTTAGGCAAATAAAAAATTTTCAGCTTAAAAAAGATCCGAGTGTGTACCTGTGTTCAGCATCAACATCACGAGTTCTTTATCGTCTTGCTGCCATATTAACAACCAATCAGGCTGGATATGGCATTCCCATTGCCCTTTCCTGTTACCCGACAGCTTGTGTGGTTTGTAAATGTCAGGGAGTGCGCCTTTATTCAAAAGTATGTCCAATACAGTCCACAACTCATCCATTGGCAAGCCGCGTTTCTTACACAACTTGACATCCTTTTTGAATTGCCCGGTGACTTTCAGCTTATATGCCATTATCCAATTTCCTTGATAAAATCGTTTAAAGAATCGTATTCATACACACGCCCTTCTTCAACGTCTTTAAGGGATTTTTCATAAGGAGTCATTGTCTTAGTCTTTCTCGTTCTTTGGTTTATGATTTTAACTCCGGGAATGGCACTAAGAACCTTTCGCAAACTGGGCAATATGTTTTTGTTCTCGATATCCAAAATTATCTGTGTCATACTCATTCACTTTGTTGCAAAGATAAGGTTTAATAATGAAAACTCAAAGCAAATGTTTCTTAAAATGATTAAATGCAATTTCCCTATAAACTGAAAAACCTAAACGCCATTCATGGATATTCCGCCAACGTAGTTCTGCTAGTGAGATTATTTTATAACCCAAATTTACTCCGAGATAACCCTTCTTTATAAGGAAATAGGCATTTTCAGTAAAAATAAAAGTTATTTCCAATTATTCACTAGCAATACCTCCGGCCGATAGTTCCACAAGCGGTATAGTTGTTTTTCAGTTCAATTCTTACTGGTTTCCAAAAGGCCGTGAATTGAGATATAAAACGCCGTCTTTGGTATTCCGTTTTGCCGTGTTTTATGATGTGATTTGCCTCCTTTTACAAACAGCTTTCTAACTTCTTGATTTCCAGCTTTTAAGACAGGGTAAAGAAAAATCAAGCCCCTTCATTCCATACCTTTTATCCTGATATGGTTTGAAGGGGCTTTTTGTTTTAATGGCTTAGTGTCTTGCCGCATTCAATTGGCTAATCCTGTACATCCTTCCATTCTCTTTCTTTTGGTACAATTCGCTTCTCTTGCTTCCGAACTTTTCACGGTTTGAGTTGTAGTTGTTGATTGCCATTTCCTCTATGTCACTTTCGTCTATCCCGTGCTTTCCGAATGTCGCCTTGAGATAGTCCACCGCAACATCAAAGAGGACACCGTAAAGACACAACCACTTGGCCCTTGAAAGGATTGACTTATGCCTGTTTCCGTCCTTGTATGAGTCGGGGTATTCCTTTCTCCAGAGTTTGTCAATATAGTTGGTGAGCTGTTTGTCCTTCCATTGCAGTTGAAATATTGAGTTGAGTTTGATTTCATCTTCGGTATGCTTGAATTCCTTGCTTGACCATCCACTGTTGTAATTTTTCTCCGGCGGGTCTGGAATGCTTGGGTCGTAAACGAAATGGTAGAATGGAAGGTTGTCTTTGTTTGGATTTAGCCATACATCAGGGTCGTAGCTCAAGAAACACGTCCTGCTCAAATTGCCGCACTTCTTGTCAAATTCATCGGTGTTGGGATACAGTTTGAGCTTCACCTGCCAGAATAAGTTGTAATGGTGTTCGGGATTGGTATTGTCATGGAGCATCGCAACCTTGAGGCCCTTGTTACTTGCAGAGAACCAGATTGCATAGATATAATGTCTGTCTGCATATCGGATTAGCTTTTCCTTGAATTTTGCAGCAGCTTCATGGTCCGGGAATTTGTCAAAGTCAAGGATTAGGATGTTGGAGTATTCCCGCAAGTTGTTCAAGTCGTCGTTCCTGTAAGAGAATGTTCCAGAAGGCGCAATCATGGGGAGTTTC
>CALUGU010000144.1 GCA_944320255.1 uncultured Prevotella sp. | reverse complement strand
GACAATTGGATTTCCATGATGCAAAGATAGTACTTTTGAATGGATTATTCGCAATTTACTTACTTTTGACTATAACAGTTAAAAATTAAACCATCTTGGCTTTAGTTGTTAGCCTTTGTATAACTAACTGATAATTAGCCAATTTATAAAAGGGCACCTTTTACGCGCTAAAAGGTGCCCTTTTACGTTGCAATACGTATCCTTTTGCCGTTTAAAAGGATATGTATCGCTCTTTAATAGCCGAGGACTGGCTTAAATGATTGTATCCATAAGCAGAAGAATTTTATCTTTTATTTTTATTATAAGTATAATAATTCTGTTTGTAATAAAACTGTATTCGCTTGAAAAACAGCACGGAACGCTTGTTTTTATCCGTTTTGTGCCAGGGTGGCGTCGTGTCTTTTAACCTTTTTTACGTGACTTGTGCCTGTACCAATGGCCGTAAAATGTTAATTTTGTAAGCACATATTATATAATAAGGAGATGGCAAACAAGAAATATTCGACAAAGGACGAGCTGGCGGTTTTTTACCAAGCGAAGGTGGACGGGCTGTCCGCAGAGATAAAACAGCTGAAGAAAAACAACGTGATGTACGTCACGTCGGAGTTGCTGACGTTCGGCCTCGCCATTGTGGCGGTGGTCGTCAGTTGTATGGACGGTTTCGCCGCCCACTGGCTGATGGCCGCGCTGGCCATGCTGGCGGTGTACGTTGTGGTGCGCCGGGCCGACGTGAAGAACGGGCGGCGGATAGACCGGCGGATGCGCTTGCGCACGGTGTATGACAAGGAACTGCGCTATGTCCGCGGCGACCTGTCGTGCTTCAGCGGCGGCAGCAGGCATAAAGACCCGCAGCACGCCTTCACTTTCGACATGGACGTGTTCGGCCACGACTCCCTCTACAACCGTATCGACCGCACGGTGACGACCGGTGGCGGCGATATGCTGGCCGCATGGCTGGGCAGTTTGCTGCAAAGCGGCGGCGAAGTGGCCCTCCGCCGCGAGGCCGTTGACGAGCTGGCGGGCATGGAAAAGTGGCGCACCGACTTCATGGCGACCGGGCTTCGCACAGTTGACGGCGGCGCAGGCAAGGCCGAAAAGATAGATTCGGGCGAGATATTGCGCGCCGTTGGCGAGGTGGGCGGTATGAGAATAGCCCCGAAGGCGGGGCGCAGGTGGACGCTCGCCGTGGCCGCTGCTGCGCTGGCGTGCTTCTTCGCGTTGGTAGTGTTGGCCGCTTGCGGCGTCGTGCCGGCCACGTTGCCCGTGATGTGGGGCGTGGTGCAGATGTTTGTCGTGATAGGTCTTAACTCGAAGTCGATACACGACATCAGCCGCGCCGTGGAGAAGTTGCATGCCAACCTGCACGTTTACATCAACCTGATACGCCACATCGGCGACGCCGATTTCAGCAGCGCGGAGCTGAAACGGCTGCAAGTCAAGTTGGCTGAAGGCGGTGGCGGGGCCACGGCCTCGTTCGGACGGCTGTCTGAAATACTTAACAGCCTCGACCGCCGGGGCAACTTCATCGGTCTGATACTCTTCAATATGTTCGCCTTGAGCGACTATTTCCTCGTGCGTCGGTTCCTGAAATGGCAGCGCGAATATATGCCGCAGATAGGCGAATGGGTTGATTGCGTTAGCCGTATCGACGCCCTCGCCGCGATGGGTACGTTCCGCTTTAACGAGCCGAAGGCAGTTGAGGCCGACGTGGTTGACGCCGACAAGGTGGTCTATGAGGCCAAGGGCCTTTACCATCCGTTCCTCGGCGACAAGGCCGTGCGCAACGATTTCACCATCGCCGACGGCGAGTATTACATCATAACGGGCGCAAACATGGCCGGCAAGAGCACCTTCCTGCGCTCCGTAGGCGTGAATTACATCCTCGCGATGAACGGTCTGCCCGTGTTTGCGGAGCGGTTGCGCGTGTCGGTGTTCAACCTTTTCACCAGTATGCGCACCTCCGACGACCTGAGCCGGGGCATCAGCTACTTCAACGCCGAGCTGCTCCGCCTGCGCCAACTGCTCGAAAGCTGCCGCCATGCGCACCGCACGCTCATCATCCTCGACGAGATACTCAAGGGCACCAACTCGCTCGACAAGCTCAACGGGTCGCGCCTTTTCCTCGAAGCCGTGGCCAAGCTGCCCGTCACGGGCATAATAGCCACCCACGACCTTGAACTCTCCAAGATGGAGGACGAGCATCCGGGACGCTTCCACAACTGGTGTTTCGAGATAGAACTGGCCGACAACATCACCTATACTTATAAGATAACGCCCGGCGTGGCGCGCAACCAGAACGCCACGTTCCTGCTAAAAGGAATTTTGAAAAGTTAAGAGTTAAGAATTAAGAGTTAAGAAAATATGCTTTGCCGGTAATTTTCTTAATTTTTAATTCTTAACTCTTAATTCATTTGACTTATGTCAATAAATCCGTATTTTGTTGTGATTTTTACAATAAAAGCATTGCGGGGTTTTGAAAAATCCTTACCTTTGCATCGTGTTTTTCATAGTATTAGATTTAAGGTTAACAAGGTTGGAGTACAGCGGTACTC
>CALUGU010000143.1 GCA_944320255.1 uncultured Prevotella sp. | reverse complement strand
ATCGCCGAGGCCGGCGTGCAGATGATTCTCTTGGTTGAAGACAGCATCCGCTTCTACTCGTCGCTGCTGCCGATGCTTTACGGATACATCCTCGCACAGAGCCAACGGTTCTCCGCCGAGGCCCTCAACCCCCACAACGCAGCCCTCCGCATGAGGGGCAGGCCCAAGGTGGTGCTGGCCAGGACATACGAGGAAGCGATGGAACTCTATGAGAAATACGCCGACAACACGCTCGGCGTAATCTCCGACTGCCGCTTCCCCAAGGACGGCGGGAAGGACTCCGAGGCCGGCCTTAAGCTGCTCCGCGCCATCAGGGAGCGCAACGAGTACGTGCCGCTCATCCTCCAGAGCAGCGAGATTGAGAACAAGGCCAAGGCCGAGGCGGAGCATTTCCACTTCATCGACAAGAACTCCAAGGCCATGAGCATCGACCTGCGCGACGTCATGGAGGAGCACATGGGCTTCGGCGACTTCATCTTCCGCGACCCGAAGACCCACGCCGAGGTGATGCGCGTGCGCACCCTGAAAGAGCTTCAGGACAACATCTTCAAGATACCTTACGACTCGATGCTCTACCACATATCGCGCAACCACATGAGCCGATGGCTCTGCGCCAGGGCGATATTCCCCGTGTCGGAGTTCCTGAAGACCGTTACGTGGCATAAGTTGCAGGACGTAGACCTGCACCGCAAAATCATTTTCGACGCCATCGTGCAGTATCGCCACATGAAGAACATCGGCGTCGTGGCCGTGTTCGACCGCGGCAAGTTCGACCGCTACGCCCACTTCGCCCGCATAGGCGACGGCTCCCTGGGCGGAAAAGGCCGCGGACTGGCATTCCTCGACAACATCATCAAGCGCCATCCGGAGTTCAACCAGTATGAGGGAGTCGCCGTGTCGATACCCAAGACGGTGGTGCTCTGCACTGATGTGTTCGACCAATTCATGGAGCGCAACAACCTCTACAAGATAGCTTTGAGCGACGCAAGCAACGAGGAGATACTTAGCGCGTTCCTCAAGGCGCAGCTCCCTGACAAGTACATAGCCGACTTCTTCACCTTCTTCGAGGCCACCAACAGGCCGATAGCCATCCGTTCGTCGAGCCTCTTGGAAGACTCCCACTACCAACCCTTCGCCGGCATCTACTCAACTTACATGATACCGCGCCTTGACGACAAGTACCAGATGCTGCAAATGCTCGCCGCCGCGATAAAGAGCGTTTACGCCTCGGTGTACTACAAGGACTCTAAGGCCTACATGACGGCCACGAGCAACGTGATAGACCAGGAGAAGATGGCCGTCATCTTGCAGGAAGTCGTAGGCTCGGAGCACGGCGACAGGTATTACCCGAACATATCGGGCGTGCTGCGTTCGATAAACTATTACCCCATCGGAGACGAGACTTCGGAGGAAGGCATAGCAAGCCTCGCCCTTGGCCTGGGCAAATACATCGTGGACGGAGGCCAGACGTTGCGCGTCAGCCCGTACCATCCCACGCAGGTGTTGCAGACCAGCGAGATGGAGACCGCGCTCAGGCAGACGCAGACGCAGTTCTATGCGTTGGACATGAAGAACGTGGGCAACGACTTCAAGGTTGACGACGGCTTCAACATCCTGAAGCTGAAGGTTAAGGACGCCGAGGGCGACGGCACGCTAAACTACATCGCCTCTACCTACGACCCGTATGACCAGGTGATACGTGACGGATACTATGAGGGCGGGCGCAAAGTGATTTCGTTCTGCGGCGTGCTGCAACAGGGAGTGTTCCCGCTGCCCGAACTGATGCAGATGGCTATGAAGTACGGGGCTGAAGGGATGAAGCGTCCCGTGGAAATAGAGTTCGCCTGCAACCTGAACGCCGACCGCACGGGAGAGTTCTACCTGCTCCAAATGCGTCCGATAGTTGACAGCAAGCAGGTGCTTGACGACGACCTGGCGGCGATAGACGACCGGAAATGCCTCCTGAGGTCGCACAACTCGCTTGGGCACGGCGTCAGCGAAGACGTCGTTGACGTGGTTTATGTCAAGACGGACGAGAATTTCACCGCGTCGAACAACCCCCGCATAGCCGACGAGGTGGAGCGGATGAACCGCAAGTTCGTGGCCGAAGGCAAGAACTACGTGCTCGTAGGGCCGGGCCGTTGGGGGTCGAGCGACTATTGGCTCGGCATCCCCGTGAAGTGGCCCCACATCAGCGCGGCGCGCGTGATAGTTGAGGCCGGGCTGAAGAATTACCGCGTAGACCCCAGCCAAGGCACCCACTTCTTCCAGAACTTGACGAGTTTCGGCGTTGGTTACTTCACCATCAACACTTACAGGGGCGACGGCATATACCAGAAAGAACTGCTCGACGCCATGCCCGCCGTTGACGAGACGAAGTACGTCCGCCACGTGCGTTTCGACCGTCCGCTGAAAATCATGATGGACGGAATGAAGCAAGAGGGCGTTGTCCTGCTTCCTTCGGAAGGTGGAAATTAACAATTATAGTCAAAAAGAAATGGTTTGCGAATTACACAAACGGAACTTGAGAGTTAGAAGTGACTCCAACTCTTCCTT
>CALUGU010000142.1 GCA_944320255.1 uncultured Prevotella sp. | reverse complement strand
AAGACGCTCTCAAGCAAGGAGATAATAGCCAACGAGAGCCAGGAGCGCATGGGCCTGCTCATCGACGAGAAGCACATTGAGCACGTGCGCAAAATCGCCGAACGAGAACGCGCCCCGCTGTACGTCGTGGGCGAAACCACGGGCGACGCACACTTCAGTTTCTTGCAGGGCGACGGCGTTAAGCCGTTCGACCTCGACGTGGCGCAGATGTTCGGCCACTCGCCCAAGACCTACATGAGGGACAATACCGTAGTAAGGCACTACGAAAACGTGTCGTACACGACAATGGAGAATGGCAAATTGAGAATTGAAAATTGTGATTTGCCTAAACAGCAAGCCGCAAATAGCAATAGTAATCATAATTCTCAACTCTCAACTTTCAATTCCCAATTAGATGAATATGTATCCCGCGTACTCCAGCTTGAGGCCGTTGCCTGCAAGGATTGGCTCACAAACAAGGTTGACCGAAGCGTAACGGGCAAGATAGCGCGCCAGCAATGCCAGGGCAGACTTCAGCTGCCGCTCTCCGATTGCGGCGTTGTAGCCCTCGATTACCGCGGCCATAAGGGCATCGCCACAGCCCTCGGACACGCCCCGCAGGCCGGACTGGCATCGCCGGAGGCCGGCAGCGTGCTCTCCGTTGCCGAGTCGTTGACCAACATTGTGTGGGCGCCGCTCGAAGAAGGGCTTGACAGCGTGAGCCTCTCGGCCAACTGGATGTGGCCCTGCCGTTCGCAGGAAGGCGAGGACGCGCGCCTCTACAGCGCGGTGAAAGCACTCTCCGACTTCTGCTGCGCGATAAAAGTGAACGTGCCTACGGGCAAAGACTCGCTCTCGATGAGCCAGCAATACCCCGACGGACAGAAGATTATCAGCCCCGGAACGGTCATCGTAAGCAGCGGCGGACAGGTGTCCGACGTGCGCAAGGTAGTGTCTCCCGTGCTGGTGAACGACGGCAAGTCATGGCTTTACCACATAGATTTCTCATACGATGAGCTGTGCCTCGGCGGCTCGGCTTTTGCCCAGTCGCTAGGCAAGGTGGGCGACGACGTGCCCACGGTGAAGAACCCCGACTACTTCCGCAACGCCTTCAACACTCTCCAGGAGCTTGTGAAGAACGGCTGGATAATGGCCGGCCACGACATCAGCGCGGGCGGCATGGTGACCACTTTGCTTGAAATGTGCTTCGCAAACACCGACGGAGGCCTCGACATCAGCCTCGACAAGATTGACTGCGACGACATTGTTAAGATGCTCATGGCCGAGAACCCCGGCGTGATAGTGCAGGTTTCAGAGAGCCACAGGCTCGACTTCGAGGACTTGATGGACGACAACGGCGTTTGCTACGCCTGCATCGGACGCCCTGACACGTCGTCGCGCAAGCTGAAAGTAACAAAGGGCAAGTTCACGCATGAGTTCGACATCGACGCCATGCGCGACGTCTGGTACAAGACTTCGTACCTGCTCGACCGCGACCAGAGCATGAACGGATGCGCCGAAGCGCGCCGCGACAACTATAAGAAACAGCCCGTCGTTATGAAATTCAACGACTCGTTCACCGGCAAGTTGTCGCAATACGGCATCTCGGCAGACCGCCGCGAACCGACGGGAATTAAGGCCGCAATCATCCGCGAGAAAGGAACCAACGGCGAACGAGAGATGGCTTACTCGCTGTATCTTGCCGGTTTCGACGTCAAGGACGTGATGATGACCGACCTGATTACGGGCCGCGAGACGCTCGAAGACATCAACATGATTGTCTTCTGCGGCGGTTTCTCCAACTCTGACGTGCTCGGAAGCGCGAAGGGATGGGCCGGAGCGTTCCTCTTCAACCCGAAAGCGAAGGAGGCGTTGGACAAGTTCTACGCCCGCGAAGACACCCTTTCGCTCGGCATCTGCAATGGTTGCCAGCTTATGGTGGAGCTTAACCTCATCAACCCTGAACACGAGAAGCGCGCCAAGATGCTGCACAACGACTCACGGAAGTTCGAGAGTGCCTTCCTCGGTCTCGACATCCCGCAGAACGAGAGCGTGATGTTCGGTTCGCTTTCTGGCAGCAGCCTCGGCATCTGGGTTGCCCACGGAGAGGGCAAGTTCTACCTGCCCGAAGGCGAGGACAAGTACAACGTCGTGGCGAAATACCACTACACGGAGTATCCCGGCAACCCGAACGGCTCAGACTACGCCGTGGCCGGCATCTGCTCTAAGGACGGACGCCACCTCGCCATGATGCCCCACTTGGAGCGTGCGATATTCCCCTGGCAGAACGCCTGGTATCCGGCAGACCGCCGGAAGGACGACGTTACGCCGTGGATTGAGGCGTTCGTCAACGCAAGAAAGTGGATTGAGGAGCGCAAGTAAGAATTTAAAGAAGTCAGAGAAGTTATAGAAGTTAAAGCCAAATGCCTTTCCAACAGACAGGAACAAAGCTAATGGCTCTTAACTTCTATAACTTCTCTAAATTCTATAACTTCCCTAAAATACAATGTCCAACTTCTACATCGACAGTTTCAAGACATTCTTTAAGATCGGCCTGTTCACCTTCGGCGGCGGCTACGCTATGATACCGCTCATCGAACAAGAAGTGGTTGACAAGCACAAGTGGATGGGCAAGGAGGAGTTCATCGACATGATAGCCGTGGCCCAGAGCTGTCCGGGGGTGATGGCGATAAACATCAGCGCGTTCATCGGCTACCGTCTGCGCAAGCTCAAGGGCGCGCTGTGCATGGCGGCGGGCACGGCCTTGCCGTCGTTCCTTGTGATATTGGCCATCGCAATGTTCTTCCACCAGTTCGAGGACAACAAGGTCGTGGCGGCCATCTTCCGCGGCATACGCCCCGCCGTGGTTGCTCTGATAGCCGTGCCGACGTTCAACATGGCAAAGAGCGCAAAGATAACGCTCACGAACTGCTGGATACCAATAGCCTGCGCGCTGGCCATCTGGATGCTCG
>CALUGU010000141.1 GCA_944320255.1 uncultured Prevotella sp. | reverse complement strand
ATTGTCAACTATAAAGGTACTAAAAATATTCCATTCCCACAACTTTTTTAATGGTTTTCTTATGCCGAACTCACGTTGTGTTATTATCGTTTGAACTCAAATCGGATACTGAAACCGTAGGCGAAGTCCAAGTCTGGAAAGGTCACAATAGGACTTTGACTTTCAAGAACATCGATGGCAAGTGGCTTGTTGACGACATATCGGGAGAGCGTGCCCGATTGGAAAAGCTCGTAAAATAACGGGTGTTGCTGTTACGTATGTCCGGTTGCCTTTGCGCCGTAGTACATTTTGACACAACACACTTAGCCTTGAGCGGACAAGGTGGGTTATATAGTATTGAAAAAGCGTCATACCTTTATTTGTATGGCGCTTTTTATTATGTCAGTTGGCGTAAGCCGCTGTTTTTATAATGCTTCAGGTTCGTCCTTCTCGGCGGTTTCGCTTTTTCTTAGTTCTTGTATTTTAGTGAACAGCGGCTTCATTAGTTTAGAATAATGCGCAGCCAAGGCTTCCCTGACAATTTCACGTTCGCTTCTCGACAAGCCGTCGAGCTGTTTGATGTAGTTGTTGTAGACTGAATAAAGTTCGTTTGAAGTGGAGTAGTATGTTTTTTCGTAAGCCTCGTATGGCATATCGTTGCGCCATCCCGATTTTTCCACTGTTTGCGTCATCAGGCGTTCGCCTTTAACGATAAATTTGTCTATCTCGGCCTGTTTTTGTTTCTCTTTGTTGTCTTGCACTACCTTTTGGCTGGGTATGTAGTATATGGTGTCATGGTTGTTGGTGGTTTTCGTTTCCGCTGTTTTGATATGCTTTGTTGTTTGGTTGTTGGTTTGCTTTGTACCGGAAAGGGTGGAATTGATTGCCGTAAGTGTTGGTATGGCGATAATAAAGACCAATAATATGGCGGCGTTGCGCTTTATGTTGGCGCATCTTGCGAAGGCGCGTCGTACATCCTCGATGTTCTGATAACGCCTGTCGGCTTTCGATTTGCATCTCCTGATGATTCCGTTGTATGCAAGGCCGAGCTTCATGTCGTCGAGCACGCAGCCAAGGCTGTATATGTCGTTGCGTATGTCGGTCTCGCGGCACACCTCTTGTTCGGGCGAGATGTATCCTTTCGTGCCGGCGGGCTGCTTGTAGACGGCGTAGTCGTCGGTGTCAGACAGGCCGAAGTCAATGAGTTTTACGTGCTGGCCATTGCGCGTAATCATTATGTTCGATGGTTTCAGGTCACGGTGGGCTGTTTGTTTGGCGTGGATGTATTCCAGTGCGTCCATCACCTGGGCGGTTATCCGCAGGCGTTCTTTTAGCGTGTGCCGGGTAGTGAGCCATTCTTTTAACGTGCAGCCGTCAATCCATTCCATAACGATGCACGGCCCCAAGCCGTTTACCGTTTCGAAGCCTGTGGCTGTAGCGATGCACGGGTGTTGCATCATTATTAGGATGTCAAACTCTTTCTTCAGTAGTGTCTGGTATGCACTTTCTGTGCGGTGAGGCTCTTTCAGTCCTTTCAGTATCCACCATCTGCCATACCGTTTTGCCTTGGCTATGATGTTGAATCCTTTAGCCTGTACGGTTTCGATTTCTGTGAAATGGCTTGCCGTGTTGTCGCTGTTTGCCGGTATGAAGCCTGATACAGAAATGTCGTTGTCGCTCATTTACGCTTGTTTTTCATTGTAGGCTTTCCGTATTATACCGTTTGTCGAAATAACACAGTGCGGCGCCGATGGCGGTGCAAAATTCCGAGTTGTCTGGTATTATGAGTTTCACGCCGTAGAGTTTCTCTATCGGCGGGAAAACCATGCGGCATTGGGGTAGGAGGGTGAGGTTGCCTATCATCACGTATTCACGGATGTTGCTGCCTATAGAGGCAAGGACGGCCGACTGGCCTACAGACTGCAACACCATCCATATCAGCCCTACGGCGACGTCTTCGCGTGAGGCGTCGCTCTTTGCGTTGCCGAACAGCGAGGCCACAGCGGACATCGGCAGCCCTGGCAGCGGGCGTGAGCTGATGTCGCCGATGCGCAGGTTGATGTTTGAGACGTTGCCCATTATCGCCATTTCCGACAATGTGCGTATGTCGTCGGTCTTCAGCAGCAGGCGGGCCAGTCCTTGCAGCGTGCCGCCGCCGATGCCTATGCCGCCGATGTGTTCGATGTCGTCGCCTTCGCAGCGGACGAGTGACGTGCCGGTGCCCATGCTCACGACGATGATGTTGTCCTTGCCCGACTCATGGCGGGCGCCAAGTCCGTCGGCGACGAACTCGCCGGCCTTGCTTGTCGGCAAGCCGTAGACCGGCTTGCTTATATACGCCGCACCAACACCTGTTAGCATGACGTGCTCGACGTCGGACAGTTGTATCTTGTTGTCATACAAGTATTTGCCGAACGCCCCGTAAAGGGATGTGACGGGGTCGGTGGCTTTCACCCGCATCGGTGACACTACATGGCCGTTGTTTATGCCTACAATCTTTGTCGTGCTGATGCCGACGTCTATTCCTATCACCATTCCCATGCCTGATAATGATTTGTGTGAAAATAATTGCTGCAAAGTTAGGCATTATTTGCCGAAAAATAGAACTTTACCATATTGATTTCTATAAAATAAAAAGCCGCGACTCTCGTTCTTACGGAAGTCGCGGCTTTTATTATTGTTGATGGTTGGTTTATTTCACCTTTTCTACGATGGCCTTGAAAGCCTCAGGGTTGTTCATAGCGAGGTCGGCAAGCACCTTGCGGTTGATTTCGATGCCGGCCTTGTGCAGTGCGCCCATCAATGTTGAGTAGCTCATGTTCTCAAGGCGTGCGGCGGCGTTGATACGCTGTATCCACAGTGAGCGGAACGTGCGCTTCTTATTGCGGCGGTCACGGTAAGCGTAGGTAAGACCTTTTTCCCATGTGTTCTTGGCTACCGTCCAGACATTCTTCCTTGCTCCGTAGTATCCACGGGTAAGTTTCAGGATTCTTTT
>CALUGU010000140.1 GCA_944320255.1 uncultured Prevotella sp. | reverse complement strand
GACTTCATCGAAGGACCGTATGACGACACCATCAAGACTGCCAACTTCCCCGTGCTGTCAAGCATCGTGGGGCTGGCCTTTGGCGGCGAGTCGCCGTTCCAGGCGGAGATTTACTTCATAAATCTTGCCGGCAACGTGCAGATAAAGTTCGGCATACCTTACTTTGACGTGTTCGACCCGCGCTTCCTTGATTTTGCCGTTCCAGTGGCAGTGCGCGGCACGATAACGTTCAACATCACTGATTACCGTGCTTTCATAAAGTTGAACAGGATGATAAACTTCACCTTGGAAGACTTCAAGAAGCAGGTGAAAGACGCTGTGACGAAGTATGTAAAGTCGTTCGTCGCCAATGCTCCGCAGGACAACGGCATACCCGTGCTTCAGCTTGAGCGCAAGATAGCCGATATATCAGACCTCTTGCAGACGCGCCTTTCAAAAGAGATGGCCGATGATTTCGGCGTGAACCTGAAGCGCATCGACCTTGCCAGCATAGAACCTGATAAGGAGAGCGAAGGGTATCGTGAGCTTCGCCGCGTAACTGCCGAGCAACAGACGCAAACAATCCTGGCGCAGACGGAAGTCAACATAAAGAACCTGCATGACACCCAGGTGATCAACGCCGAGAATATGCAAGAATCGTTGCGCATACAGCGTGAGGAAGCCCAGCGCGCCCAGCGTCTCCAGACGGAAAGCAACTTCATCGGGGCGCACGCCCTCGACCAGCAGACTGCTGTGTTGAAGGCCGGTGCGGAGAACCTCGGCGCTATGGGAAATATCGGCGACGGCGGCGGAATGAACGCCGCAGGCATGATGACAGGTATGATGATGGGCGGCGCAATGGGCAGCCAGATGGCCGGGATGATGAACAATATGGGGCAGCAAATGCAAAATGGCATGAACACGCCTCCGCCCCCGCCACAGGCTAACTATATGGTTTCGCAAAACGGACAACAAAGCGGTCCGTTCACCATTCCGCAGTTGCAACAGCTTGTACAGCAAGGACAGGTTACGGCGCAGACATACGTATGGAAGCAGGGCATGGCCAACTGGGCCTTGGCCGGCCAGGTGCAAGAACTTGCACAGTTGTTTATGACCAACAATCCGCCGCCGCCACCAGTGATGTAAGACAAACAAATGGCAAGCAAACAAGTGACAGGCCGGCGGCAAGCAAAACCGGCTTGGCAGCTTGTTGCTTGTCCGTCAACTAAAAATACGAGATATGGACTATTCATTTAATTCTATTGACCGCCTTATGGAGTTTGGCATGAGCATGGCCGTGGCCCAGCAGATGATGAACACCATGAACAACGCTATGGCCAATATGCACGCGGCCGGTGCGGAAATGCCCGTGAAGAAAACCGCGGCGCAATATTACGCAGTGGTAAACGGCTCACAGGTTGGCCCGATGTCGGAAGATGAAGTGGCGAAAATTGTCGGGGCCGGCAGCATCGGTGAAGACACGCTGATGTGGAAAACTGGTGCGGCGGCATGGACACAGGCCAAGCAGTTGCCCGAAATAAACAAAATATTTATGTTGCGAAAAATCAATAAACAATGAAAATTGACTTTATCAATGCCGTCGTGGCCATTGCCGTGTCGGCATTGCTGGCATGGGGCGCATACTCCATGACCAGTGTAGACGACCTGAAGACGCTTGTAGCCGTAGTGTCGTTTGTGGCTTTGGCGGCGTCAAGTTTGTGCGCCATCGCAATAAAAACGGGGAAGCAACGTTCTTCTATTGTAGTCCGAGCCACGTCGGGGGCGTTTTTCGTTTTTCTGGTAATACTCAACGGCGTGTTCACGTTCTTTGATTTCTCCAAGCCCTTGTACGTTATCCTTAACGCCCTGACGCTGCTTGTTATGCTGTTGGTGAACAGGAGCGTGGCAAAGTCGGGGATGTGATGCTTGTTTTTTAGGTTTAAATAACATTAAATGAAAATGAAAAAGAATTTAGTTTTGGCTGCAATGTTCGCCGCAGCTCTTTCGTTGGCATCTGTTGGTTGCAACGGCGGAAAGACGCAGAAAAGTGGAACTGTTGACAGCGCAGCCGTTGACAGCGTGAAAGATTCTGTCGAGGCGGCAAAGCCGGCCGCGCCTAAGCAGAGCGAGGCTGCAAAGAAGCTGGGACTGAAGCCTTTGGCTACGTCTCCGTCAGGTGAGTACACTTATTATTTGGATAAGAAAAATCTTGCCTTCTACATTGACAATCCAGCTGCAGGCAAGCTCGACAAGATTGACTTTGTTGAGAAGTATGAGCTTATAAACGTTAACCCAGGTGAAATTACGGATTATTCCGTGCGCAAGGACAAAGTTGCGTTCATCATCTTTAACGGCGGCAACACGGCGGCAATGGAAGGTTTTTATGGTGCGTACTTCAGTATGAAGGACAACAAAATGCACGACATAACGTTTGCGCCGGCTATGAAGTTCAACAAAGACAAGTCCGTGCTTGAGGTATTCGAGCCTACTTCGCCGTATCCCTATCCCGAAGGAAAGGACGTGACATACGACCTTGATAAGTTGTAAGTCTTTTACCACAAAGCCAAATGACTGATTTTGTTTTAATATCAACAGATGAAACATAAAATAAACTGAAAATGAAAAAGAATTTAGTTTTAGCGGTGGTGTTCGCCGTGGCTGTTTCGTTCTCAGCATCAGGATGCAACAGCGGAAAGACGCAAAAGGGTGGAAACGTTGACAGCGCGGCTGTTGACAGTGTGAAGGACACGACGACGGTGGAGAAGACTGAGCCGAAGGTTTCAGTTGAGGAGGCTAAGGCTTCTGCGACCGAAGCGTGCGATGGTTTGTTTAATTATGCCATGAGTATGGAAGTGACCGGGGCTTATGACTATATGACGCCGGGTTTGCGGGGTGTGTTTGAGAAAATCGACGATTATCAAAACCGCACCGGGGAGATAGTGCTTGACTACGATCCGATACTTGGAGCGCAAGATTATCCCGAAAGTGCCAAGCCTGTGTTAACGTGAGTTCGATATAAGAACCTTACGCAATAAGCCTGCTTTTGTCAATGATGTCGATATTCATAGACGGCTTC
>CALUGU010000139.1 GCA_944320255.1 uncultured Prevotella sp. | reverse complement strand
CGGTAATAGAACACCAGCACGATGGCCGACACGCACAAGAGGTTGAGCAGGTGGACGCCGATGCTCAAGCCCGTCATATACATTATTAATACCAGCCAGCGGTCGCTGTGCGGCTCGTCGGCGTGGTCCTCCCATTTTAGTATCAGCCAGAACACCACCGCCGTGAACGCCGACGAGTAGGCGTAAACTTCGCCCTCAACGGCGCTGAACCAGAACGTGTCGCTGAACGTGTAGATCAGCGCGCCCACCATGCCGCTCGCCTCGATGGCGATGAGCTTCGCCGTGGTAAGCGAGTCCCAGTCCTTGAGTATCAGTTTGCGCGTAAGGTGCGTTATCGTCCAGAACAGGAACAGTATGCACGTCGCGCTGAGCAGCGCGCTCATCGTGTTGACCATCATAGCCACCTGCGATGGGTCGCTGGCAAACTGTGAGAACAAGTTGGCCGTGAGCATGAAGAACGGTGCTCCGGGCGGATGGCCTATTTCGAGTTTATAACCTGTGGTGATGAACTCCGGACAGTCCCAGAAGCTGGCTGTCGGCTCAATGGTGCTGCAATATACGAAGGCCGCTATGAAGAAAGCCAGCCAGCCCAGGATATTGTCAACCAACTTAAATTGTTTCATTTAATAATATGTGTAATTTTTATTTGTCTGAAATTAAAGTGCAATAAAACTTTGCAAAGATACAAACTTTGCGCCGTGCAGCCGTAAGTTTATTATATTTTAACGCAAAAAGAGCCGCGCGCATAAGTTGCGTGTGGCTCTTTGTTAAGATGGATGAGAGTGTTTAAAGCCTGTTTATAAAATCTTCATCTACGCATTATATCAATATCCCTGTTTTCAGAATATCCGCATAGAGGGGATTGTTCGTGTCCTCAGTCAGTAAGACAGGCTCTATGAGGTTGCTAATCTTACGTTTCAATTTCCATAATAAAGGCGTGTCCTCGAAATAATCATCGCTCATACGTTCCACTACAACGGCTATGTCGATGTCGCTCTCGTCCGTGTGGTCGCCTTTGCTGTATGAGCCGTAAAGGTAAAGGGCCTTTAATGGAAACCGTTCGGCTACCGCCGCCTTGTAGCGTTGTGCCAGTTTTATAGCTTGCTCTTTATCCATGTTCTTAATTTGTCTGTTTGTTCAATCAAGTTTTTACAACGTTCGACTGTCAGGCTTTTCATCAGCCGTTCCTTGTATGACGGGTAACGTGCTTCAATGTTCAGAGGTTCAAGTTCGTCTATGAAGTCGGTCTGTTCTTCTGACATGTCCTTATCCAAACCGCTCTTTTCCGCAAGTCTCGATAAACTGTGAATTTTCAAGGGCGGTTCTTCCAATACGTTGCTCCAGTATGCTTTGAGCATCTTTTCTATGGTTTGGTGACACATAAAAGCTACATAAAGGTAACGCTTTGTGTCAAGCATTGCCTTCGCCGTGTCAAAATCATAGTCGGACATCTCAATCTAATATTTCACCTTTTCATTCATTGCCAATTTAATAGCTTGTCAACTGCAAATATAACGATTTTCTTCTTATAAATGCTTGCTTAAGTATAAAAAGATTATAATTAAACCCAAACCGTTAGATTTATGTGGTCTAATGAGCGGTTTGGGCTTAAATGATGAAAAAACAAAATGCAACGGTTTATTCAATCGTTATCATTGTGGGAGAAACCTTCATTTCATTATCCGGCCTTGTGCAATAGACGCTTATGATTAACCTGTATTTGCGGGCTGCGGCAGACGGACTTACGCAGACGGCGTATTCGTTTTTGAAATTGCCGTCTTTATCCGTCACCTTTGATATTTCGTATTCGGCAATAGTCATCTTGTCAACGTTCCCGTCTTCGTCATATTCTATCGTGCCGAGTTCCTCGCCGTCTTTTCCCAATTTTGCAGGTCGCTTTTCTTTATCGAAAAATGTTACTTTACACAGACATTCATCCCTGGCTGGTTTGTCGATGTCGTATATTTCTACACCGCAAATCTGTAGACTTCCTTCGTTTATGACTTTTATTGTGTCCTTGCCGCCGTTTTGTGCGTCAAACGACATGACGTCTTTCGTCGGAACAGTTACTTCCATAAAATACAATCCGTCACTCTTGTTATCGCATGAACAAACAGCCAACATACTTCCAAAGGCAATTAGGAAAATAAATATTAAGTGTTTCATCGTTTTTTTTTAGAGTTGTATTAATGTGATGCAAAGATATAGCCAATATTCAAACAGTGAACAATCAAAGGCGCTGTTGCCGTTTAATTCGTGTTAATATTTAATGTTTTTATACTTAGATTGTTATGTGTTCTGCTGTTTTACACATAGTCGGTTAGAAGTCAAATGATTGATTAAAATTTGATTAACGGCTTTTCACTATGCGAAAAGCCGTTAATCGTGCGCTAAAAGGCCGTTAATTGCACGCTAAAAAGCCGTCTTTCGCATCGCGAGAGACGGCTACTTTGTAAGTGGTTGATTGTCAGACGAATATCTCTACGCCGAGGGCCAGCAGGGCGTAGCGGGCGAATTTGCCGATTGTTACGCTTACAATGGTAAGCGTGAGGTTGGCGCGCATCAGGCCGAGGACTATCGTGATGCCTTCGCCTATTACGGGCAGGAAGGCGAAGAAGCCCGTCCACGCCCCGCGCCCGGCCATGAAGCGGCGCGCCCGGTCGAGGTCCTTGGGCTTTACGTGGAGGTAACGCTCTATCCAGTCCATACGGCCGAGCGTGCCTATCCAGTAGTTGAACATGCTGCCGAGGGTGTTGCCCACGGTGCCGTAGGCTACTAACAGCCAGGGGTCCAGCCCCGCCGCCATGAGCGCGAGCATGACAACCTCGCTGCTCAAGGGGAAGATGCTGCCGGCGAGGAAGGCCGAGACGAACATCCCGATGTAGCCGTAGTCGGTGAGTATTGCTATAAGAGACTCCATGGGGACAGGTTGTTTACCGTGGGGATGTAGCCGATGACGTTGAACGCCGTGGCCGCCAAGGCCAGCAATGCGAGCAGGATGAAGGCTGCGTTGGTGAGCCGTGTGTTGGTGAGCGCGAAGAAGTGGCCCGCCAAGGCCGAGGCGTTTACGGTGAGGATGGCCGTCAGCACGTCTGCGCTTTGCGGTTGCAGCACGGCCAGTGTGGCGGTGAAGGCCGCCAGCGTGATGAGCATCTCGTAAATCATGCGTGTGCGGATTTTGTCCTTGTAGCTGTTGCGCAGGAAGTGTACGGCACCCGTGGCCGCCACGAGGAGCGTGAAGCCGAAGGTCAGGGCCTTGCTTGCGGTTACGCAGGAT
>CALUGU010000138.1 GCA_944320255.1 uncultured Prevotella sp. | reverse complement strand
AACAGCACGTCCGTGCCCTGCACAGTCTTGCCGTCGTCGTTTATCTTCATGTAGAACGCCTTGATGGCCTTCGGGTAGCCCGTCATGATTACGGGCTTCTTGAAGTGCTGCTCTACGAGGTAACGCTCGTGTTCGCTGGCCAGGTCCATGCCCCACGACACGGGGAACTCGAACTTGTGGCCTGCTTTGACGGCCTCTTCGAGTATGCGTATGCCCTCGGTGTACTCCAGGCGGACGAACTTCTCGCCGACTACGGAGTTGAGGCGCGCCAGCAGCGTCTTGTCGATCATCTTGTTGAGGAACTCCAAGTCGTCCTTGCAGTTGTCCAAGGCCCACTGCACGCAGTATTTGATGAAGTCCTCCTCAAGGTCCATCAGGTCGTCGAGGTCTATGAAGGCGACCTCCGGCTCTATCATCCAGAACTCCGCCAAGTGGCGCGGAGTGTTGGAGTTCTCGGCGCGGAACGTAGGCCCGAACGTGTAGATTGCGCCCAAGGCCGTGGCTCCAAGCTCGCCTTCGAGCTGTCCGCTCACGGTAAGCGACGTCTGTTTTCCGAAGAAGTCGTCGTCGTAAACGATTTTCCCGTCCTCGCCCTTCTTCAGGTCGTAGAGGTTCTTCGTAGTCACTTGGAACATCTGCCCGGCGCCTTCGCAGTCGCTTGCGGTTATCAGCGGCGTGTGGAAATAGAAGAAGCCGTGGTCGTGGAAGTACTTATGTATGGCGATGGCCATGTTGTGGCGTATGCGCATCACGGCCCCGAAGGTGTTAGTCCTGAGGCGCAGGTGGGCGTATTGGCGCATGTATTCAAAGCTCTGTCCCTTCTTCTGCATAGGGTAGTCGCCGCCGCAGAGGCCGTAAACCTCCAGTTCGCGGCACTGCAACTCAACGCTCTGGCCCGCGCCTTGGCTTTCCACCAGTTCGCCGTTGACGTTGATGCACGCCCCGGTTGTTATCTGTTTCAGGGTCTCCGCGTCGAATTTCGACGGGTCAACCACTACCTGTACGTTCTTTATCGTTGAGCCGTCGTTCAGTGCTATGAAGTCAACCGACTTGCTGCTGCGGTGGGTGCGCACCCATCCGCGCACGTTCACGATCGCCCCGAAGTCAGTGCGGGCGAGCACGTCAACGACCTTTGTTCTCTTGATTTTTTCCATTTTGTATTTTTATTAAATTGATAATTGAAAATTGAGAATGGAAAATTATGATTACCATGCGCCTCAGGCGATGTTTCGTTTAGTAAAAGTAATCATAATTTTCAATTCCCAATTCTCAATGTTACAATTAAAGTCTAATTACTCAAAAGCTCCCATGCGCAGCATGTCAACCTCTTTTTCCGTGAGGAAACGCCAGTCGCCGCGGCGCAGGTTCTTCTTAGTCAGTCCGGCGAAGAGCACGCGGTCGAGCTTGACAACGCGGTAGCCGAGGTGCTCGAAGATGCGGCGCACGATGCGGTTCTTGCCGCTGTGTATCTCAATTCCCACCTGGCTCTTGTCCGTCGGGCTTGCGTACTCTATGGCGTCGGCGTGTATTTCGCCGTCGTCGAGCGTGATGCCGGTGGCTATCTGCTGCATGTCGTGGGCGGTGACGTTCTTGTCAAGGAACACGTGGTACACCTTTTTCTTCAGGAACTGGGGATGAGTCAGCTTGCTGGCCAGGTCTCCGTCGTTGGTGAGCAGCAGCACTCCGGTGGTGTTCCTGTCAAGCCTTCCCACGGGGTAGATGCGTTCCGGGCAGGCGTTTTTCACCAAGTCCATCACCGTCTTGCGCTGTTGCGGGTCGTCGCTGGTGGTCACGGTGTCCTTCGGTTTGTTGAGGAGCACGTACACTTTCTTCTCCATCTTCACCGGTTGGTCGTGGAATTTCACCTCGTCTGTGCGCAAAACCTTGGTTCCAAGCTCCGTTACAACCTTTCCGTTCACCGTCACCACGCCTGCCTGGATGAACTCGTCAGCCTCGCGTCGGCTGCAAATCCCTGCGTTGGCGAGGAACTTGTTGAGGCGCACGGGCACTGTCGGGTCGATGTGTTCCTCCTTGTACTCTATGCGCTTCTTCATGCTGTACTTGGCGTTCGGGTCGTAGTCGGCCGTGCGCTGGCGGTATCCGCCCTGGCGGTTGTAGCCTCCTTGGCGCGGCTGTCCGTATTGGTTGCGCTGGTATCCGCCGCGTTGGTAGCCTCCTTGGCGTGCCTGGTAGCCTCCTTCGCCTTGGTTGGCGTTGTAGTGCGGGCGGTAACCCGTCTGCGGCCTCTGGCCGTATTGCTGCTGGCGCGGCTGGTATCCGCCCTCCGCGTCCTTGTTGTAGCGCGGGCGGTAGCCCGTCTGCGGGCGTTGGCCGTACTGCTGCTGTCGCGGCTGGTAGCCTTCCTCGCCCTCCTTGTTGTAGTGCGGGCGGTATCCCTGTTGGCGCGGCTGGTATCCCTGGCGGGGCTGATAGCCGCCTTGTCTGGGCTGGTATCCGCCTTCACCCTGTCCTGCGTTGTAGCGCGGACGGTAAGGGCGTTGCCCGCTGTTCTGCGACTGCAAGCCTGCGCCGAAGCCTTCGGGACGGAATCCTCCCTCCTCTTTGTTGTAACTGCGGTTGGGCGTATAGCTGCGCTGCACACGTATCCTTGGGCGCATCGGCCTGTCGCCTCTCTGATTGTTAAAGCCTTCTGTCTGCTTGTAGCCCTCACGGCTGCCTTCGGTTTGACCGGCAGACAAACTCTCGTTCTTGTTTTCCAGTTCTTCTGACATAATTGTTTTTATTAATGCCTCACGGCGGTTAGTATTTTAATTTATAATTGGAAATGGAGAATTGAAAATTATGATTACCTTTTGCTTTTCGACGTTAAAGACCATTGTCGTCCCGTATAAGTGTGGATGGTGTTATGACTTTTTTATTTATATCTTATGTTACAAGTTGCAAGAATTTATGCAAATCATAATTTTCAATTCTCAATTTTCAATTAATAAATTGTTTACATTCCTGTGTAATTGTGCGGCGTGATGGCCATCAGTTCGGCTTTCACGCTGTCGCTTACGTTCAGTCCTTTGATAAATTCGTGTATGGTTTCCTCCGTCATCTTCTTGTTGGTGCGCGTCAGTGCCTTCAGCGCCTCGTAGGGATGCGGGTAAGCCTCGCGGCGGAGGATTGTCTGTATGGCCTCGGCCACCACGGCCCACATGTCGTCAAGGTCGGCGTTGAGCTTCTCCTCGTTGAGGATGAGCTTGCGCAAGCCCTTCAGCGTGCTTTGCATCGCTATCATGCCGTGGCCCAGGGGCACGCCAACGTTGCGCAGGACGGTCGAGTCGGTAAGGTCTCGTTGCAGGCGGCTGACGGGCAGTTTTGCCGCCA
>CALUGU010000137.1 GCA_944320255.1 uncultured Prevotella sp. | reverse complement strand
AAGAAACCTAATTCGGCAATGCGTAAAGTTGCCCGTGTTCGTTTGACAAACCAGAAGGAAGTGAACTCTTACATACCGGGAGAGGGACACAACCTTCAGGAGCACTCTATCGTTCTCGTGCGCGGCGGTCGTGTGAAGGACCTGCCGGGTGTGCGTTATCACATCGTGCGTGGTACTCTTGACACCGCAGGTGTTGCCAACCGTACACAACGCCGTTCAAAGTATGGCGCAAAGCGTCCTAAGGCAAAGAAGTAATAAGTAAGCCACAGGACACATAACAGACATTTTATCAACGTTTTGCTGGAGATTTGTTATAAAGGTTGAGTAAGCGTTCCCGGAGGGGAAGCTGAAGAACAAGTGAACAGCCCCATGCAGAATTATTTTCAAACAAAGAAATGAGAAAAGCAAAACCAAAGAAGCGTGTGATCCTTCCGGATCCCGTTTACAACGACCAGAAGGTCTCAAAGTTCGTAAACCACTTGATGTATGACGGTAAGAAAAATACATCATACGAAATTTTCTACAAAGCATTGGACACCGTAAAGGAGAAGATGGCTAACGAGGAGAAATCAGCACTCGAAATATGGAAGGCCGCCCTCGACAACATCACTCCCCAGGTGGAGGTTAAGAGCCGCCGCATCGGTGGCGCCACATTCCAAGTGCCTACGGAAATACGCCCGGACCGCAAGGAGAGCATCTCGATGAAGAATATGATTAATTTCGCACGCAAGCGCGGCGGCAAGACAATGGCCGACAAGCTCGCCGCTGAAATCATGGACGCTTACAACAACCAGGGCGGAGCATACAAGCGTAAGGAGGACATGCACCGTATGGCTGAGGCTAACCGTGCGTTCGCTCACTTCAGGTTTTAACACTATAGTTAGGTAAAAAGAAATGGCAAAACAAGACTTACATTTGACCCGTAACATCGGCATTATGGCCCACATCGACGCCGGTAAGACTACGACTTCAGAGCGTATCCTTTTCTATACGGGTAAGACGCATAAGATTGGCGAGGTGCATGACGGTGCTGCCACGATGGACTGGATGGCCCAGGAGCAGGAGCGCGGTATAACCATTACTTCAGCCGCAACAACTTGCTATTGGCAGTATAATAACAAGCAGTTCAAGATAAACCTGATTGACACTCCGGGACACGTTGACTTTACGGCCGAGGTTGAACGCTCATTGCGCGTGCTCGACGGCGCCGTTGCCACTTATTGTGCAGTCGGCGGCGTACAGCCCCAGTCTGAGACCGTTTGGCGTCAGGCAGACAAGTACAACGTTCCGCGTCTTGGCTATGTCAACAAGATGGACCGTTCGGGTGCCGATTACTTTGACGTTCTCCGCCAGATGAAAGACGTGCTGGGCGCAAATCCCGTGTCTTTGGTCGTGCCTATCGGCAGCGAGGAGAATTTCAAAGGACTCGTTGACCTCATCAAGATGAAGGCCATATATTGGCACGATGAGACAATGGGTGCTGAATACGAGATAGACGACATCCCCGCCGACCTTAAGGACGAGGCTGAGGAGTGGCGCGGCAAGCTGCTTGAAGCAGCAGCCGAGTATGACGAGGCCCTTATGGAAAAATACTTTGACGACCCCAACACTATCACAGAGGAAGAAGTCATTGCCGCCATCCGTAAAGGTACGCTCTCTATGCAGTGCACTCCTATGCTTTGCGGTTCTTCTTTCAAGAACAAGGGTGTGCAGACATTGCTTGACTATGTTTGCGCTTTCCTGCCTTCACCTCTTGACACGCCTAACATCGTCGGCACAAATCCGAGCACAGGCGAGGAGGAAGACCGTCAGCCTTCAGAGGACGCTCCGACGTCAGCCCTTGCGTTCAAGATCGCTACCGACCCGTATGTGGGACGTTTGGTGTTCTTCCGTGTTTATTCAGGCAAGGTTGAGGCTGGTTCTTATCTGTACAACTCTCGTTCAGGTAAGAAAGAGCGCGTAAGCCGCCTGTTCCAGATGAACTCTAACAAGCAGATCCAGATGGACGCCATCGATGCTGGTGACATCGGCGCAGGTGTAGGTTTCAAGGACATCCGCACTGGCGACACACTGTGCGACGAGGGACATCCCATCGTGCTTGAGTCAATATCATTCCCCGATCCTGTTATCGGTATCGCCGTTGAGCCTAAGAGCCAGGCTGACGTTGACAAGCTTGGTATCGGTCTCGCCAAGTTGGCAGAGGAGGATCCTACGTTCACCGTGCATACGGACGAGCAGAGCGGTCAGACCGTGATTTCCGGTATGGGTGAGCTTCACCTTGACATCATCATCGACCGTCTCAAGAGGGAATTTAAGGTTGAGTGCAACCAAGGCAAGCCCCAGGTTAACTACAAAGAAGCCATCACCAAGACTGTCAACCTGCGTGAGGTTTACAAGAAGCAGAGCGGTGGCCGTGGTAAGTTTGCCGACATCATCGTCAATGTTGGTCCTATCGACGAAGACTACAAGGAAGGCGGACTGCAATTCATCAACGAAGTCAAGGGCGGTAACATTCCCAAGGAATTCATTCCGTCAGTTCAGAAGGGCTTTGAGACGGCTATGAAGAGCGGCGTGCTCGGCGGTTATCCTATGGACAGCCTTAAGGTTACACTGCTTGACGGTTCTTTCCACCCGGTAGACTCTGACCAGTTGTCATTTGAGATTGCGGCCATCAATGCTTACAAGAACGCCTGCGTAAAGGCCGGCCCCGTGCTTATGGAGCCTATCATGAAGCTGGAAGTCGTAACTCCCGAAGAAAACATGGGTGACGTTATCGGCGACTTGAACAAGCGTCGTGGCCAGGTAGAGGGTATGGACGAGACACGTAGCGGCGCACGTATCATCAGGGCGATGGTGCCCCTTGCCGAAATGTTCGGTTACGTTACGGCGCTCCGTACAATCACGTCAGGCCGTGCTACAAGCTCAATGGAGTATGATCATCACGCTCCGCTTTCAAGCTCGATCGCCAAGACCGTGCTTGAGGAAATCAAGGGCCGTGTAGACTTGGTTTAATAAAAACAAAAAGTGAACGGGCTGCCCGTTAGCGAATGACTCTTAACGGGTGTGCCTATTCACTTGTAATAATCAAAAACAATAAACAAAAGTATGAGTCAGAAAATCAGAATTAAGCTGAAGTCTTACGATCACAAACTCGTTGACAAGTCAGCAGAGAAAATCGTTAAGGCCGTAAAGGCCACAGGTGCCATTGTAAGCGGCCCGATACCACTGCCCACCCACAAGCGCATCTACACCGTAAACCGCAGTACGTTCGTAAACAAGAAAGCGCGCGAGCAGTTCCAGCTTTGCGACTACAAGCGCCTTATCGACATTTACAGCTCTACGGCCAAAACAGTAGACGCCCTTATGAAACTGGAGTTGCCCAGCGGTGTTGAAGTTGAGATTAAAGTATAGTCTAATTTTTTAATATAAATTGAAATGCCAGGATTAATAGGAAGAAAAATCGGAATGACATCCGTTTTCAGTGCCGACGGCAAGAATGTGCCGTGCACTGTTATCGAAGCTGGTCC
>CALUGU010000136.1 GCA_944320255.1 uncultured Prevotella sp. | reverse complement strand
GACCCCCGCAGTGTTTTTCATGGTTTTGGGCTGAAGCCATTGCCACTAAAACGTTGCGTTTCTATTTGGACAATTCAGGCAGTCCAGAGCCATCTGTCGGGAATGAAGCAGGTTCACGCCTTTTTTGATATGTGCGTGCAGCCGTCATAGTCGTCACCGCAACCCGGTGAATATTGCCACGATGCCGTGACAGAAGCGAACACGCAGCGCAACGACGCCAAAGACCGGAAGCCCCGGCAGCTTCTTGACAAGAAAATAGCCTGGATGGGAGGCGGCGCGGCGTGAAAGCTGACGAGAAGCCCGCGGCATTGCAAGTCTCTAATCCCAAGCCAGTCGTCGATGTCTGTGTGCAAACGGACTTGGACTACCATTATTGCGAAGATTAAAACAAACACCAAGAAAAACAGGAAGACACCATAACAAACCGTATAAAAAGCGGCATGTCGATGCCGCGCGGGGTTATGCGCCGTTATGTTGTTGCCATACAGTGCGTATGGAAGGTTTCTAACGAAGCTTGGACTTATGGCGGGATAACCTTGGATTTCACAGAAGCAAACAATAATTTATTTAACAAAAAACTATGTATATTTATGAAAACAAAAGTTCTTTCATTTAGGGCATCGATGATGCTTGTGGTTTTATTTCTTTCAACGGTGATTGTGTCAGCCGGACCGTTGATGCCAAAGCAAGACAAGAAGGGGCGTTGGGGCTATGTCGATGAATCAGGCGACTGGGCGATTAAGGCCAAGTATGACGCGGCTTCCCCCTTTGACGGCGCGGTTGCGATAGTGGCGAAAGACGGACAGCAAGGTCTCGTCAACGGTGAAGGCAAGGAAGTGTTGAAATGTAAGTACACAATGTTGTTGAAGGTTGACAGCGAAAGCTATTTCGCCAAAGACGCATCAGGAAAATGGGTCGGGTATGACGTCAAGAAAAACGACGATTACAAACTGTCTGACGTCAAAATCGAGAATGTGAACGACAGCAATGTTATAATAACTTGCACCGTAGACCTCGGCTGGCTTTACACCAACAGGGGCAGGTACATGAAGACAGGAATGCTCATCAACAAGAACACTGGCAAAGGATACGCTTCAGGCTTCACCGGATTTCGCAAGTTGGGGCCAAACATATACATGCTTGCGTATGGACAAGCGAATAAGTCGAAAGTCTACACTGGTTCAGGACAGTTGCTTACTAATGATTTCGATGGAAACATAGGGATGAAAGGCAATTTCATCTTGTTGGGGTCGAGTTCGTCTCAAAACCCTGTCATAGCGACTTCAGACGGAAACGTGCTGACGGTTGTAGACAAGGCAAACTCTTCTTATATCGTCAAAAACTCGCAAGGGAAATATGGCGTGATTGCGGAAACACTTGATTTGAAAATACCCTTTGAATATGATTTTGTCGAAGGGCTTGACAATCTTGGCTTTTATGTAAAGAAAGACGGCTTGTCGGGATATGCCAAGGTCGACGGCAGCTTGCAGATACCTTGTAAGTATTCGGAGATGTCATATTTGGATACAAATGATGAAGGACCTGTGTTTATAGTGATGTCGAACAGGAAAAGGGGCCTTGTGGGTTCATCCGGGAATGAAATGTTGCCTTGCGGGTATAGTGACATAACAAAGGCTGGTTTTTATGATTATCTTTTCGTCCACAAGGACAACACTGTAGGCCTTTACGACATGAAAAACAACAAAATGTTGGTGGAGACAGGCAAATATTCAAGCATAGAGCAACGGACTCCCGGCCCTATTACTGTCGTAACGCAGAATGGCAAAGAAGGTGTGCTGGATAAAAACGGTAAGCTCATAATACCGTGCATATACGAGGAAATCACCCGCAACAACCTTGGCGGCCCCGACACTTACACTGTATGGAACGAAGACCGACATTTCGGCATCTGCAACGAGAGCGGTAAGCTCATCATACCTTGTGGCAAGTATGACAGGGTGAAGGCATTTGAACCGTATGCCATAATTGTTCAGAATGGGAAGAAAATTGGTGCGGTGAAATATGACGGCACGCAGTTCGCTCCTGTTGTTTACGATGATTACATGAACGGACTTAGGAACATGGCGTTCGGCAAGAATACTATGACCGGTGGTGCGTTGTATGTATATACTTACGGTGGAAAATTTGTAACGTCAAAAGCATTCAGGAAGAGCGAAAATTGGAGGCTTAGGATTTTCATGCAAGACTACCTGATGTGACGACTTGGAATATTTTATTAATTTAATAATCAAAAACTATGTACGACGAAAGAATTGAAGGGTTGATTAACGCCGCCCTTGCCGACGGCGAATTGACCGAAAAGGAGAAACAGATTTTGTTCAAGAACGCCCAGGCACAGGGCATCGACTTGGACGAGTTTGAGATGGTGCTTGACGCGTGGCTTGTAGAATTGAAGAAACAACAAGCCAGTCGGTCGCAACAGCATGAACTTGAGATGGCCAAGGCCAAGGCGTCGGCACAACAATCAGCACCGAAGTCAGACAAATTCGGCGATGTCCGCAAGTGCCCGGCCTGCGGCGCAATACTTCAGTCGTTCCAAACGAAGTGTGACGAGTGCGGTTATGAGTTTAAGAATGTAGGTTCGGTTAACTCCGCGCAAAAGCTGTTTGACCTCTTGCAGGCTTCCGAGTTGAGGAAATCTGAAAGAAGAGCCGCACGCGACAATAGGAGCAATATGTCAAAAGTTGTTGACGGCCTTCTGGGAACGGGTGCATCCTATGACAATTATGAAGAGCAGGCTACGATTATTAGGAATTTTCCAGTACCCAATGCAACGGAAGACTTGCTTGAACTGCTGGCTATGGCGACAAGTAACGCTTACGACAATGACGGTTTTGTAGGTTCCAAAGAGGAAGTGTGGTTGCAGAAGGCTGACCAGATATACCAGAAAGTGATTGTCTGTGCGGCCAACGACAAGCCTATGTTGGAGAAAGCCACCCGCATGGTGGCGTCGTTGATGAAGCGTTTGCCTGACGGAAGGTATAAGAATTTTACCAACATACCCACGGAGATGAAGGACCTCATTGACGAAGATCAGAAGGCCGATAGCAAGAGAAGGAAAGAGAAGGTGCTGGCCCTTGTGAAGAAATATGGTATTATAGGTGGTCCGTGCCTTTTGTTGGGCATCATTCTTATGGCCATTGGTTCGGCGGCAGATTCAGATGCGTGTAACCAGATTGGCGCATTGCTCTTCTTAGCCGGGTGCGTTGTGGCTTGGTTGGGCTGGAAAGCATGGAAGAAACTCAAGGCAAGTACGTTTTTTTAACCAAAACATTTGAGATATGGGACTATTCGGATTAGGTAGCAGAGGCAAGTCCGGCGGAATGATGAACGTCATCCGCTGTGACGAACAGGAATATTTGGTGTGGAAATGGCGGCCTGAAGGGCAAGCCGTAAATTCCACTACACGTGAGAACTCGATACGTTACGGCAGCAGTCTGCGCGTGAAAGACGGCGAAGTGGCCGTCTTCGTCTACAAACAGAAGGACGGAACGATGCAAGACTTCATCGAAGGACCGTATGACGACACCATCAAGACTGCCAACTTCCCCGTGCTGTCAAGCATCGTGGGGCTGGC
>CALUGU010000135.1 GCA_944320255.1 uncultured Prevotella sp. | reverse complement strand
TTGTCAACTATAAAGGTACTAAAAATATTCCATTTCCACAACTTTTTTAATGGTTTTCTTATGCCGAACTCACGTTAGTTTTATTATATTATTCCCGGTTCTCCCGGTTCTCCCGGTTTTCCCAGTCCTCCCAGTCCTCCCAGCCCTTGGGAACAGGCCACAAAAAAGACCGGGATGATCACTCATGCCGGTCTCCGTTGCCTCTTAGCGTATGCTTCAGTTGCCCGGCCTAAGCCGTTGCAACCAAGGTTACGCCATAGTCTTAAAATCTAATAACATAATCTTTACCTTAAGTCTATCAAACTACTAACCTATAATATTAAAAAACATATTCTCACGAACACGGCTGCAAAGATAGTGATTTGTGTCCGAACACGCAACATTTCAACCTTGTTTTTTGCAACAAAAAGTTGATTTTTTGACATAAGTCAAAGGCGGTAGGCTGGTTGTTTCCTTAAAATAAAGAATATTGCATCTTTTTATGTTCTAAGGATGCGCAAAAGTTCTCCCAAGAAATTTCGTCTACACCTATGTCTTCTTTTCTCATTGAATCGACGGCTTTACGCAAGTCGATGCGCATTAGCAGCTCTTTGTTGATTACGCGTTTTGCGTCATTAAATAATAATGAGCGGATAAATCCTTGCACAGGTGGGCTGTTCAGTATGCGTTGGGCCACGAGAGCTTCTTCATAGTCATCAAAGCCAAGCATATAGCAGGTGTCGTCAAGCATGGTGGGTTTGCCGTCGATTTCTCCCACAAGGGAAAAGTGCGGTTCTTTATAGAAGCCTGACACAACAACTTTGTATTTCTTAAAAGAATAACCTCCTATGCCGAAAAGGCAAAATCTTGGACGCTTTTTATAAATGGTGCTTCCCCTTTTGTCTAAAAACTCTGCGTGCCCTTCCAAGTATTTGTAGGCCAAAGGGCATGACTGCCGTATCCAACCAGTATCTTCAGAAGCCGTTCTTTGGGTTACAATGACATACTTGCGTGTGTCTGTGATCCGGTCTTTTTTAATGTCAGATATATCAGAACTTTTCAGCAGCGGGAATATCATGCGGTCTTCAATATCCACAATTTGTCCGAACCCGTTTACAAGCACGCCTTTCTCGGCTGTCAGCTCCATTACTTTCGAGCAATCGTGTTTCAATCCTGACCACCATTTTAAAGGTGTATGCCCGTCAATGTACCGGTATTTTTCATATTCTGCTGTGTTTGATGCGAAGCATCCGTCCGCCCATCCATATTTTTTTACCTCTTTTTGGGTGTAAAAATCTTTAACTTGGCATGTGCGTGCGGTGGTGCCACCCGGTTTGATGTATAAGAGTGAAGCGGCGACCGACACGCCGAACTCCTTTTTTGCATCAATGGCGTATTGTGTTATTGAGCTTACAGGCAGACTTGTGCGCGCCTGCTCATATACGATGTTTTTGATGACAGTGTTTTTTACGAGGAGTCCCAAAGTTGCGTCTTCGCCTTGTATGAGGCTTGCCATTTGTCTGCAAATGTATTCGGCAATGTCGAAATTTCCCTTGCCTGTAATGGCGCTTAATCCTTTTATTTTCTTGAAATTGCTTTTCGTTGGAATATTCTTGCTTTTCAACGCGCCCAATTTGCTGTTTGTAACCCAAGGCGGGTTGCCTACAACCAAGATTTCCCGCCTGCGGAATGATTTTTTGAGGCGTGACAAGTCAAAACTGAATATGTCGTGGTGGTAGAGGTTTATTTTCACCTTTTTTGCGTCAGGGTTGTCAAGATAGTATTGTAATATTTTGATTTTCAGCTGGTCGAGATACGGTTTGTGTATTTCGATGCCGTATATTTCTTCTATTCCGTCAAATGTCTGTAAGGCCGCCATAATGAAATTACCCTTGCCGCAAGTAGGTTCTACTACCACCTTCGGGTTCGCGCCATATTTCTTTATGAGTCTGCATACGGACAAAGCCAGGCTCATACTCGTCTGCCAGTCGCCATATTCCTTCATTCCGGTTTCCCTTGCCGGGGCATCGTCGTATAAGTTGCCTTCGTGTCCGGCTGTCTCCGTGAAAAAATCGGAAATGCCGCAAACGTCGGCTATTTGCGCGTTAGCCGATGCCAAAGACTGGTTCCTTACAGATGAGATATAGTTGTTAACGGTCATATTTTACGATGGTGGTTATTCCGGGTACATTTTCATCAAGCGACACTATTCTGCCATATTGCAGCCGCCATTGCAAGGCGTTTGAGATTGTCAGGTAGCCTGTAATCGGGGGATTTTCCAAGATGTCTTTTGCCATATTGCGCAGCGTCACGTCGTCAGCCGGTATGTTGCGGTCGGAAAGGAAGGCGTATATGTCATCCTCGTTGCCGTTGTTTGCTATGATGTTCAGCAGCCCCGTCGTTGTTTGGTAATCGGCGGTACGGTCGGCGGAAACATACGTACATGAAAGGAATTCTATCTTGCCTGTGCGCTTCTCCTTGTCGTCTTCTTTGCTGTAGACAAAGACAAGAAGGTTATATCCTAAACCGTATATTTTTTGTTTGCTGTCCTTGTACGGGCAGCTTGATTGCGGTTGCTTTATGGATGTTACTTTTATGTCCGTGTTTACAGACGGCAAGTCAAGTCCGCTCGCCGAGTTGCCGTCTGCAAAATTATAACGTTCGGATAAAAACTCCTTGAATAAGTGTTCCACGAATGTGCCAATGGCTTTTCCGTCTGTGACGCCGAACAATTCAGCATGGTATAGATTGCTTTGGGCGTCACAAAATTCTTTTGCTTCTTTTATTAGGAGGTCCGTATTGAGAGCCTGTTTCATAAATTGACATATTTTCTCAGACACAAAGATAAGAAAAAAAAGTGAGCATTGAAAAAATGAGAAGTGAAATAAAAATAAAAAAGCAACCCGATAACCAAGCGGGTTATCGGGCTGCTCCGTATATGTGTTATTCTTTACACAAGTTCAATTAGAGTTTCGGGCCTGCTGCCACGAGAGCCTTGCCGGCCTCGTTGCTTTCATACTTCTTGAAGTTCTTGATGAAGCGGCCTGCGAGGTCCTTGGCCTTCTCTTCCCACTGTGCGGCGTCAGCGTAAGTGTCGCGCGGGTCGAGGATGTTCGGGTCAACGCCTTCGAGCTGCGTGGGCACAACGAAGTTGAAGTAAGGGATGGTCTTCGTCGGCGCAGCGTCGATAGAGTGGTTCAGGATGGCGTCGATGATGCCGCGGGTGTCGCGGATTGAGATACGCTTGCCTGTGCCGTTCCAGCCGGTGTTAACCAAGTAAGCCTTGGCGCCGCTCTTCTCCATCTTCTTAACCAGCTCCTCGGCGTACTTCGTAGGATGCAGTTCGAGGAATGCCTGGCCGAAGCAAGCTGAGAACGTAGGAGTAGGCTCTGTGATGCCGCGCTCCGTACCTGCCAGCTTGGCTGTGAAGCCAGAGAGGAAGTAGTACTTCGTCTGCTCCGGGTCGAGGATTGACACGGGAGGCAGCACGCCGAACGCGTCAGCCGAGAGGAAGATGACCTGCTTTGCTGCGGGAGCGTGGCTGATGGGCTTAACGATGTTGTTGATGTGGTAGATCGGGTAAGACACGCGGGTGTTCTCCGTCGTGCTCTTGTCGTTGAAGTCGATCTTGCCGTTGGCGTCAACGGTTACGTTCTCCAGCAGGGCGTCGCGCTTGATGGCGTTGTAGATGTCAGGCTCGCTCTCCTTGTCGAGGTTGATGACCTTGGCGTAGCATCCGCCCTCGAAGTTGAACACGCCGTTGTCGTCCCA
>CALUGU010000134.1 GCA_944320255.1 uncultured Prevotella sp. | reverse complement strand
GCCGACGTGTTGCTGATGGAGGCCGAAGCTCTTAACGAGCAGGGGCTTACCGACGAGGCCGCCGCTCCGCTCAACATTGTGCGCAAGAGGGCAGGATTGCCCGGCGTATCAGGGCTTAGCCAGGATGAGATGCGCGAGAAAATCATACACGAACGGCGCATGGAGCTGGCCTTCGAGGGGCACCGCTGGTTCGACATGATTAGGATAAACCACGGCGAATACGCGCTTGACTTCCTGCGCGGCATAGGCAAGGGCAACGTCACGAAAGACCGCCTGCTCTTCCCCATACCGCAGACGGAGATTGACGCAAACCCGCTTTTGAAACAAAATCCAGGCTATTAATCTTTTAACTAAATACTGAAAACATGAAAAGACATATATTAAGACCGCTGCTTGTCGTGCTCGGATGCGCCTTGCTTGGCGCTTGTGCCGACGACGATTACACCGAGTTGAACAAGGGCGAGACGGAACTCGCGCTTACGGCGGACGCTAACGACATAACGCTTGACGAGGCCGCGCACGCCGAGAACGCGCTTACGCTGACGTGGACGAGCGGCACCAACCACGGCACGGGCAACCGCATAACCTACAAACTCGAACTGGCCGAGGCCGGTACGGGCTTCGCCAATCCCTATCTCGTGGCCGAAGGCATGACGCAACAGTACACTTGGTCGGCCACGACCGAGCAACTGAACACCCTGTTGCGCGACAACTTCGGCGTGAAGGCCGACAACCGCTACGCCGTAGAGGCGCGCGTCACGGCCACGGTGGCGGGGACTGACGACGTGCAGACGGCCATGACAACGCTCAATGTAGAGTCATACGAACCGGTGACGACGACGCTTTACATCACGGGAACGGCCACCTTGGGCGGCACCGACTTGTCGCTGGCGGAGGAGATGACGCGCACCGACAACGGACAATTCACCTATACGGGCTACATGAAGGCCGGAACGTACAAGTTCATAACCACGCCCGGCGAGGAGCTTCCATCCTACAACCGCGGCGAGGACGGCCAGCTCGTGCTGCGTACTACGGCCGATCAGCCCGACAACCTCTTCGAGATAACCGAAGCCAATGACTATACCATCACGCTGAACCTGCTCGGCGGCACGATGGCCGTAGTCAAGTCAGACGGCGTGAAGCCGCCTTACGACGCGATATGGTTCATCGACGGCATGGACGGCTACAGCTTCAAGCCGATGGCGCAGGACGCCCTTGACCCGTTCCTGTTCCGCTACGGCGCGGAGTTCAACAACGAAGGCGACTTCAAGTTCGCCACGGCGAGCGGCAGTTGGGAGAACAACTACAAGGCGACTCAGCCCGATGCGCCTTACACAGACTCGTCAGTCGAGTTCGTGAAGGGCTACGACCCCGACAACAAGTGGCGTCTGAAGACCGCCGAACTGGGCAAGGCTTACAAGATATGCCTTGACATACGCAGCGGAAAAGAGCGCATGCTGATGAGCGAGTTCACGCCTTACGAGAACGTATGGCTCGTTGGCGACGCCACCCCCGGCGGCTGGTCGCTCGACGACGCCGCGCCGATGACGAAGGACGCATCCAATCCTTACGTGATGACATGGACGGGAACGCTTAATGCCGGCGAACTGAAATTCACCTGCGACAGGAGCAGCGACTGGAACGGCGCATGGTTCATGTCGGCCGTCAACGGAGCTGCGCCAACCGGACAGGAGGAAAAGACGCTCTTCATCGACAAGCACAGCGACGCCCTGAAGGCGCAATACCTCACGGTGGACATAATGAACGTTGACAACAAGTGGAAGATAGCGGAGGCCGGAACGTACAAGATTACGCTCAACCAGCTTACCGAAACAGTAACGATAGCAAAACAATAAGACTATGAGAAAACTGATATATTCGGTCGTTGCGCTGCTTGCGCTATGGTCGTGCAGCGACGACGACAACGTGACTGCAAAGCCCGACACCGACATCACGGGCGAAGTTACCAACGTGGTGCAGGTGAACGCCGACCTCACCGTAAGCCTCTCTACCGACAAGGCGTGCTACAAGCCCGGCGAGACGGTTACGTTCACGGCCACGGGCACCATCCCGGCAGACGCCAAAGTGCGCTACCGCAACGGCTCTGAAGTTGTCGCCGAGCAGGCCGCCGGCGGCCAGACGTGGACGTGGACCGCGCCCGGCACCGACTTCACCGGCTATCTCGTTGACGTTTACCGCACCGCCGGCGACGGCTCGGAGACCGTGCTCGGCACTATCGGCGTTGACGTTTCGAGCGACTGGACGCGCTTCCCGCGCTACGGCTTCGTGGCTACTTTCGACGCGTCGAAGACCGCCGACGGCGTGATCGAGCAGGAGATGGCCTTCCTCAACCGTTGCCACATCAACGGAGTGCAGTTCCAGGACTGGCACAACAAGCACCACTGGCCGCTCGGCGGCACGCGCGAGCAGCCCGCCGAGGTGTACAAGGACATTGCCAACCGCGACGTTTATGCGTCGGTGATAAAGAAATACATCGACGTGCAGCACGCTTACGGTATGAAGGCCATGTTCTACAACCTCTGCTTCGGCGCGCTTTCCGATGCCGCCGCGGACGGAGTTAAGGAAGAATGGTACCTGTTCAAGGACACCAAGCACGGCACAAAGGACAGCCACGACCTGCCCGACTCGTGGAAGAGCGACATCTTCCTCGTTGACCCGGCCAACAAGGAGTGGCAGCAGTACATAGGCGACAGGAACGACGACGTGTACGCCTGCTTCGACTTCGACGGCTACCAGATCGACCAGCTGGGCGACCGCGGCACGCTGTACACCTATGACGGCGGCAAGGCCAACCTGCAGCTGGGCTACGAGTCGTTCGTGAAGGCCATGAAGGAGCGCCATCCCTCGAAGCGGCTTGTCATGAACGCGGTGAGCAACTACGGCCAGTATTCCATTGCGCAGGGCGACGTTGACTTCCTCTACACCGAGCTTTGGGACACTGAAAACAAGTTCAGCGACCTGCGCGACATCATCCACGACAACAGCCTTTACGGCCGCCACGGGCTGCAAACCGTCTTCGCCGCGTACATGAACTACGCCAAGGCGGACAACCAAGGCGAGTTTAACACCCCCGGAGTGTTGCTCACCGACGCCGTGATGTTCGCACTCGGAGGCTCTCACCTCGAACTTGGCGACCACATGCTCTGCAAGGAATATTTCCCCAACAGCAACCTTACGATGAGCCAGGAGCTTCGTGACGCCATCGTGCGTTACTACGACTTCATGACAGCCTACCAGAACCTGCTGCGCGGCGGAGGCGAGGAGACCGAGGCCGGAGTAAGCTCCACGTCGGATGTCAAGGTGGCCGCGTGGCCGCCCGCGATAGGCAACGTCACCACGTTCGCCCGCCAGGTGGACGGCAGGAAGGTGGTTCACCTGCTCAACTTCATCGATGCCGACAACCTCAGTTGGCGCGACATGGACGGCACCATGCCGGAGCCGCGCCTCGTGGAGGGGCTGCCGCTGCGCGTGAAGGCGGACACTAAGGTTAGCAAGATATGGGTGGCCACGCCCGACGCGCTCGGAGGCGCCGTGCAGGAACTGCCCTTCAAGCAGGCCGGTGGCGAGGTTACGTTCACCCTGCCGTCGCTGAAATATTGGACGATGATAGTAATTGAATAATCCTGTACTTTTTACCAGTTCCACGAAAGGCCGTCTTTTGCACGTCAAGAGACGGCCTTTTAGCGTGCAAAAGACGGCTTTTGGGAAGGCGAAAGACGGTCTTTTGGAAACCGCCTGACTGTCAGTGGGTTACGGAAAGGTGAGAAGGTGAGAGGGTGAGAAGGTGAGAAAAAGGCTTGTCAGCTCGTCCCTCGTCTGCTTGTCTGCTCGTCCCTCGTTCCTCGTCTGCTCAAAAATAGTTTTTAATATTTAAAATTTCGCCACGTCGTTTTTTTTTAGTACTTTTGCACGTTATTATACATAAACTCGAAAATGGCAGAAAATCAGA
>CALUGU010000133.1 GCA_944320255.1 uncultured Prevotella sp. | reverse complement strand
GATTACATTGAATGTCATTCTCATGCCAATTCGATATATATGTTCAAACCTCGCTTCCAAATTCCGCATGATTTAAAAGAGTGTCTTCTGGAAGATTATCGTGTGAATTTGGAAAAATGATGAGTAAAGTGAACGAAAATCAACTATATTTGTAGTCAATATGTTTAATTAATAAGGTATAACCTAAAAGCTGTAATTATGGAATATAAAGATTTTGTGCAAAAGACCAAGGATTTGTTGGATAGTCAAAAGAGTGGTTGGGAATGTAGATACAATGGCTATGCAGCCGACATACTGGCAAACGAAGATAACTATATTAATGGTGCTGGCAAGTTTAGGATAGATGATCCTCTTGTAGTTTACAGTAGTATTAGTAAGGTTAAAGATACGAAAAGATTCTGTTATGACCTTCGGTTTGCAGGGCAGAGCGTTGGGAATATAGTTATTGGTAAAGATGGAATTCCAAAATTGAATGTTAGTAAAACGCAGGCAGCCAATGCAAGAAATAATTTTGGATTTCATGACAGTGTGCTGATAAATGATGAAGACTGGCCAAAAGGAACGAACACTATACGCTTCAGGAATTTTTATAAAACAAAAATTAGTTATGATACCGTCCTTGTAAAGAGTAACGAGCATAAGATAGAGAGTCTGATGCTAAAGGAATTTTCAAAAAGTGGAAAATCCGAGGGCAAGTTGCTTCGTAACATCCAGCCTGTAACACTTGGCAAAGAGTTCTTCCAATTGACAACTCCTCTTAGCGCAAGCAATATGAAGAAGAATGATGGTTTGCCAGAGTTTGTAAATTGTAATGCAGGAGGCGGCGGTATTGATATATTGGCCCGGGTTGTTCATAAAGGTATTTTTGGTACGAGACTCGCCGTAATAGAGCTTAAAGATGAGAATAAAGATAGTGAGTCTCAGAAAGATGTGATGTTCCAAGCATTGGCGTATGCTACGTTTGTTGCGTGCTTGTTGCGTTCAGGGAAAGGAAAAGAATGGTGGCAAATTTTGAGAAATAGTAAAATCGAAGCTGATGTGCCAGAGGACTTGCATTTGGATGTAGTGACTTTAATGCCTAAGGGAGCTTCGGAAGAAGGAAGTTTGGAAGAGATAAAGATAGACAAATTTGTCACATTGCATCCTTATACGTTGTATTACGAATTGAGTCAAAACAAAGCCGAGATAAAAGATTTTACAGGGACCTTGAAGGATGATTTAAAAGCGTAAAATTTAATATAAGATAATTTGATTTTATAATTTGGAATTTAAGGATGTGAGTTTATGAACAAGAATAGAGAACAACGACGTAAGGAACAGATAGCAGTAAAGACGAAAAACGAGTCGTTCAGGTTTCAGGTTAGATGGAACCGTGACAAGCGTGCGCCTGAGATTGCCGACGACGATGCCGTGGCCAACGCGGAGATTAACGCAATATGCGAGAAAGATTTGTCTGACGGGATGTTGGCGTTAGCTGAAGTTTTGGACGGTGTGCACAAAGAATTGGGGTATGAACATGAAGTGGGCAAATGTACGCTGGACGGTTCGGCAGTGGCTTACATCCTTGGAATCACAACGGTGAAGCCGGCCGATGCACAAAGTGGAATTTCTCCGTTGGCCGACGCAGGAAAGATAAACGTTCCACTTCAGGTTGACGTTTATTACGACAACGAGTGCCGCAACAAGGTGGTTGACTGGGTGAAGGAACGGTATAAGGACATGACGGCGAGGCTTGGGCAGCCGGCCTTGAAACTGCATAACGTTGTGGTTGTGTTTAAAAGGGTGGTGAAGTCCTGACCGGGACTTCATCCTTTTCAGATAAATTTGTTCGTATGGAAATAACAATCCATCGTGGCGCAAACCAGATAGGTGGTTGTATTACAGAAATATCCACCGAGGGTTGCAAGGTGTTCATCGACTTTGGCAGCAATTTGCCGGGTATTGGCAAGAGTGAGTTTTCCAAAGAACAGGTTGAAGCTTTGACATCGAACGCAGATGCAGTGTTTTACACTCATTACCACGGCGACCACGTAGGGCTTCACCATTTAGTCCCGAAAGACGTGCCCCAGTATATAGGTGGAGGGGCAAAGGAGGTTATGCTGCTTAAATACAAGGCTTTACGCCAACCTGAAAACTATGCTCTTGTCAGTAAGATGTCCGTTTATTCGCATTCGCGGGGCATCGATGTAGGCGGTAAGGGGCTTATTACGGTAACGCCTTATTTTGTCGACCATTCGGCCTTTGACGCTTATATGTTCAAGATAGAATGTGAGAGCAGGACGATTTTACACACTGGTGATTTCAGGCGTCACGGTTATTTAGGTAAAGCTTTGTTGCGTATGCTCCGTGCGTATGTTGGCAATGTGGACGTGCTGATTATCGAGGGCACGATGCTTGGGCGCAGGCAAGAGCGTGTGATATCTGAAAATGATATTAAAAACAACGTCGTAAGGCTGCTGAAAGACCATAAGTACGTGTTCGCTTTGTGCTCGTCTACTGACATGGAGAGGCTTGCCTCTTTTCATGCTGCCTGCAAACGGACGGGACGCGATTTCGTTGTCGACGGTTATCAGAAAAGCGTTCTCGACGTGTTCACGAAGTATGCCGGCTGCAAGTCGGGGCTGTTTAATTTTGACAGAGTGTTCCGTTTGCTTAATCCCCGAACGGAAAACGTAAGGCGTAGGCTGGCCGACAGGGGGTTCCTGATGCCTGTCCGTATGTCGGGCGGCCGTATGGTGAAGAAGATGATGGGCATATATGCCGACGAGCCGGCTTGGCTTATATACTCCATGTGGGGCGGGTATGCCGACGCGGGCAAACCGTATTCGGTAAAAGAAGTAATTGAATTGAGGCAACTTTTCGGCAACCGTATAGCCGACGGGACGCGCGACGGTTTCCATACCAGCGGTCATGCTGATATTGATACGTTACTTGACGTATGCCGGTCGACAATGCCAAAGATAGGTGTTGTGCCCATCCACAAAGACTGCGACGCCGTTTTCAACGACTTGTCTGACGGCGGTTTGTTTAGGGTTTTCTCGTCGGGTGAAAACACGGTTGACAACGTTAAAATAACAATCAATGAGGATACTTCATATTTCTGACACACATGGCAGGCACGGCGAACTGCATGATTTGCCCGAAGCCGACGTCGTTGTACATTCTGGCGACTTCACTTTTGCCGGCTCTGAGGCCGAGGCTTATGATTTTATGGATTGGTTTTGTGATTTACCTTATCCTCATAAGATATTCATTGCCGGCAACCATGATTTCTGTATGTATGGTGCGGCGGCTGTTGACGGGTTGCCGTCAAACGTCCATTATCTTTGCAATTCAGGCGTTACTGTTGGTGGAATAAGGTTTTACGGTGTGCCGATGTTTATCCAGGATTGCATCGGTGGACAGTATGACAGGTGTCTGCTTGGCATTCCTGACGGCACCGATGTCGTCATCACCCATCAGCCTCCTTACGGCGTTTTGGATTTTTCTGACTATGGTTCCGGCCCTGCTTGTCATGGCGATGTTCTCTTACGTAGGCGTGTTCTTGCCGTAAAGCCATGTTTCCATTTGTTCGGTCATGAGCATGGTTGTTATGGTATGGAAAAGTGTTGCGGCATAATGTTTTCCAATGCGGCAGTTCTTGATGATGGCTATAATCTCGTGCATACGCCTATTTTGTTAGAGCTTGACTGACCTTATTATAACGTTTGTGGCTTCAACTGTAACGTTCTGATAATAAATATGTTCCTGCCCGTTTTCCGATTTACGGCAAATCGCGTTGCCGTTTGCGGTGAGTTGCGTTGCGATTTGCGGCAAACGGCGTTGCGATTAGCCGTGAGTTGCGTGGCGTCCCGTTCTTGTGCGTTCCGCGGCTGTTTGCCTTGTCCGCCGCCGGCGGCGTTTCCCCCGCCGTTGCCATGCCGTGTTTATTATATAATAATGTGTCAGGCCGCCGTGCTTGTGAACGAATGTTAAAACACTGTTTGTTTTGCGATTTTCTTGTGGTAATATTTTGCGGTTAAGTGTAAAGTGCGTACTTTTGCATCCGCTTTTCAGG
>CALUGU010000132.1 GCA_944320255.1 uncultured Prevotella sp. | reverse complement strand
AGCGGCCACAAGATGTACGGGCCTACGGGCGTAGGCGTGCTTTACGGCAAGGAAGACTGGCTCGACCGCCTGCCGCCTTACCAGGGTGGGGGAGAGATGATTGAGAGCGTCAGCTTCGAGAAGACTGTGTTCGAGCGTCTGCCGTTCAAGTTTGAGGCTGGAACGCCCGACTACGTTGCCACCAACGGCCTGGCAAAGGCCATAGACTACATCACCGCCATCGGCATGGATAACATCCAGAGCCACGAACAAGAGCTGACGGAATATGCCATGCGGCGGCTCGCCGAGGTCGAGGGCCTGCGCGTCTTCGGCACGTCGGCGCGCAAGGACGCCGTGGTTTCGTTCCTCGTGGGCGACATCCACCACCTCGACATGGGCACGCTGCTCGACCGCCTCGGCATCGCTGTGCGCACGGGCCACCACTGCGCCCAGCCCCTTATGTTGCGCCTCGGCATACAGGGCACGGTGCGCGCATCGTTCGCCCTTTATAATACTAAGGAAGAAATCGACGTGCTTGTCGATGGGATAAAGCGTGTCAGCAGGATGTTCTGATAAAATTAAGAATTAAGAGTTAAGAAAATATGCTTTGCAAGACTGCATTGCCGGCAAGACATATTTTCTTAACTCTTAATTCTTAACTCTTAATTCTTAACTCTTAATTCTTAACTCTTAACTCTTAATTCTTAACTTTTTCGCCGTCACCACGAACCACACGCACGCCAAGACCCTGAGCGTCAAGGGATAATCCGCAGGCAGCGTGACGGCGAAGAAAGCCAGTTGGGCTTCCGTCATTGTGCGCGCCTGCGCCTTGCTTACGTCGTGCCCCAGCACGTAAGAGTAATATTTGCGGAGCAAGCGTTGCGGGGCGGCCAGTCTGTAACCTATCTTTCTCACCTGTGCGGCAAAGCCTCTCTCTGTCAAGGCGTTTGCTTCCAAAGTCATTTGCTTTTCCATATCTTTGTGTTTTATCGTTTCGTTTCTGGTTGCAAAATAAACGTGCGTTTGTGCACAATAAGTTCACTCTTGTCTCGTTTTTAGTTAAAGAAAGATAAAAGGGGAGGGGAGGAGTAAGGAGAGAAGGAGTAAGGAGGGAAGGAGAAGGTAGTAAGGAGAAGTAAAGGAGGAGAGGAGTAATAAGTAGTAAAATAAAATCTTGCACTCACGGCTCATCCGTCCCATTTGTCTTATTAGTCCCATTAGTCCTATAATCAATAAAAACCAAGAAAGCAATGCTTAAGAGCCATTATCACGCGGGTCTCGTAGAGGCCGGATGCGACGAGGCGGGGCGCGGCTGCCTTGCCGGCAGCGTGTACGCGGCGGCGGTAATCCTGCCCGAAGACTATGTTAACGACGCCCTCAACGACTCGAAGCAGCTCACGGCTCACCGCCGTTACGAGCTGCGCGCCGAGATAGAGCGCGACGCCCTGGCGTGGGCCGTTGGCGTGGTGACGCCGGAGGAAATCGACCAAATCAACATCCTCAATGCCAGCATACTGGCCATGCACCGCGCCCTCGACCAGCTGACGCTTCGTCCGGAGGCCATCATCGTTGACGGCAACCGCTTCAAGCCCTACCGCTTCATCCCGTACACCACCGTCGTCAAGGGCGACGGCAAGTATCTGTCGATAGCCGCGGCCAGCATCCTGGCCAAGACCTACCGCGACGACTACATGGACCGTCTGGCCGAGGAGTTCCCGCAATACGGCTGGACGGAGAACAAGGGCTACCCAACGCGCGCCCACCGCGAGGCGATAGCCAAGTACGGCGTGACGCCGTATCACCGCAAAACTTTTCGGTTAATGCATAATTCATAATGCACAATGCATAATGCACAATGCACAATGCACAATGCACAATCGGGCTGACGCCGTATTCTAAAAGAACTATATGTCATGTAAATAATGGCGCAGCCCGATTGTGCATTGTGCATTATGAATTATGCATTAACTTCGGCGTAGCCCCGATTATGAATTATGCATTATGAATTATGAATTAACTTCGGCGTCCGCCCAATTATGAATTATGAATTATGAATTAAAATATGCGCCACGATAAACTTGAGCGTGAGCTGAACCTCATTCTGTTGCTCACCGAAAACCACATCTACACCATCGACGAGCTATGCGCCAAGGTAGGCATATCCCGCCGCAACCTCTATTATTACCTTGAGTTCTTCCGCGACTGCGGCTTCAAGGTCTACAAGCGCGGCAACGGCTACTGCATCGACCGCGACTCGCCGTTCATCAACCACCTCGTCAGCCGCGTGTCGTTCACCGAGGAGGAAGCCGTGCTGATGCGCCGCCTGCTCGACCAGACCGACCGCGGCAACGTGCTCACGGCGAACCTCAAGAAGAAGCTCGACCACTTCTACGACTTCGAGATACTCGACAACTACGAGCTGCGCGAGCAGTCGGTGCGCAGCATCCGCGCCCTGTACGACGCCATCAAGCTGCGCCGCCAAGTCATCCTCAAGGGCTATGCCTCGCCCCACAGCCGCACCGTGCGCGACCGCTTCGTGGAGCCGTTCCTCCTGATGAACAACAACAACGAGGTGCGTTGCTACGAGCCGTCGTCTGACATGAACAAGACGTTCAAGGTGAGCCGCATGCAGGGCGTCGAGACGCTGAGCGCGGAGTGGGAGCACGAGGCCCGTCACCGCCAGATGTTCACCGACGTGTTCATGTTCAGCGGCGAGGAGCTGATGCCCGTTGAGCTTCGCCTCGGCGAGCTGTCTTACAACATAATGAAAGAGGAGTACCCCCAGGCCAAGCCTTTCATCGCCGACGGCGCCGACGGCGGCCACCTGCTGCGCCTCGACGTGTGCAGCTACGCCGGCATAGGCCGCTTCGTCCTCGGCCTGTTCGACGACATCGAGGTGCTCGGCGGCGACGGCTTCAGGGCTTACCTGAAGGACAAAATCAACACCTTCGCCCGCCTGGCACGGTAAACCGGAGTTATCAGGGCTTCAATCCGATTTTATGTTAAAGATGTAATGTTGGGCGGATTGCAAATCCTTATACTCTGACCTGCGGATTGCAAATTCGCAGGAACGCAATAGCGTAAACGCAAGACACGGCAAACGACAGGGTCGTTTGCCGTGTCTTGCATTGCAAAAGGTGGCTTTTCGCATTGCGAAAAGCCACCTTTTGTCGTACTGTTGCTAATGTGTTGACCGCCAGCGGGTTACGCTGCGACCGACAATCCGCTCACGGCAGCCGTGCCGGTCAGTCCTCGCCGGCTGTGCCGGGGTTGTCGCGCACGTGCTCCTCGTCGTAGTCCTCGCGGTCGTCGAATATCTCGGCGGGGTAGTGACCTTCGTCGTCCGGGTCGGCGTAATATTCCTCGTAGTAATAGTCGTGCACGGCGTCCATCTCCTCCGGCGTGAGTTCCTCGCCGCGGTTGTATTTCTCCAAGAGTTCGGGCGCGCGCTCCATTAGTTCGCCGTCGCGGCGAATGGCCTCGTCGAAGGCGCGCCGCTGCTCAGGCGTCAACTCTTTGTTCCCGGTTGAGCGCAGCCGTTGTTGCAACGCGTTGTTTATCGAGTCTTCCATCCTTTGCCGCTCCCTGTTGCGCTCGGCCTGCTCCCTGTCCTGCCTCTGCCGGCGCTCTTTTGCGATGTCCGACGTGCACAGGTCGAAGCATACGGCCCCGGCGATGAGCAGCGCGGCGCACGCCGTTTTCAGGAGCAGCCCCCTGCCGCGCCGCCCGTTGCCGTCGCCGCCGCCCGCGCCGGTGCGTCTGCGTTGTTGCCTTTGGTTGGCCATGTTGTTTTATTTGTAGTATTTCCAGGCAAAAATAAGAAAATGCGGCGACAAAACTTGTCGTTTGCTAAAAAAAGGAAAATTAATGCAGATTTAATGTGAAACCGTCTTCGGTTATTTTAAAAATGGTTATCTTTGTGCGATTTTTTGATGTAAAAAGACATTTTTTTATTTTTTAGATGAACGTAATTACGAAAACAGTTTCATTGCCTGATGGAAGGACCATCAGCATTGAAACCGGGAAAGTGGCAAAACAGGCTGACGGCTCTTGTGTCCTCCGTATGGGCAACACCGTATT
>CALUGU010000131.1 GCA_944320255.1 uncultured Prevotella sp. | reverse complement strand
TTCTTCACCATGCTCGGCGGACTCAAGGCCGTGGCCTACACCAACGTCTACCAGATGGTGCTGCTCATCGTCGTTTCGGCCACGCTCACCGTCGTCGGCATCTACCGCTTGGGCGGCGACTCGTTCTTCGGGGGCGTCGCCGTGCTGGCCGACCCCGACATCGTGCCGTCCGACTACTGGAACCTGTTCCAGCCAAATTCAGACAAAGACTTCCCATGGCTGCCCATCCTGCTGGGCTATCCCATATCAGGCCTCTGGTTCTGGTGCACCGACCAGTCGATGGTTCAGCCCGTCCTGGCCGCCAAGAACCTCAGCGAGGGGCAGCGCGGGGCCAACTTCACGGGTTGGCTGAAGATACTCGACGTGGCCATCTACATCATCCCCGGCATCGTATGCTTCGCGCTGGTTAAGCAAGGCTTCTTCGGCGGCACTGTGATTGAGCCAGACAACGCCTATATGTCGCTCGTTTCCAGCCTGTTCCCCGTCGGCATGGTGGGTCTCGTGCTGGCCGTGCTCACCGCCGCGCTGATAAGCACCATCGGCTCCGCCCTCAACGCCCTGAGCACCGTCTTCACGATGGACATCTACGTGAAGAACATCCGTCCGGAGGCCACTCCCGCCGAAATATCGCGCACGGGGCGCATAGTCACCGTCATCGGCGCGCTCGTGTCGATAGTGATAACCATCGCCGTTGACAACATCAAGGGCATGAACCTGTTCAACGTGTTCCAGTCGGTCCTCAGCTTCATCGCCCCGCCGATGGCCGCCGTGTTCGTGATGGGCGTCTTCTGGAAGCGTTGCACCACGCTGGCCGCCAACATCACGCTGACGTTCGGCACGATATTCAGCATCGGTTCGGGCATACTCTACCTCTGGGTGATACCCGGCGCCACGGAGGCCGTGCACTTCATGATGCTCTCGTTCTACATTTTCGTCATCCTTGTAATAATGATGGTAATCGTCAGCCTGTGCAACAAGCAGGCCACGGTGGACACCAAGGTGGTGAAACTGGCCGAGAAGCCGAGGCGCGACGTCGTAGTGGCGTGGGTAGCCCTGGCCGTGGTGATGGTGGCGTTGTACATATTCTTTAATGGGAATTAGAGGGCTTTGGTAACTGCTTGATTATCAGATGCTTTGTAAAAGGGCACATTTTGCGCTGCAAGATGTGCCCTTTTGCGTTGCCGTTAGGCATCTTTCGCAAAGCCGTTTGTGGCCTTTCGCGAAATGGCTTATTCGGCTTATTGGGCTTATCAGGCTAATTAGGCCAAATAAGCCCAATGGGCCTGATAGGCCAAATACGCCATTGCGAAACCCACAAAAGCACATTAAGCCCCTCTTCCAAAAGAGGGTTGGGGTGGCTGTCAGGTGCCTTTGTCTACTTTTTGCAACTTAGTTGCACTTGCTTTTCCTTATTTTTGCAAGCAAAAACACGAATATGATGATTTCAATGAACTGCAAGACATTCTTATCCTGCGCGCTGGGCGCGCTGCTGCTTGCTTCGTGCCACGACGGCCACGGCCACGGCGAACCCGCCGACGCGCACGCCGACGAGGCGAAGGAGCACGCCGGCGAGATAGTTATCAGCGCCAAGGACGCCAAGGTGGCGGGCATAGTGGCCGAGACTGTGACGCCGGGCGACTTTTCGGGCGTAATCCCCGTGGGCGGCAAGATACTCGCCGCCAGCGGCGACGAGGCCACCGTCGTGGCCACCGTGCCCGGCATCGTGAGCTTCACCCGCGGGCTGACCGAAGGCTCGCCCGTGGCCAAGGGCGGCACGGTGTTCACCATATCGTCGAAAAACCTGCAAGACGACCCTGCCCGTCAGGCCGCCGTGGCCTACCGCACGGCCAAGAGCGACTACGAGCGCGCCGAGAAGTTAGTGGCCGACAAGATTGTCACACAAAAGGAGTTCAACCAGATACGCTCCGCCTACGAGGCCGCCAAGATAGCCTACGAGGCCTATTCCGGCGGCGCGAAGCAGGGCGCGGGCGTGGCCGTCAAGTCGCCCATCGGCGGCTACGTGAAGACCTGCTTAGTGAAGGAAGGCGACTATGTTACCGTGGGGCAGCCGATGATGAACGTCACTCAGACGCGCACGCTCTACCTAAAGGCCAACGTGCCCGAACGCTACTACCCGCTGCTGGGCACGCTCCGTTCGGCCAAGTTCAAGACGGCCTACGGCGACCGCGTGTACGACCTGCGGCAGATGGACGGCCGGCTCGTGGCCACGGGCAAGCAGACCGGCGACGGCTCGCCTTACATCCCCGTGACCTTCGAGTTCAGCAACCGCGCCGACGTAGCCCCCGGCTCGTTCGTCGAGACCTACCTTCTGACGGCTCCCCGCACGGGCGTCATCAGCGTGCCGGTGGCCGCCTTGACTGACGAGCAGGGCCTGGCCTTCGTCTACGTGCAGACCGACGCCACCTGTTACGAACGCCGCGAGGTGCGCACCGGCGAGACCGACGGCGAGCGCGTTGAGATAACCGCCGGCCTAAAGGGCGGCGAGAAGGTGGTTGTCAAGGGCGCCATGCAGGTGCGCCTCGCCGGCGCAAGCACCGCCATACCGGGACATACGCATAACCATTAGCCCCTCCCAACCTCCCCAAGGGGAGGAGAGTGGCTTCAATTATTAGATTGATGTATAAATATTAACTAATCAGTTCCCGTCCGCCTCAATGGCATAGCTTTTCCCCTCCCCTTGGGGAGGTCGGGTGGGGCTGTTCCTTTCATTATGCTAAACAAGATAATCCATTTCTCTTTGCACAACCGCCTGCTCGTGCTCGTCGCGGCGGTGCTGCTCACCGTCGCCGGGATAGTCACCACGGGGCGGACTGAAGTTGACGTCTTCCCCGACCTCAACGCCCCTACGGTGGTCGTCATGACCGAGGCCGGCGGCATGGCCGCCGAGGAGGTGGAGCAGTTGGTGACGTTCCCCATCGAGACGGCGGTCAACGGCGCCACCCACGTGCGCCGCGTCCGCTCCTCCTCGGCCACGGGTTTCTCCGTCGTATGGGTGGAGTTCGACTGGGACACCGACATCTACTTGGCCCGCCAGATAGTCTCCGAGAAGCTCGCAGCCGTCACCGAGACGCTGCCTGAGAACGTTGGCAAGCCCACGCTCGGCCCCCAGTCGTCGATACTCGGCGAAGTGCTCATCGTGGGACTCACCGCCGACAGCACCTCGATGATGGACCTCCGCACGCTGGCCGACTGGACCATACGCCCCCGCTTGATGTCAACGGGCGGCGTGTCGCAGGTGGCAGTGCTCGGCGGTGACATCAAGGAGTACCAGATTTTGCTGCATCCCGGACGCATGGCGCACTACGGCGTCACGCTCGGAGAGGTGCTCGCCGTCACCGACCAGATGAACCGCAACACCAACGGAGGCGTAATCTACGAGTACGGCAACGAGTACATAGTGCGCGGGGTGGTGTCAACCGACGACGTTCGGAAGATGGGCGCGGCCGTGGTTAAGAGCGTTAACGGCGACGCCGTGACGCTGGCCGACGTCGCCGACGTGCAGGTCGGCGCGCAAGTGCCGCGCCTCGGACTGGCCTCGGAGAAGGGCAAGCCCGCCGTGTTGCTGACTGTCACCAAGCAGCCCGACACCGGCACCATAGAGCTTACCGAACGCTTGGAGGCCGCCTTGCAAGACCTCAAGAAGAACATGCCCGCCGACGTGCACGTCTCGACCGACATCTTCCGCCAGTCTAAGTTCATAGAAAGCTCAATAAGCAACGTGGAGCACTCCCTCTACGAGGGCGCGCTGTTCGTCGTCATCATCCTTTTCCTCTTCCTCGCCAACGTCCGCACCACGGTGATTTCGCTCGTCACGCTGCCCGTGTCGCTGCTGATGTCGCTCATCGTGCTGCATTATTTCGGCATGAGCGTCAACACGATGAGCCTCGGCGGACTTGCCATCGCCATCGGTTCGCTGGTCGATGACGCCATAGTTGACGTGGAGAACGTCTGGAAACACCTGCGCGAGAACCGCGCGCTGCCCCGTGACGAGCGGCTGCCCGTGCTCGACGTGGTGTTCAACGCCTCCCGCGAGGTGCGCATGCCGATACTCAACTCCACGGCGATAATCATC
>CALUGU010000130.1 GCA_944320255.1 uncultured Prevotella sp. | reverse complement strand
GCCGTGTTTGAAGCCGCATGGCGGCCTATTATGAACTCGCTGACCATGCACGGTATGCCGAACAGCAGCACGCAGCCGATGTAAATGATGATGAACGCCGCGCCGCCGTACTCTCCCGTCATGTACGGGAAACGCCATACGTTGCCCAAGCCTACGGCAGAACCCGCCGTGGCTAATATCACTCCGAGCTTGCTGCCGAAGCTCGCCCTTTCTAATTTTGCCATGCTTTCTCCTCCTTTCCGCCGCCCTAAGCGAGGCGGCCGCAAATGTTGCGATATGTTGTTAATCTTTTGCAAATGTAAGAAAAACATCTTACTTTTGCACCAAAATATAACGAAAAATGAGAATTGGAAGTCATTTGATAAGAAAATATCCGTTTTCTTGCCTGTTTTTGGCACTTATCTGGATATTGTGTTTCTGCACTCCGCCGCACACTCCGCTCGACAACGTGGCCTTCATCGACAAGTGGACGCACATAGCAATGTACGGCGGCACGTGCTCGGCGATATGGATTGAGTACCTGAGGTCGCACAAGGCGGTGAGCAAGTCGCGGCTTTTCGTCTGGGCGTGGCTCGCCCCCGTGCTGATGAGCGGCCTCATAGAGCTGCTTCAGGCATATTGCACTGGCGGGCGCCGCAGCGGCGACTGGCTCGACTTCGCGGCCAATGCGGCGGGCGCGACGCTGGCCGCCGTCATCGGAATTCTTCTGGCAAGGTGTCGCGCCAAAGGCTGAACGGGGCTTTCATCAGCTGCGAGTTGTAGAAGCGGCGGTCGCCCGTCACCTCGTCGGCGACGAACGCGGGCTTCGTGAACGGCTCGTCGGCGCTGTGCAGCTCTACCTCGGCTATCACCAGTCCGTCGTTCTCCCCGTAGAACTCGTCCACCTCGAAGACGTGCCGCCCGCTCCTAACCAAGTAGCGCGTCTTGTCTATCTGTCCCGGTTCGCACAGCTTCATGAGCTGCGTGGCCTCGTCTAACGTTATTTCTTTTTCAAACTCATAGCGCGTCGTTCCCGCCTCGTCAGACGGCCCTTTGATGGTGAGGAAGCCGCGGCCGTCGCGGATGCGCACCCTGACGGTGCGCCCCCGCTCGCTGCAGATGTAGCCCTGGCGTATGCGGCTGCTGGCGAACGCCGCCACGGCATACGGCCTGCCGGCCTTGTGGACAAGGAACTTGCGCTCTATTTCGAGACTTCCCATGCCTCCTTAGTCCATCATCGCCACAACAAGGAACGCCACCGCCAGCACCACGAGGGCGGCGAATATCCATGTTATCACTTTCCTTGCCTGTTTCTCCTGTTGTGCCTCGCGGTTAGCGTGGCGTACTTTGCTTTTCTGGCTCATAGTTATTTTGTATTTAAGTTAAGGTTTGTTTTTATTTTCTTGTTGCTTGAAGGAGTTGGCACAGTTTGCTGTTCCAACTGCGTGATGCTCACTCTTCCTCGCTCACCGGGAACTCCATGAGGTACGCCTTGATGAAACCGTCAATCTTGCCGTCCATCACCCCGTCCACGTCAGTTGTCTGGTAGTTGGTGCGGTGGTCTTTCACGCGGCGGTCGTCGAAGACATAGCTGCGTATCTGGCTTCCCCATTCTATCTTCTTCTTGCCCGCTTCAATCTTGGCTTGGGCCTCAAGACGCTTCTTCATCGCCCGGTCATACAGCTGTGATTTCAGCAGTCGCATTGCGTTGTTTCGGTTCTCCAGCTGCTTTCGGCTCTCGGTGTTCTCGATGAGGATTTCCTCCTCCTCGCCCGTGTCGGGGTCTACATACTGGTAGCGCAGGCGGACTCCCGTCTCCACCTTGTTGACGTTCTGGCCGCCGGCTCCGCCCGAACGGAACAGGTCCCAGCTTACTTTCGAGGGGTCAACGTACACTTCGATGGTGTCGTCAACGAGCGGACTGACGAACACGCTGGCGAAACTCGTCATGCGTTTGCCCTGCGCATTGAACGGCGACACGCGCACAAGGCGGTGCACGCCGTTCTCGCTTTTCAGATAACCGTAGGCGTATTCACCGCCTTCTATTTCCATTGTGACGCTCTTTATGCCGGCTTCGTCGCCCTCTTGCAGGTTGCTTATGGTCACTTTGTGGCCGTGGGCTTCGGCCCAGCGCATGTACATTCGCATCAGCATTTGCGCCCAGTCCTGCGCCTCCGTGCCTCCGGCGCCGCTGTTTATCTTAAGTACCGCGTCCATAGGGTCTTCCTTCTGGCGCAGCATGTTCTTGAGTTCGAGGTCTTCGATGGCCTTGATGGCCTTGTCGTAGTCGGCGTCAACTTCTTCCTCCGTCACCATGTCTTCGTGGTAGAAGTCGAAGGCGAGCTTCAGTTCGTCGGCCAGCGTGCGCACTTCCTTGTATCCTTCGACCCACCGCTGTATGCCTTTCACCTTCTTCATCTGCTCCTGCGCCGCTTTCGGGTCGTCCCAGAAGTCGGGCGCCTGGGTGCGCAATTCTTCTTCTTCGAGTTCTATTTTCTTCTTGTCTATGTCAAGATAGCGGTGCAGCGCGTCGGCGCGCTCCGTCACGTCTTTCAGTTGTTCTGCTGTTATCATTTGTCGTTTTTGTTTTATGTAATAAGGAGTTATCGGGAGTTAACGGGAGTTAGCTCCCGATAACTCCTCAGTTGTCATATCTTCCTCGTACATCTTTTCTATCTCCGCGGCGTAGTTCTTGTCGAGCACCTTGCGGCGTATTTTCAGCGTGTTGGTCAGCTCTCCGTGCTCTATCGTGAAGTGACGGGGCAGCAGGGTGAAGCGTTTTATCTTCTCGTAGCTGGCAAACTGCTGCTGAAGGGTCTCTATCCGTTCGGCCATCATCTCGTGGATTTGGGAGTCGGCGCACAGCTCCTCGCGGCTGCCGCAGGCTATGCCGTGCTTCGCGGCGTATTCTTCGAGCAGGGCGTAGTCGGGTATTATCAGCGCGGATACGAACTTGCGGCGGTCGGCGATGACTGCTATCTGGTCGATGTACTTGTCCACCAGCAGTTTCGACTCTATCATCTGCGGGGCGATGTACTTGCCGTTCGATGTCTTGAACAGGTCTTTTATCCTGTCTTTCAAGAACAGCTCGCCGTTCCTGATGTAGCCGGCGTCGCCCGTGTGGAAGTATCCTTCCTCGTCGAACGCCGTCTTGTTGAGCGACTCGCGCTTGTAGTAGCCCTTGGTTATGGTGGGGCCTTTGAGCAGGATTTCGTCGTCTTCGCCGAACTTTATGTCAAGGCCTTCGAGCGGCACGCCCACCGAACCTACGGTGAAGTGCCGCCCCTTGCGGTCGGCCGACACGGTGGCGAGGCTTTCGGTAAGCCCGTAGCCCACAATCATGTTTATGCCGATGGAGTGGACGAACTCCTCTATTTCAGGCGACACCGTGGCTCCCGCCGTCGGGAAAATGTTCGGGCGGTCGAGCCCCAGCTCGTTGCGCACTATCTTGAACAGCGTGCGGTGCATCAGGGCGTACTTCATCCTGAGCTGCAACGGGGGGCGCTTGCCGCGGCTGAGGTATTCGATGTTGTGCTTTCGGCCTATCGCCCACGCCCTGCGCAGCAGTTTCTGCTGCATGGGGGTGGCGCGGTCTATGCGGTCGATGACCTCGGCGTACACCTTCTCCCAGAACCTCGGCACCGCGCTCATACACGTAGGCCGCGTCTCGCGCATCGACTGCTGTATCTCTTTCGGGTACGTGTTGACCACTATCTCGGCGCCTTCGCTGATGCTCAGGAACAGCCATGCGCGCTCGAAGATGTGCGTCATGGGCAGGAAGTCCATCACCCTGTCGTCCTCGCGCACGGGCACCACCTTGTCGTTAGCCTCCAGGGCGGCGCGGTACTGGCCGTAAGTCAGCATCACGCCCTTGCTGTCGCCGGTGGTTCCGCTGGTGTAAAGGATGTTGCAGAGGTCGTCGTCGTTGGCCTCGGCGTACAGCTTTTCCACCTCCGACTGCCGCGGGCTGTTCTCGCCGAGCGTCATGAACTCGTCGAAGTACATCGAGCTTTGGTCGGCCTGCGCCGTCTTCACGCGGCGGTCGTAAATGATGATGCGCTCAAGCGTGCGGCAGTGTGAGAACACACGCTGGGCCTTGTCGTACTGCTCTTGCTCGCCGACGAACAGCACGCGTATCTGCGCGTCGTCAATCATGTACTGTATTTGCTGTTCGCTGCTCGTGGCGTAGAAAGGCACGGTCACGGCCCTTATGCCGAACGCGCCGAAGTCCGTGTAGAGGTATTCTGCGCAGTTCTGCGAGAACACCCCAACGTTCTCCTGCACCTTCACGCCGATGTT
>CALUGU010000129.1 GCA_944320255.1 uncultured Prevotella sp. | reverse complement strand
CACTGGTGTTTGAGACCAGCGCGTCTACCGATTCCGCCATCTGGGCTTAATGCGGGTGCAAAGATAAGGATAAAATCTGAATTGACAAATTTTTAATTGAAAAAACTTAAAATAATTGGCGGTGAAAACAATTATTCGTATCTTCGTATCGTGATATAATTCTTAAAATAATATGATGGAAAACAATAATAATTTTTGCCTCATTCTGGCCGGGGGCAAGGGACGGAGGCTGTGGCCTTGCAGCCGGGAGGACTGTCCGAAACAGTTTCTCGACTTCTTTTCTACGGGGCGGACGCTGTTGCAGCAGACTTACGACCGTATGTCGGCGTTCATCCCCAAGGAGCATATTTACATAAGCACGAACCGTCTGTACACACGGCTTGTGGAGGAGCAGCTGCCCGAACTGCCGAGGCTGAACATCCTGAGCGAGCCTATCTTCAGGAACACGGCGCCGAGCCTGGCTTGGGCTACGCACAGGATAATGCATATCGAGCCGGAGGCGAGGCTCGTGGTGGTGCCGTCTGACCAGGCCGTGTTCAAGGAGGATGAGTTCAGGAACAACGTGCTCGACGGGCTGGAGTTCGTCGCCGGGCGTGGCTGCCTGTTGACAATGGGCGTCAAGCCCACACGTCCGGAGCCTGGGTACGGCTACATACAGATAGGCGACGCTGCCGAGTGCCCCGGCGTGTTCAAGGTAAAATCGTTTACGGAGAAGCCCGACCGCGAGTTCGCCAAGATGTTCATGCAGAGCGGCGAGTTCTATTGGAACACCGGCTTGTTCCTCGCCAACGTGAGTTACCTGCGCGAGGCGTTGGCCAAGATATTCCCTCCGGTGCTCCGCAATTTCAAGGACGAGGAAGGCAAGCCTTACAGCATAGACGCTGAGTTGCAGTTCATCAAGGACAATTTCCCGGCATATCCCAACCTGTCGATTGATTACGGCATTCTCGACAAGAACGAAAACGTGTACGTGATGAAGTGCGATTTCGGCTGGGCCGACCTCGGCATGTGGCATTCCATCTATGAAAGCATGAGCAAGGGCGACGGGGACAACGTGGTGATAGGCTCGCGGGTGATTGCCGACGACAGCCGCAACAACATAATAAAACTGCCCGACGACCATCTCGGCATCATCAACGGGCTTGACGGATACATAGTTGCAGAGAAGGGCAACGTGCTGTTAATCTGCAAGAAAGAAGACTCGTCCGCGCTCATCCGCAAATATGTCAACGAGGTGCAGGTGAAGTACGGAGAGGAATTTATTTAAAGGTGAGAAGGTGAGAAAGTGAGAAGGTGAGAAACAAATTTCATTGAAAAAGAACAATGATGTTTCTCACCTTCTCACTTTCTCACCTTCTCACCTTTTTCAGAAGTTTTCCCTTATCTTCCTTGCTATTTCTTCAAACTCCTCTTGGGTGAACTTCAGCTTTGGGTTTGCAAAGTTCATGTCGCCCTCGCTTTGCATCGGCACGAGGTGTATGTGGGCGTGGGCCACTTCGAGGCCGAGCACCGCCATGCCCACCTTGCGGCAGGGGAAGGCCGCCTTTATGGCCTTCGCCACGCGCTTCGTGAAAACCATCATCTCGGCCAGTTCGTCGTCGCCGAGGTCGAAGAAATAGTCTACCTCCCTGCGCGGGATGACCAATGTGTGGCCCTTGGCCATCGGGTTGATGTCGAGGAATGCGTAGAACTTGTCATCCTCGGCGCACTTGTAGCTGGGTATTTCGCCGGCTGCTATCTTTGAGAATATGTCCATTGTCGTTTGTTTTTTTAGTTGACAAGCAGACGAGTGGCAAGCTGCCAAGGTGGTTTGCCTTGTTACTTGTTTGCTTGTCACTTGCCTGCCGTGAAAATCATTCTACCGTAATCTTGTCTATCCTGAGCTTGATGGTGCCGCGCGGGATTTTGATTTCCACCTCGTCGCCCACCTTCTTGTTGAGCAGCCCTTGCGCTATCGGGGTCTTTATCGAGATTTTCCCCTCGCGCAGGTTTGCCTCGCTCTCGCTCACGATGGTGTAAGTCATCTTCGCCTTGTTGGCCATGTTGGTCATCTCCACCTTCGAGAGTATCTGCACACAGTCAGTGCTGAGGCGCGAAGTGTCAACGATTTTAGCCTCCGATATGGCCAGCTTCAGCTTGTTGATTTTGTCTTCGAGGTGGGCCTGCGCCTCCTTCGCCGCGTCATACTCCGAGTTCTCGCTCAGGTCGCCCTTGTCGCGCGCCTCGGCGATGGCCGCCGACGCCTTGGGGCGTTCCACCGATTCCAAATGTTTAAGTTCGGCCACCAACTTGTCGTAGCCTTCTTGTGACATATAAGCCATAATGTGTAAAGATTTTAATTGTTATTTTTTCAAGATAGACAAAAAGGGGATTCCGGCATTCGCTCCAATGCCGGAATCCGCTTTTTGCCCCTCTATGTTATTTCATCAATATTCCGTTGCAAAGATAGCCTTTATTTTCGGAACGAGCAATTTTTGACGGATAAAAAAGATTAAGACGACTTTTATCATATTGCCATGTTTCAAAATCACCTGATTATTTTCACCGGACACTTTTGCAAACAAAATTCCTGGAAGCCGCAATCCAGCCTTGCCTGCCTGTGTCAAAAAGTCTTTCAAGCCATTAAAATTTGATTGTGCAGCCATGACAAATTCCCATTGGCGGATTTATCGTTGCTCTTACGGCTAACGCTTACGGTTTGTTACATTTCGGACACTTTCAGTTACGGTTTCCACTTGCTTCCGACACGCTTGCAAGAGACGCCCTTTTACAGCGTGAAAGGCCATCTCTTACAATGCAAAAAGCCGTCTCTTGGAGGCCGGAAAGGCATAACTTGAAATCGTAACCATCACCGAACAATCAAAAAAAATAATTCCGCCGACGGGCTGACAGTTGTTTTAACCCAGATCGGCCGCTTGAACCTTATCGATTTTCACAAACCTGTTTCCTTTTCAAAACAACCCGGCGTGCCCACAAGCGTCTTTTTTATTGAGTGCAAAGACTGCAAACACATTCAACCCTAATCGGTCATTAGACTTTATCCGTGTTTCGTACTGCTGTCAGGCAGATTGTTTTTCGTTTTTGTCGAAGATGTAGCGGGCTGCATCGAGATAAAACGGAAAGCAAGATGACGGCGGCAGTGCGGAAGACGGATGAAGAGCTGATAAGTAATAAAAAATGTATGATTAGCGGCCTGATGACCGATTTGGGTTCAAGCAATGTCCTTATGTGTCACAATGAAAAAATCACATTCCCGGTCCTACGGCTACGACATGCGTGCAGTCAAGATGCCGGAAGCGGGCGTCAAAGGCTAAAAACAGGGCGGGCGGCGGCGTTTTTCGTGTGAAAAGACGTAACTTTGCACCCAAAATAAAGTAAAAAAGAAATAACTATTACATCTATGGGAAAGAAACATTCTATGCGCGACTGGATTACGGCCGTGCGTCCGTGGTCGTTTCCGGCATCGGCGATGCCGGTCGTGGCGACGCTGGGCTACCTTTTCGCCACGCACGACAACATTAACTGGGTGAACGGTGTCTGGGCGTTGGTTAACATCATCGTGTTCCATGCGGCCGGCAACACGTGGAGCGACTATTTCGATTACAAGCGCGAGGTTGACGCCGGCGACACGTTCGGCGTGCGCACGATGACTACGGGACAGTTCACCCCGGAAGAGATTTACCGCTTGTCGGTCGTCCTTCTCGCCGTGGCCCTGCTCGGCGGCGTCGGCCTGTTGCTGCGCACGGGGCTGCCCCTGCTTTACGTTGGCGTCGGAGGTCTGCTGTGCTCGGTGCTCTATCCGCCGCTGAAATACAAGGCTTGCGGCGACTACGTGATATTCATGGCCTACGCCCTGCTGCCCACCATAGGCACGGTTTACGCCACGACGCTCCATTTTGACTGGCGTGTGCTTTACATCGCCGTGCCGATAGGGCTTATCACCGTTGCCATCCTGCACTGCAACAACCTGCGCGACATCGAGACCGACCGCCGCGCCCACATCTCCACGCCGGCCATGCAGATGGGCGGACGCGCCTCGGTGTGGGTCTATTGCTTCGAGGTGCTGTTCCCGTTCGTGTGGCTCAGCGGGTGCGTTGTCGGCGGCGTGCTGCCTGCCTGGTGCCTGCTGGCGTGGGTTGCGGCCCTGCCCGCCCTTCGCAACGCCCGCGTGGCCGTGGGCTACTTCAAGCAGGGCGCGGCGGCCATAGCCACGCTCGACGAGGGCACGGCCAAGCTGCAACTGGCGTTCAGCCTGATGCTCATGGTGTCGTTCACGATAGCCGGGCTTGCGTCATGAGGAAGCTGGTGCTTACGCTGCTGCTCGCCGCCGTGCTGTGGACGG
>CALUGU010000128.1 GCA_944320255.1 uncultured Prevotella sp. | reverse complement strand
CGCATTAAACGCGCAGTGACCAATTATGAAACTTTACGCACACATATCCTACTGGCAACCGTCGGCGCAAACGTCCGTCGGCGCTTGCGGCTGCGGCTTCCGCGCCGTCGGCGTAGTGCGTGAATTCCATCCTGAAAGGCAACGAACGTTTTGATTAAGCGAGAGCAGAGGAAGTTTACTTATTCTGCCGAGCGTGAAAAACGTGGGATGAAATCCAACAGTTGTTTGCCACGAAGTACAAGCTCTATCTGCCTACAGAAGAACAGCTGCGGACGGAGATAGAACGGCAGAAAGAGCTATACCTGTTGCAGCACGATGAAAAATAGCGGTATAACGGATTCTCATTGTTCCGCCTGCCCCTTGCGAACAACCGCATAAGGCAGGCGGCTTCCTTTTTCCGTTGGATGAAATCCAACGGAAAAGGCGGCAAACGGCACTACGAAAGATGGCCTTTTGCAATGCGATATGCGGCTTTTCGCCGTGCGATTTGCGGCCTTTTGCAATGCGAAAGGTTTGATTAATCGAGAGCGGAATAAGTTTGCTTATTCTGCCGAGCGTTTCCGCTGATTTGTAAATCCGAGGAAACGGTGGGAGGAAACGATGAAATCCAAAGGTCGCAAACCGAAAGACAACAAATCAAAGATGGATGCCTGAATGTGTTGTCACAATGTCACAATAGGCGGTAACAATCTGAAAGCCAAACCGTTGCGGCGTGACATTGTGACAATGAAAAACGCAGGATTTCATCCCACGTTTTTCACGCTCGGCAGAATAAGTGAATTTACTTTGCTCCCGCTTAATCAAAACGCTGGATTTCACTCACTTTTATTTTGTATTTCGCTCGGTTTGCACTATCTTTAAATAAGATAGGCTGCACCTCGAAAATAAAAATAAAAGCCCGTCGCACTCACTTTTATTTTGTATTTCGCTCGGTTTGCACTATCTTTGCAATATAATTTAAAGATAGAAAGGAGAAACAATGGCAAGACCGATCAAGGAAACGCCGATACTGTTCGGCGAAGACGCCCGGCGGTTTGTAGAGCGGATGAACCAAGTCCGCAAGGAGACGCCGGAGGAAAGAGAAAGAAGACTGGCTGATTTTGAGCTTGGAATGAAGATGCTCGATTTAGGAGAGCGTACTAAAAAGAAAAGCGTATGAAAACCAGTCTGCAAGCACCGTTCTCTTCTTACAAAATCCGTAAGTTGGGAATAAATGAGAAAGTAAAATCGTTCGATTTCATCCCACGTTTTTCACGCTCGGCAGAATAAGTAAACTTCTTCTGCTCTCGCTTAATCAAAACGTTCGATTGCGGCGATGCCGACTTGAACGATTTTATTTTGAATGAATCAAATCTGTATCGCAAAGCATTGCTCTCGGTAAGTTATGTATTTGAAGCAGAGGATGATGTGAACCATGAACACATTGCTGCTTACTTCAGTCTGGCAAACGACCGTGTGTCAATAACAGATTTTCCGAATAAGACTGAATTTAACCGTTTCCGCAAGCATCGTTTTGTCAACGAAAAAAGGTTGAAAAGTTATCCTGCGGCAAAAATCTGTCGCCTGGCGGTAAGCCAAGAATTGAAAGGACAACATATCGGGGAGTTTCTGGCTGACTCTATTAAAAAGTTCTTCCTCGCCGACAACAAGACCGGCTGCCGCTTCCTTACCGTTGACGCTTACGCCGCCGCCATTCCTTTTTATCTGAAGCAGAAATTCGTGCCGCTGACGGTGGAGGACGAAGGGGCTGACACCCGCCTGCTCTACTTCGACCTCAACGACATAGCCGATTAGGCTGATATAATTAAGGAGTTATCAGGAGTTAACAGGAGTTATCAGGAGTTAGGCTCGTTTCACTCGCCGGAGTTAACGGACAATACCCCTATGTTAAACAATTTAGCATTTGTCCGTTGTACAGACGCAAAATTTTGTGTCTCCACTGTTAACTTCGACGCGAAGCGTCTAACTCCTGTTAACTCCTTTTTGATACACACCCGCTGCTGTTATAAGACAATATGTTATGGCATTAGAAGTTAAAGCAATCCCCACGTTGAGAGGCAAGGAGGCCGAGCGTTTCGTGAAAGCGGCGGACAAGGCTTGCCAAAGTAAGGAAAAGACCGATTTCAGCAAGCAGGTGAAGGTGGCCCGTGCCATATTGCGGAAAGCCAATATGTTGTAAGAAATCCTACTTTTTTCTTGCTTTCGCGGCCTTGCGCTTGAACATCTGACGGTGGAAGCGGTCTTCGGCCTTCAGCACGTCGTAAACTTTCTTGGGCGGCAGCACTTGCATGAACTTCTCGTGGTAGGTCTTTTGTATTTGCTTCATCTGGATGTCGAGGGAAGCGCGCTTGAGTATGTTCTTGCGGCATTCGGCGTCGGTGACCGGCTTTATGCGCTTCAGCTTCTTCAGCTCCTGATGCACGACGCGCTGCTTTTTCGACATCTCGGAATAAAGTGGAAAGAACTTTGCCGCCTCCTTAGGGGTAAGGCAGGCTTTCTTGGTGATATACTGCTCAAGCTCGGCCTGGAAACGTTCCGGGGTGAACTTGCCTCGCTTGCCTTGGGCGCCGGCGGCGGACACGGCAAGCAAGAATATGAAAAGGATTATGTGTCGTCTCATCGCAAAAAGAGTTATTCGTCAGCTATGAAAGAATAGAAATCGTCGTTGTCCATCATTGCGTAGTCAGACAATTCATCAATCGTCAAGTCCACCTCGGACTGCTGGGGCATATCCGCATGGGACGCGCTGGCCACCGCCTCGCCTGAAACGCTGAATATGCCGCTAAGGCAAACGGCGGCGACGGCAACCACCGCCGCTACGCTGGCCGCCCACGCCAAGGGGCGCAGACGCCGCAGGAGCGGACGCCTCGAAGGCACGGCACCGATGCCGGCGGACACTGGCAACTTGGCCATGATGTCAGACTGGAGGGCCTCAAAATACCCGTCGGGCACCTTGAACGGCCGTGGCTTGCCGAATTTACGCTCTATCAAAAGTTCTTCTTCCATAACTATATGTCTTTGAAATTATGACGTTGCAAAGAGCGAAAAGTTTAATCGGCGGTGAACCTATTGCAAACTTTTTCAACTCAAATCCGTCGAAAGCATAATGATTGATTTGGGGTTTTAAATTATGGAGTTATCAGGAGTTAACAGGAGTTAGACGCTTCGCATCGGAGTTAACGGACAAATGCTAAGTTGTTGTAAGATATGGTATTGTCCGTTAACTCCGGCGAGTGAAACGAGCCTAACTCCTGTTAACTCCTGATAACTCCATAATTTAAAACCCAAATCATTCGTGCAGATGAAAATAATCTGTTATTTTCTTAACAGCAATGTGGTAAGACGCTTTCAACGCGCCTTCAGAAGTGTTGAGCATTGCGCTGATTTCGCTGTATTTCAGATTGTCGAAATACCTAAGGTTGAACACTGTGCGCTGCACGTCGGGAAGCGTTGAGACGGCTTGCATCAGCATGGCGTGAACTTCATCGCCGTCAAAATATTCATCGGCCATCAGCCTTGCCGCCACGCCGGAGCCGTCGTCGGGGTCGGCAGCCAGGGTGTTCTTGTTCTTGCGAAGGAAGTCCAGCGACTCGTTTATTGCTATGGTGCACAGCCAGGTAAGCAATTTAGACTTCCCCTTGAACGAGTCGATGTTGCCCCATGCCTTAAGGAACGTGTTTTGCAGCACGTCATTGGCGTCGTCGTGCGACAAGACGATGTAACGGATTTTCCAATAAAGGCATTCGCTATATGACTTTACAATCATCTCGAACGCCTTGCGCCTTGTGGCTTCAGACGCGAGCAACTTCAATATGTCGTCATCGTTGTTGGCCATACTCATCTCATAAAGGGCTTCAGCTGTTCGGCCAACACCTCGTCGTAGCCGTAAACGTCAGGGCAATCAACGAGCCGGTTGTCGCTGTCGAAATAGATTGTGTAATATGTGATGAAAAGGGGTATCCGGGGCTTTACCGACACGGAATTGACCATACGCTTCCTGTCAACCTTGATTTTCCTCGCCGCATTTATAGAGTCGTTGTCGGTAGGCAGTTCCACTGTCATAGAATATTCCAGCTTGCCGACAAGCGTCTCGTCTTTCTCGCCTAACAGGAACACAGCAAGCTCAAAGGGCTTCTCCACCCTGACGCAGCCGTGGCTCACCGCCCTGTTGGCCCGCTGGAAGAGCCACGGCGACGAGGTGTCGTGGAGGAAGACGGAGAAGTTATTGTCGAAACGGAATATTATCCGCCCCAGGGAGTTCTTGGGGCCGCCGGCCTGGATGATGTATTGCCCGCCGGTGACGACTTTCTCGTAAGAGGCTGCTTCAGGCGGAAGTTTCCCCAGCTT
>CALUGU010000127.1 GCA_944320255.1 uncultured Prevotella sp. | reverse complement strand
CGTTGGAGCGAATTGGAAAAATTAAAAACAACATTAAAAGATTAAAAGAAAATGGCACATCCTAAAAGAAGACAGTCAAAGACACGTACACGTAAGAGAAGAACCCACGACAAGGCAGTAGCCCCCACGCTGGCCGTATGCCCCAACTGCGGAGCTTACCACGTTTACCACACGGTATGCCCGACGTGCGGCTACTACCGTGGAAAGATAGCTATCGTCAAGGAAACGGCTGAATAATGGAGAAGATTAACGCTATAATAACCGGCATCGGCGGTTACGTCCCCGACTATGTGCTCAACAACGACGAGCTTTCGAGGATGGTTGACACCAACGATGAATGGATTATGACGCGTGTAGGCATAAGGGAACGCCGCATTCTCACGGAGGAAGGCCTCGGCACTTCATACATGGCGCGCAAGGCCGCCAAGCAACTGCTGAAGAAAACCGGTGCCGACCCTGACACGATCGACGCTGTTATAGTGTCAACTTCGACAGCCGACTATCCGTTCCCTTCGACAGCCTCGATTGTCATCGGCAAGCTGGGGCTTAAAAACGCATTCGCCTTCGACTTCTGGGCGGCTTGTTGCGGTTTCCTTTATTCTCTCGACGTGGCTGCCTCGATGATACAGAGCGGCCGCTACAAGAAGATAATCGTGATAGGCGCCGACAAGATGTCGTCGGTCGTTGACTACAAGGACCGCAGCACGTGCGCCCTCTTTGGCGACGGCGCTGCAGCCGTCTTGGTGGAAGGGACGACCGAGGAAGGCGTCGGCGTGAAGGACTCTTACTTCCGCGCCGACGGCAAGGGGCTTCCCTTCCTGCACACCAAGGCGGGCGGTTCCGTCTGCACGGCGTCGCACTTCAGCGTAGACCACCGCCTGCACTACTTGTACCAGGAGGGGCGAACGGTGTTCCGTTACGCCGTCACCAGCATGAGCGACGACTGCGCCTTGATAGCTGAGCGCAACGGACTGAACAAGGACAACATCCGCTTCATCGTGCCCCACCAGGCCAACATCCGCATTATCGAGGCCGTGGCGAAACGCTTGGACGTGCCGATGGACAAGGTGATGGTGAACATCGAGCACTTCGGCAACACGAGCGCGGCCACCATTCCGCTCGCCCTTTGGGAGTACGAGCACTTGCTCAAGAAAGGCGACAACCTCGTTATGACGGCTTTCGGAGCGGGCTTCGTCCACGGAGCTTCATATTACACGTGGGCTTACGACGGCGCGCAGGCCGCCGCCGGCAAGTAAGGATTTATCCATACACTCGCATATTGAGCCGTGTCCCGGAACTGCCGGGATGCGGCTCTTTTTTCGTTTTTTATGGTCGTAATGGGCGTTTTTTTGCAATCCGTGCTTGCCTTTACGGCTGTTTTTTCATATCTTTACGCCGAAAACCAATAACATTCGAGCTATGAACAGGATTAAGGAAGCTGCGTTGATAGCCATCGGCATCATCGTATTGGGGCTGTGCATCAAGTCGGGGCTTGAGAGTTTTTCAGACAAAGACCGCAAAGTCGTGGTGAAAGGCCTTTCGGAGCGCGAGGTTGAGGCCGACAAGGTGACGTGGCCGATACTGACGAAGGAAATCGGCGACGACCTGCCGTCGCTCTACACGCGCATCAACAGCACGACGGCGAAGGTGAAGGCGTTCTTGAAACAGAACGGCGTGAAGGACTCCGAGATAAGCGTCAATGCACCGGTGGTGGTTGACATGAGCGCCGAACGCTACGGCGCGAACAACCATGACTACCGTTACAACATAACGTCCACGGTGACGGTGACGTCGCGCAACGTGAAGCTCGTGCGCTCGATAATAGCCCGCCAGGGCGAACTGCTGAAGCAGGGCGTGGCCGTGGTGGACGGCGGATACGGCAGCGGCGTGACGTATGAGTACGTCTCGTTCCAGCAGATGAAGCCGAAGATGATGCAGGAGGCCATCAAGAACGCCGAGCAGACGGCCCGCCAGTTCGCCGAGAACAGCGACAGCGAGATCGGAAAGATACAGGACGCCAGCCAGGGGCAGTTCACAATAGAAAACCGCGACGGCAACACGCCTTACGTAAAGAAGCTGCGCGTTGTCACCACGGTCACTTATTCGCTCAAGGATTGAGACCCATTACACTTTGCCGCAGGGCGGCGGGGCGTGCGGTTCAGCCGTCACGGCCTGTCGCCCTGTTTCCGTTTCAAGCGTGGCACATAATAGTTTTTCAAGAAAATGGCCGTGTCGTTGGCTTCGGTGAACGTCAGAAGAAAAATTGAGACCGTGCCTGTTGCATACTCGTTGGTTAGTGTCAACCGTTTCTTGATAGCCTTTGTTTCGTCGTCTCGGTAAGCAGTCGCCCGCCAACTGCCTGCCGATGAGTCGTTGTGTATTTCCCAGTCGGTGTACGTTTCTTCGCCGTTTATTGTCACCAAATCACGCTGCATGAATTTTATGGAGTGCGTAAAGCTGTGGTCTGCGCCGAGTTTCAGGCTTTCTTTATAGATGAGTTTGTCTGAAAACGTTGTGTCAAAATACCACTCCCCGGTTAATATCGGCTCGTATTTTTCTTTCACTTCCAGGCTGGCTTCGCGCAGTTCGGGGTCTGCCGGTTCAGGGTCGAGGCCGCACGCCGCCATCAGCGCGGCGGTGAGGATGCAAATGATAAATTCCTTTTTCATCGTTCTTGCTATATGGTTTTACATTGTTGTCCCTTCTGTTTGTTTAACGCCGTGCCGTCCGCTTTATTATGCAATGATACGTTAAAATGCCGTCCGCATGGCGCATTGCGGCAAGCCTCTGGGGCGGCCGTGGCGGGACTGTTTGCGAAAAGCCGTAAAACGCGCTGCAAGAGACGGTCTTTCACCGCCTGAAAAGCCGTTAATCGCAATGCGTTTCACGGTCTTTTGCAAAACGCCCGTTTAAACCCCAATCGGTCATTAGGCTTTATCCGTATTCCGTGCTGCTGTCAGGCAGATTGTTTTTCGTTTTAGTCGAAGATGTATCGGGCGCATCGAGATGAAACGGAAAACAAGATGACGGCGGCAGGGCGGAATACGGATGAAGAGCTGGTAAGCAATAAAAAATGTGTGATTAGCGCTCTGATGACCGATTGGGGTTTACGGGTAGTAAAACGCCTGTTTGCTGTCGATTTAACATCTTTTCTGATGTTTTCAGCCCGATGTTGCCCGCCGCAGTTGGCGATGACGGAAAAAATAAGTATATTTGCAGACTTAATTTATTTGGACAAGCCGGCGCCCGCTATGCGTGGCGTCGCTCATGTAAAGACGATAAAGATGCACAAGGCAGGATTTGTAAACATTGTGGGCAACCCCAACGTGGGCAAGTCAACGCTGATGAACCAGCTCGTGGGCGAGCGCATAAGCATAGCCACGTTCAAGGCGCAGACCACGCGCCACAGGATTATGGGCATCGTCAACACCGACGACATGCAGATAGTATTCTCAGACACGCCCGGCGTGCTGAAGCCCAACTACAAGCTGCAAGAGTCGATGCTGGCTTTCTCGGAGTCGGCGTTGAGAGACGCCGACGTGTTGCTCTATGTCACCGACGTGGTTGAGAACCCGGAGAAGAACATGGACTTCTTAGGCAAGGTGGCGAAGATGGACATCCCCGTGCTGCTGCTCATCAACAAGATTGACGAGAGCGACCAGAAGACCCTCGGCGACCTCGTGGAGCGGTGGCACAAGCTGCTGCCCAACGCCGAGATACTGCCCATATCGGCCAAAAACAAGTTCGGCACGGACATCCTGCTGAAGCGCATCAAGGAGCTGCTGCCCGACTCGCCGCCCTACTTCGACAAGGACCAGCTGACCGACAAGCCCGCCCGCTTCTTCGTGAGCGAGATAATCCGCGAGAAGATACTTCTCTACTACGACAAGGAGATACCTTATTCGGTAGAGGTGAGCGTGGAGTCGTTCAAGGAGGACGACCGCCACATACACATCAACGCGGTGATCTACGTGGAGCGCGACTCGCAGAAGGGCATCATCATCGGCCACCAGGGCGTCGCCCTCAAGCGCGTGAGCACCGAGGCGCGCAAGGCTCTCGAACGCTTCTTCGGCAAGCCCATATACCTTGAAACCTTCGTAAAGGTGGACAAGGACTGGCGCAGCTCGAAGCGCGAGCTTGACAACTTCGGCTACAACCCGGAGTGAGAGGGAAAGTTAAGAGTTAAGAATTAAGAGTTAAGAAAATATGCCGTTGTGGCTGTTTCATAAGTTCTTTTTCTTCACTCGATGCAATTTGATTGTTTAATATTGGAGTGACGGGTTTTGAAAAGGAAAGTCATATTTCCTTAATTCTTAATTCTTAACTCTTAATTCAATAAACTATGGCAAATTTAGTAGCGATAGTAGGCCGCCCCAACGTGGGCAAGTCTACGCTTTTCAACCGCCTTACCAAGTCGC
>CALUGU010000126.1 GCA_944320255.1 uncultured Prevotella sp. | reverse complement strand
AGAAGCCGTCTATGAATATCGACATCATTGACAAAAGCAGGCTTATTGCGTAAGATTCTTATATCGAACTCACGTTTCTTTAAATTCTATAACTTCCGAACTAAAACGCTACTGCGTTGCCTATGCAGCCGTTGGGCATCTGCACGTGAATCATGGCGCAGACGGTGGCGGCGATGTCGTTGATAGTGACCGGGGCGTTGGTGGAACCGGGCATTACGTGCCATCCCATGAGGATGAACGGGATGTGGGAGTCATACGGGTTCCAGACGCCGTGGGTAGTGCCTCGGCCTATATCGTCGCCGCCTGTCTCGTAATGCGCGGGGTTGAGCACTATCTGGATGTCCCCGCTGCGCAGGCGGTGGTAGCCGTTGACGAGCCGCTCGCGCACCGGTGCGGGCAGCGTGGCGCACATCGCGCGCTCAAGGTCTACCACGTAAGCATACTGCGGGTCGCGCTTCAGCCAGTCGATGGCGGCCTGTTTCACCTCGTCAAGGCTCAACGACAGCGCGCCGACGGCCTCGTGGTCGATGAACACTTGGTAGTTGTCGATGCCGCAGACAAGGCTTCGGGTCGTGTTGAACTTGCCCTTGAGATAGCCGTCAAGCTCCTTCGCAGCCTTCGACGCCACGAAGCCGCCGGCGGGTATGCCGTGCTCACGCAGCATGAGGGCGTTGTTCGCCGCTCCGTGGTCGGCTGTAAGGAATACGAGATACTGCCCCCGGCCCACTTTGCTGTCGAGAAACGTAAACAAGTCGGCAAGCCTCTTGTCGAGGTCGAGGAATATGCCGCGTATCTCAGGGCCGTGGGTGGCGTACTTGTGACCCACTTTGTCGGTAACGGAGAAGCTCACCGTGAGCATGTCCGTCACCTCGTCCTGCCCCAACGCCTCGCCCTCTACCGCGGCCTTGGCCATCTCGGCGGTGACGAGGTTGCCATAAGCGGAGTAAGATATTTCGTCTTCGCTCCGGCCGCCGTACTTCCCGTTGAAGTCGGCCACCCACTGCGGCAGCCGCTCCATGTAATAAGTGCTCGTGATGAAGCGGCCCGTGGAGTTGTCCATCCAGTATGCGCCGTCGGCCGAGTGTCCCGCCGGCAGTATGGAAGCACGGTCTTTCAGCGACACGCCTACCACCTTGGCCTTGAAGTCGGTGGCAATCTTCAGCTCGTCGCCGATGGTCGTAGCCAGCAGCTTGCGCGGCGACATACGCCCCGCGTCGGTGTCGCCGCCGACGCCGCTCACCGTGGAGTCGGCGCAGCAATACGTCATCCTGCCGTCCATCATAAAGCTGTTGCCTGCTATTCCGTGGATGGCCGGCACGCTGCCCGTGAAAATCGAGGCATGGCCTACGCCCGTAATAGTAGGCACGTAGTTAATCATCGTGTTCTCGCAGTTGTAACCTTCGGCCATCAGCCGCCTGAAACCGCCCTCGCCGTAAAGGTCGTAATAACGGTAAAGGTAGTCCCAACGCATCTGGTCAACCACTATTCCCACTACCAGCTTAGGCCTGTCGGCGCCGGCGGCGTCAGCCCTTGAGCTGCCTAAGCACGCCGCAACGACGGCCAGAAGAAACACTTTAGCTAACAAATAATTCCTTTTCATATCTGTAATTTTGTAATCTTTATTGCAAAATTACGGTTTTTCAGTGAACTTGCGAAACAAAAACGCGCCCTCGCCGGCAATCTTAACAGAATATTAAAACCGTGCGCCAGGCTCCGTACTTCCAAAATTCGCAATCCCAATCATTTTCCTCCACTTTACATCACACTGTGCGGACTATGGCTTCACGCCGTCCCTCGCCTCGTCAAACTTACGCTTCATCGTGGGGTTCTTGTACGTCAGCTTGCGTATGGTGAGGTCGTCGGCGTCCTGGTTTGCCAGTCGCAGGTTGTTCTCCGAGCTTACGAGGTCTTCACGCACCTTCTGCAACTTCTTTATCGTGGCGTCAATGTTGTCGATGGCGCTCTTGAATTTGCTTGACGCCAAACCGTAATGGCGGCTGAACTTTGTCTTGAAATCGGCCAGCTTATTCTCGAAATTGGTAACGTCAACCTCACGGCTTTGGGCCTGTATGAGCAGTTTCTTATACTCAAGGCTTTTCTTCGACATCTGCACGAGGAGGGAAATCAACGGCAGGAAGAATTGCGGACGTATGACGTACATCTTCTCGTAACGGTGCGAAACGTCAACGATGCCTCCGTTGTAAAGCTCGCTGTCAGGTTCGAGCAACGACACAAGCACGGCGAACTCACAGTTTTTCTTCCGTCTGTCCTCGTCCAACTTCTTGAAAAAGTCTTCGTTCTTATGCTTGGCGGAGTTTGTTTCCGTCTCGTTTTTCATCTCGAACATTATTGAGACATACTCCACCCCGTCTTCAGTGTCACGGAAAATGAAGTCGCCCTTGGTGCCGTCAGAGGCGTCGTTGTCTTTCTCGAAATAAGCGTTAGGCATCACGGGACGCAGCATCTGGTTAAATAACGTAGAACAATGTATTTCCAACGTCTCTCCTACCATCTTCGTGCTGAGGCGCGTCTTCATGTCTTTGTAATAGTCAACAAGTTCTTGCTTGGCACGCATCTCGCTCTCGTGCTGCTTCACGAGTTCGGCTTCGTGCACCTGGGCCTTGGCCCTTTCAAGTTCGGCAGCAGCCTTCAAGCGGGCTATTTCGGCGTCTTTCGCCTCAATAGACTGCTGCATCTTGCCGCGTTCCTCCATCAATGCAAGCCTCATCCGTGAGTCGCCTTGCTCTATCTCGGAGTTAAGCCTGGCTATGGCCTTGTCTTTCTCAACGATGGCGAGCGATATGTCGGCGTCGCGCTTTGCCTCGACGTTCTCAAGCTGGCTTTTCAACCGTGCTATCTCGGCGTCCTTCTCACCCCGCAGGCGGGCAAGTTCGGCCTCGCCCTCGCTTTTCAGGCGCATTATCTCGGCGTCCTTGCCAGAGAGTTCCCGGTCTTTCTTGTCAAGCTCCGACTTAAATCCTTGCTCCGCCTGCTGCGACGCAAGCTCCTGCTCCACCTTGTAGCGCGACAACAATTCAGCCATCCGCCGCTCCATCTCGCGGTCGAACTCGGCGTTTCTCACCTGCCCTACGATGAAGGCATAATCGGCCTCGTCCACCTTAAAAACATTGCCACAGTTCGGGCATTTCAATTCTTTCATAGTATCAAAATTTAATTATCACAACGGCGTAAATACGAAAATGTGACCGTAACGACAGTGCGCACGGCCACATTTTTTATAAACTAAATTTAGATTATGCCTCCGGTTAGTCAAGCTGGGCCAACTTGTTGTCAGAGCCGAGCACGTCGATGATCTTGTGCTTGTACATATCCTCCATCAAGTCGCGTGCCGGTCCGCAGTACTTACGCGGGTCGAACTCCGCCGGTTTCTCGGCCAACGTCTTGCGAACGGCTGCCGTGAAGGCGAGGCGTGAGTCAGAGTCGATGTTGATCTTGCAAACTGCGCTCTTCGCAGCCTTGCGCAACTGCTCTTCGGGAATGCCCACAGCGTCGGGCAGCTTGCCGCCGTACTGGTTGATCATGTCAACATACTCCTGGGGCACAGATGACGAGCCGTGGAGCACGATGGGGAAGCCGGGCAGTTTCTTCATAATCTCGTCGAGCACGTCGAACGCCAAAGGAGGAGGCACGAGGCGGCCTGTCTTCGGGTCGCGTGTGCACTGTTCGGGCTTAAACTTGTAAGCGCCGTGGCTTGTGCCGATAGAGATTGCCAGAGAGTCAACGCCTGTCTTGCTCGTGAAGTCAATCACTTCTTCGGGCTTCGTGTAGTGAGACTCCTCTGCGGCCACCTCATCCTCGACGCCGGCAAGCACGCCAAGCTCACCCTCGACGGTCACGTCGTACTGGTGGGCATACTCAACAACCTTCTTGGTCAGCGCCACATTCTCGTCGTAAGGCAGTGAAGAACCGTCGATCATCACAGACGAGAAGCCCATGTCAACGCAGCTCTTGCACAGCTCGAAGCTGTCGCCGTGGTCGAGGTGGAGCACGATTTCAGGATGCTTGCAGCCCAATTCCTTTGCATACTCAACGGCGCCTTCAGCCATATAGCGCAGCAGCGTCTGGTTGGCGTAGTTGCGCGCGCCCTTCGACACTTGCAGGATGACGGGCGACTTCAGTTCTGAAGAAGCCTTGATGATGGCCTGCAACTGCTCAAGGTTGTTGAAGTTGAACGCGGGAATGGCGTAACCGCCGTTGATGGCTCTTGCAAACATCTCGCGGGTGTTCACCAAGCCAAGTGTCTTGTAACTTACCATAATACTTTAATTTTTATGTTTTATGAGTGATAATCGGTTATAACACCGCAAAGTTAACAAATTCTTTCGTCAACGCAAAAAATTGGCGTAACTTTTAATGTTGCAAAACGGTGAAATTTCAGATTAATTTCACATAGTTGGAATTACTTTGAATGTTTTGGCAAGTGAGTTTTACAAAAAGCCGCAAGACGGCCTTTATTGCTGACAAAAACGAACGACAAACAGCACCATTGCTGACGTTAGGGCATAAAAAAAGGAGTACCGCTGTACTCCAACCTTGTTAACCTTAAATCTAATACTATGAAAAACACGATGCA
>CALUGU010000125.1 GCA_944320255.1 uncultured Prevotella sp. | reverse complement strand
CGGGACTCGGACCCGCGACCTCGACCTTGGCAAGGTCGCGCTCTACCAACTGAGCTATTGCCGCCTGTATCCTTTTCAAAGGAGCATTTCTCTAAATGCGGTGCAAAGATACGGCTTTTTCTGAAACCTGCAAAACTTTTGCCGACTTTTTTTCATTTTCGCCTGATATTTTTCAAATTCATTGCAAAAATAAGCCGTATATGCCTCTTTACGGCGCATTCTCAGTCCATGCGGTCGCGATAATCTTCGTAGCCATATTCACGCAAAATCTCAAACGTGCCGTCCGCCCGCGCCAAGGCAATCGAAGGATGCGTGACGCCGTTGAACATCGTGGTCTTCACCGTAGTATAATGCAACATATCTTCAAATATCACGTTGTCGCCCACATTCAAGCCGTGCGGAAAACGCCACGCGCCCATGAAGTCGCCAGAAAGGCAGCTGTTGCCGCCAAGCCTGTAAACGCCTTCGCCGCGCCCGTCGCCGCCTTCCATAGTCTCCGCGCCGCGCACTGCGGGCATATAAGGCATCTCAAGACAGTCAGGCATGTGGCACGTAAAGCTGACATTCAAGATGGCGGTCTTTATGCCGTGGTCTTCCACGATGTCAACCACCTGCGACACCAACGGCCCCGTCTGCCACCCGAACGCGCTGCCCGGCTCAAGTATCACGTGCAGCCACGGGTAAGCCTTACGGAAATCGGTGAGGGTCTTTATTAATAAAGGTATGTCATAATCCTTGCGCGTCATAAGGTGTCCGCCGCCGAAGTTTATCCACTTCACTTGGCCGAACCAACGCGAGAACTTGCCGGTGATATGCTCCAGCGTCCTCACGAACACGTCGGCTCCGCTCTCACAGTGGCAATGGCAGTGGAAACCGTCAATGTCGCCGGGCAACTTTTCAGGCAGCTTGTCAGCCGTCACACCGAAACGCGTACCGGGGGCGCACGGATTGTACAACGCCGTGCCTACCTCCGAATATTCAGGGTTAATACGCAACCCTATGCTCACGCCTTCATTCACGCCCTTCACCCGGCCGTGCAGACGGGCATACTGTGACAGCGAGTTGAACGTCAGGTGGCTCGAACAGGCGGCTATCTCGTCAATCTCGTAATCGGTGTACGCCGGCGAGAACGTGTGCGCCTTGCTGCCGAACTCCTCCACGGCCAACTTCGCCTCGTACAGCGAGCTTGCCGTAGTTGCGCCGATATACTCGCGGAATATAGGGAACGTGCGCCACAAGGCATAAGCCTTGAACGCCAATATTATCTCTACGCCGGCCTCGGAGGCCACGCCCTTTATCAGTTCAAGATTGCGCCTGAGCCGCTCTTCCTCAAGCACGTAGCACGGAGTCTTCAGCTCCGCGAATGTATCTAAATTTACCTTCATCGCCAATCTGACTATTTAACCATATTATATTATTAAGGTGCAAAGATAAGAAATAATGTGAAAAACGGGAAAACCATTTATGGCGAAAATGCCAAGCGGGAAGATTGAAACGGATTTCGCTGTATCTACAAAATGAAAGCCACAATCATGAATTGCTGACATTTTGTATTTTGGTTTAACATTTCAAACCGCCCCGGCGGAAAAAGTCTTAGGTTGTGAACAAAATAACGGCAAAATCCGCGCACAAGCGTAAGACGCTGACGTACAATGGGATAGCGTTAAAAACGAGGATTTATGCAAAGAAAATATGTTTTAAACGCAGGCGAAACGCTTGTTTTGTGGACATAAAAGTGCCTTTTCGTGATTATCTGCAACGGCGACGGCGTGGCAAGAAGCGGCATATTGCATCACAAAAAGCGGCAAACGAGGGTACGGAAGGGAGTCTTTGACATGACAAAACACGGCAAACCGCCGCCCAAGCAACAATACGCCGACCGCCCGAAAGCTATTTTGCCAGGTTTTGCCGACGCTTTCCTGATGACATAACGAAAGGAGCAAGGCTTTATTTACATCAAAACGACATCCACAGGTAATTTCCCGCAAACCGTGTTTTGACACACGTTTGAAACACACTCCAAAAAAATATAATTTCTAAAAGATTGTGCGTTTATATATTTTTTTATACATTTGCATTTGGAAAAAGAAGAAAAGCGATGAAGCTCGTAATAAAGACCCTGCCGACATTCTTCGTCGAGGAGGACAAGATACTGACGGCTCTCTTTGACGAGGGCATGGACAGCCTGCACTTGTGCAAGCCCGGAGCTTCGCCGATGTACTCGGAACGCTTGCTGTCGCTCCTACCGGAGGACGCTTACGGCAAGATAACCGTGCACGACCATTACTACCTCAAAAACGAGTACAGGCTGGCCGGCATCCACATCGACGACGGCGAGAAGGGCGCGCCGAAAGACTACAAGGGGAAATTCAGCGTGACGTGCAACGACATCTCCACGCTGGCGGCAATGAAAAAGAAAGCCGAATACGTGTTCCTCGCCGGCGTGTTCGGCGGGAAGGGCGATGCGGCGTTGCCGCGCGACATGCTTGAAAAAGCGGCCGACCTCGGCCTGATAGACAAGCACGTGTACGCATGCGGAGGCGTGGGCCTGGACAACATCAAGGAAGCCAGGGAGCTGGGCTTCGGCGGCGTGGTGGTGTGCGGAGACCTCTGGAGCAAGTTCGACATCCATAACGAGCTTGACTACAAGGACTTGATTAACCACTTCGAGAAACTGAAGAAGGCAACGGCGTGAGAAGGTGAAAAAGTGAGAAGGTGAGAAGGTGAGAAAAGGTAAAAAAGTAAAAAGGTAAAAAAGTAAAGACAGCAGATTGCCTGGAAAGCATATCTACATACTCCTTTACTCCCTACTATTTACTACTTCACTCCTTACTCCTTCACTACTTACTCCTTCACTACTTACTCCTTCACTACTTTCCTCCTAAAAATAAAAAATTAATACATTACATATAAATAAAATGAGTGAGAAGAACTCTTTCATGGTATTTTCCGGAACTAACACCCGGTATCTTGCGGAAAAAATCTGCAACAGTTTAGGATGCCCGCTGGGCAATCTGCTTATAACAAAATTCTCCGACGGGGAGTTCGCCGTGTCTTACGAGGAATCAATCCGCGGACGTGATGTGTTCCTTGTGCAAAGCACATTCCCCAACTCTGACAACCTGATGGAGCTGTTGCTGATGATAGACGCAGCCAAGCGTGCATCGGCAAAAAGCATCAACGCCGTAATCCCTTACTTCGGATGGGCGCGCCAGGACCGCAAGGACAAGCCGCGCGTGAGCATCGGCGCAAAGCTCGTGGCCGACCTGCTGAGAGTGGCCGGCATCGACAGGCTCATAACGATGGACCTGCACGCCGACCAGATACAGGGCTTCTTCGACGTGCCCGTTGACCACCTGTACGCCTCAGGCGTGATACTGCCTTACCTGCAAAGCCTGAAACTGGACGACATCGTGATAGCGTCGCCCGACGTCGGCGGCAGCAAGCGCGCCAACACTTACGCCAAATACTTAGGCTGCCCGCTCGTGCTCTGCAACAAGACGCGCGCAAGGGCGAACGTCGTGGAAAGCATGCAAATCATCGGCGACGTGAAAGACAAGAACGTGGTGATAATCGACGACATGGTTGACACGGCCGGAACGATAACCAAGGCCGCCGACATAATGAAAGAGGCCGGCGCCAAGAGCGTGAGGGCGTGCGCGTCGCACTGCGTGATGAGCGGGCCGGCCAGCGAACGCATACAGAAGTCGGCGCTTGAGGAGATGGTGTTCACCGACTCAATCCCCTACTCTAACCGTTGCGCCAAGGTGAAACAGCTGTCCGTGGCTGATATGTTCGCGGAGACAATCCGCCGCGTTGTCAACAACGAAAGCATCAGCTCGCAATACCTTGTGTAATATAACAGACAACAAATAACCGACACCCACCACAACCCTCCTGAAGGGAGGGAGTTTAATAACCTTAATATTAAGGTGTTAACCCCCTGACTACGGAAGGATTGTGGCGGGTGTCCGCTTTTTATACAAATACCATACTGATATGAAAAAAATCCGAATTATCCTGATTTCCGCCGCAACACTCATCACCATGGCTGCCTGCAACGGCGGCAAAGGAAACAACACTGCCACAGACGTAAGCGCGACAAATGCGAACACTGAACAAAAAGCCGACACTGTAGCCAGCACCAAACTGAAAATAGAGTTCACTATGGCCGATATGGACGGCAAACAAGTGTCTGTCGCCGACGAGTTTGCCAAGCACAAGGTGACTGTGATAGACTTCTGGGCGAGCTGGTGCGGCCCGTGCCGTCAGGAAATGCCAAACTTGGTAAGAATATACGACAAGTATAAGGATCAGGGATTGGGCATAGTCGGCGTATCGCTCGACGAGGACAAAAGTGAATGGACAGAGGCCGTCAAATCGATGAATATGACATGGACGCAACTGTCCGACCTGCAAGGATGGAACAACGCCGCGGCTCAAAAATACGGCATACAGGCGATACCTTTCACCGTCGTGGTTGACAGCGAGGGCACCGTAATCGACGCCGGCCTTCGTGGCGAACAGCTCGAAACAGCAATAGGAAAACTTCTTAAATGAATAATGAATAATTAAGAATTATAGTCAAAAGTAAGTAAATTGCGAATAATCCATTCAAAAGTACTATCTTTGCATCATGGAAATCCAATTGTCG
>CALUGU010000124.1 GCA_944320255.1 uncultured Prevotella sp. | reverse complement strand
CCATTTCTCAGCTATCGGTCCCTCTGGTATCTTGGAATTGATTTGCTTTGCCATAACAATTATGAATTATGCATTAATAATTATGAATTAGAATTACCACTGGCTCGGAGCTATTCCGAAGGCGAAGGCCAGCACTACTACGAGGAAGCCCAGCATGAGCAGCGTGGTGTAGACCTGGCCGATGAGCTTCCAGCGGTTGAACCATACCTTGCCGCTCCAGCCGAAAGTCTGCATGGCGCTCCAGAAGCCGTGGGAGAGGTGGAACCAGATGGCCACGAGCCACACGATGTAAAGCACTACGTAAACCGGGCACGAGAACGTGTCGAGGATGTAGGCGAAGCCGTCAGAGGGCAGGTGGGGCACGGCGATGTGCGTCAGCTCGGCGAACATCATGTTGTACCAGAAGTTGAACAGGTGGAGCAGAAGGCCCAGGAGCACGATGATGCCCAGCACGAGCATGTTCTGCGAAGCCCACTCTACCTTGGCCGGGCGCGTCGTCACTGCGTAACGCTCATCGCCGCGGGCGCGGCGGTTCTGCATCGTCAGCAGGAACGCGTACACGATGTGGATGACGGCCAGGGCGGCCAACGCCAGCGTAGCCACGAGCGCGTACCAGTTAGCACCGAGGAACTCACACACTGCGTTGTAAGCGTCGCCGGAGAACAGAGCCACTAAGTTCATTGACATGTGGAACGTCAAGAACAGGATAAGCGCGACGCCGGTTACCGACATCACAACCTTCCTTCCGATTGATGAATTACATAACCACATAAATGATTGTAAATTTAAAGTATTAAATGAAATAATTGATTAATGTCCGTCACCAGAAATGCATGGCAGCCAGTACGCACACACCCGCCACGCCCATACCTTATTATAGGTATCGGGACACGACTTGGGGTTGCAAATATACTCCATTTTGATGATAAATCAAAGCATTTACCCGAAATTTCGATTTTAATGCTTAATTTTGCGGCGTAAAGAGCAGACAAGCAGACAAGTAACAAGCAGACAAGGAGATTTGCCTTGCCGACGCGTACGGAGAAAAACAAATCTCCTCGTCTGCTCGTCTGCTCGTAACTTGTCAACTAAAAAAGATGATTTTACACTACGACGTTATCGTTATCGGAGGCGGCCACGCCGGCTGCGAAGCCGCAGCCGCGGCGGCGAGGATGGGCGCAAGGACGTGCCTCGTCACCATGGACATGAACAAGATTGCGCAGATGAGCTGCAACCCAGCCGTCGGCGGCATCGCCAAAGGCCAGATAGTGCGCGAGATTGACGCCCTCGGCGGGCACATGGGCCTCGTCACCGACAAGACGGCCATACAGTTCCGAATGCTCAACCGCTCGAAAGGCCCCGCCGTCTGGAGCCCACGCGCGCAGTGCGACCGCGGCAAGTTCATCTGGCAATGGCGCGCCGTGCTCGACCATACCGACGGCCTCGACATCTGGCAGGACCAGGCCGAGGAGCTGCTCGTGGAGCAAGGCGAGGCCGTGGGCGTGCGCACAGTGTGGGGCGTGGAGCTGCGGGCTAAGAGCGTAGTCGTAACGGCGGGCACCTTCCTCAACGGACTGCTGCACATCGGGCGCAAGCAACTGCCGGGCGGGCGCATTGCCGAACCGGCCGTGGAGCGGCTCACCGAGAGCATCACGCGCCACGGCGTCACCGCAGGACGGATGAAGACGGGCACGCCCGTGCGCATCGACAAGCGGAGCGTGCACTTCGAGGACATGGAGCGGCAGGACGGCGAACAAGACTTCCACGGCTTCAGCTTCATGTCCGGAAGCCGGCCGCTGAAGCAGCTGCCCTGCTGGACTTGCTACACCAACCCTGACGTGCACGCCACGCTGATGGGCGGACTTGCCGACTCGCCGCTCTACAACGGCCAGATACAGAGCATCGGCCCGCGCTACTGCCCGTCGATAGAGACGAAGCTCGTAACCTTCCCCGACAAACAGCAACACCCCTTGTTCCTTGAGCCTGAAGGCGAAGACACCAACGAGATGTATCTCAACGGCTTCTCGTCGTCGATGCCGATGGACGTGCAGATCAGCGCGCTGAGGAAGATACCCGCCCTGCGCGACGCCCGCGTCTACCGCCCCGGCTACGCCATAGAGTACGACTTCTTCGACCCGACGCAGCTGCGCCACACGCTGGAATCGAAGATTGTGCCGGGCCTCTTCCTCGCCGGACAGGTGAACGGCACCACGGGCTACGAGGAGGCGGCGGGCCAGGGGCTCGTGGCGGGCGTGAACGCCGCGCTGCGCTGCACGGGCGGCGGACGCTTCACCCTCGCCCGCGACGAGGCTTACATCGGCGTGCTCATCGATGACTTGGTGACAAAAGGCGTTGACGAGCCTTACCGAATGTTCACCAGCCGGGCCGAATACCGCATACTGCTGCGCCAGGACGACGCCGACGCACGCCTCACCGAGAGGGCTTACTCGACAGGTCTCGCCACACGCGAACGCTACGACTGGTGGATGCAGAAGAAGGAGGCGATGGAACGGCTCACGGCATTCTGCGCCACGGCGACGGTGAAACCGCGCGACATCAACGACGCGCTCGAACGTCTCGGCACCACCCCGCTGCGCGAGGGATGCAAAATAGCCGACCTCGTGGCGCGGCCGCAACTGACGCTGAAGAACCTCTCGGACATATTGCCCAAACTGAAACAGGCGTTGAAATCGCTGCCTAACCGCGAGGAGGAAATCACCGAGGCGGCGGAAATCAAAATGAAATACAAGGGCTACATAGAGCGTGAACGCTTGGTGGCGGAGAAGATGCACCGCCTTGAAAACATCAAAATCCGCGGACACTTCCGCTACTCCGAGATGCAACAACTCTCGACCGAGGCACGGCAAAAGCTCGAAAAAATCGACCCCGAAACCCTTGCACAGGCAAGCCGCATACCGGGCGTCTCGCCGAGCGACATCAACATTATGCTGGTGCTTATGAAACGGTGACGGGCGGCAATGTTTCACGTGAAACAAAATGACGATTTTTTGTTAAGCTAAATCGTTGGAAAGGGCTGAAACATAGCAACATACGGACTTCATCCGCAAGTTTGCTTAAATGTTAAAACCAGCAAGTTTCACGATGAAACCAGACGTATTTAAATACGTAACGGCATCGCCCGGACTGCGCCGCCCCACCCCACGTCCGCCGTCAGTCAGCCGCCCGCACGGCCGACAAAAACCTCACGCGCAACAGCCTGAAATCAAGGGCTTTGCAAAAGGCCGCAAAACGCTGTGCAAAAGACGGCCTTTCATCAGGCGAAAGACGGCAAACGGCAGCGCAAAAGACGGCCAATAATAAAGGTAAAAAAAGTAAAACGGCAAAACGGTAAAATGGAAGGTGAGAAAGTGAGAGGGTGAGAAGGTGAAATGAAAGGTGAGAAAGCGAGAAGGTAAGAAGGCGAGAAAACAATTCTTGCCTATCCCATCACCAGTCCTCCCAGCATCTCAGCTCTCCCAGTTCTCCCAAAACTCTCGAAAAAACAACCAATCAATTATAAAAGAATTAACGACAATGAACAACAAGACACTGCTGGAAAATCTGAGGTGCATACCCGATTTCCCGAAGAAAGGCATCAATTTCAGGGACGTAACTACGCTGTTCTCCAATCCCGAATGCCTGCAAATCATGGAGAACGAACTCTACGAACTCTACAAGGACAAGGGCATCACCAAGATTGTAGGCATCGAGAGCCGCGGCTTCATCATGTCGTCGGCCCTGGCGGTAAGGCTCGGCGCAGGCGTAGTGCTCGCCCGCAAACCGGGCAAACTGCCGTATGAGACAATCCAGGAAACTTACAACAAGGAGTATGGCACGGACACTATCGAGATACACAAAGACGCCATCACGAGCGACGACGTGGTGCTGCTGCACGACGACCTGCTGGCTACGGGCGGCACGATGAAGGCTGCCTACGACTTGGTGAAGAAGTTCAACCCGAAGAAAATCTACGTAAACTTCATCATCGAGCTTACCCGCGAGGGGCTGCACGGCCGCGACAACTTTGGCAACGACACGGAAATCACAACGTTGCTGAAAGTGTAAAAGGCAAGCCCCCTCCCCGGCCCTCCCCGCGGGGAGGGAGAGATGAATGCCAAAGTAAAGATTAAAGTCTTCGTTTGAGAAAACAACGGCCCTGCGGCGTCAGCTCCCCCGCCCCTTGGGGAGGGCTGGGGAGGGGGCCGTTTCACGTGAAACATTATCTTTGAAAACCCCTTAATATAAAGCACTTACGAGCAATGACTAAAGAAGAAAACGAGAAACGGCTTGAGCGGCTGAAGGCAATCGTGAGCAACCTGCCCACAAAGCCCGGCAGCTACCAATACTATGACGAGAACGGCACGATAATCTACGTGGGCAAGGCGAAGAACTTAAAGGCCCGCGTGTCGTCGTATTTCCATAAGGAGGTAGACCGTTTCAAGACGAAAGTGCTTGTAAGCAAAATCCACGACATCACCTACACCGTGGTGAACACCGAGGAGGACGCACTGCTCTTGGAGAACAGCCTCATAAAGAAATACAAGCCGAAATACAACATCCTGCTGAAGGACGGCAAGACTTACCCCTCGATATGCGTCACCAACGAGTACTTCCCGCGCATATTCAAGACGCGCACGATTAACAAGAAATGGGGCACTTACTACGGCCCTTACAGCCACGTAGGCTCTATGTACGCCGTGCTCGACCTGATAAAAAGGCTCTACCGCCCGCGCACATGCCGCCAACCCATAACGAAGGAGGGCGTCGAGCAGGGCCGGTACAAGCCCTGCCTGGAGTGGCACATACACAACTGCGGCGCGCCGTGCATAGCCAAGCAGACGTATGA
>CALUGU010000123.1 GCA_944320255.1 uncultured Prevotella sp. | reverse complement strand
AAGGTGAAAGACCACGGCGACCAGGGCGGCTACCACCTTATCGTGCTGGCGAAGAACTACAAGGGCTACAAGAACCTCATCAAGTTGGTGAGCCGCGCGTGGGTGGACGGCTTCTACATGCGCCCCCGTACAGACCGCGCCGACCTTGAGGCGTACCACGAGGGACTGATAGTCTGCTCGGCGTGCATAGCCGGCGAAGTGCCCGCCAAAATCCTGAAAGGCGACATGGAGGGGGCCGAGGAGGCCGTGCAGTGGTACAAGCGCGTCTTCGGCGACGACTATTACCTTGAGCTGCAACGCCATGAGGTGAAAAACCCAAGCATCCGCGCCAACCGTGAAACGTTCCCCTTGCAGGAAAAGGCGAACAAGGTGTTGGTGAAACTCTCGGAGAAATACGGCGTGAAATTAGTCTGCACGAACGACTGCCACTTCGTTGACGAAGAGAACGCCGAGGCTCATGACCGCCTCCTGTGCCTGTCTACCAACAAGGACTTGGACGACCCCAACCGTATGCTTTACACCAAGCAGGAGTGGTTTAAGACCCGCGAGGAGATGAACCAGGTGTTCGCCGACGTGCCCGAAGCCCTCGCAAACACCTGCGAAGTGCTCGACAAGGTTGAGATGTACAGCATAGACCATTCACCGATCATGCCCTTCTTCCCCATCCCGGAGGAGTTCGGGACGGAGGAAGAGTACCGTAAAAAGTTCACCGAAGAGCAGCTTTACGACGAGTTCACTCAAGACGAGAACGGCAACGTGGTGCTCTCGCGCGAGGAAGGGGAGAAGAAAATAAAGAAGCTCGGAGGCTACGATAAGATATATAGGATAAAGTTCGAGGCCGACTATCTGGCCAAACTGGCTTACGAAGGAGCCAGGAAGCTCTACGGCGACCCGCTATCCGACGAGGTGAAAGAGCGCGTCAACTTCGAGCTTTACATAATGAAGACGATGGGTTTCCCCGGTTACTTCCTCATCGTTCAGGACTTCATCAACTCCGCGCGCGACCAACTCGGCGTCATGGTAGGCCCCGGACGTGGTAGTGCGGCTGGCTCGGTGGTGGCTTACTGTTTGGGTATCACCAAGATAGACCCCATAAAATACGACCTTCTGTTCGAGCGTTTCCTCAATCCTGACCGTATCTCTTTGCCCGATATTGACACCGACTTCGACGACGACGGACGCGGAAAGGTGCTCGACTGGGTGACTGAAAAGTACGGCGCAGACAAGGTGGCGCACATCATAACATACGGCACGATGGCGACGAAGCTCGCCATAAAGGACGTGGCGCGCGTCGAGAAGCTGCCCTTGGAAGAGTCTAACCGCCTCTGCAAGGCCATCCCCGACCGCCTGCCCGACGGCTTGAAGATGAACCTCACGAACGCTATCAAGTGCGTAAAGGAGCTGCGCGAGGCCGAGGCTTCGCCCGACCCGCGTATGCGTGAGACCATTGAGTACGCCAAGATGCTTGAGGGCAACGTCAGGAACACCGGCATCCACGCCTGCGGAACCATCATCTGCCGCGATCCTATCAGTGATTGGGTGCCCGTTTCTACGGCCGACGACAAGGAGACAGGCCATAAGTTGCTTTGCACGCAGTATGAAGGCAGCGTCATCGAGGAGACCGGACTCATCAAGATGGACTTCCTCGGACTGAAAACTTTGTCGATACTTAAGGAGGCGGTGGAGAACATCCGTCTGACCACGGGCAAGGTGATAGACCTTGACACGATACCTATCGACGACCCCGACACATATAAATTATACAGCGAGGGACGCACGATCGGTACGTTCCAGTTCGAGTCCGCCGGCATGCAGAAGTACCTCCGTGAACTTCATCCGACAGTGTTCGAGGATCTTATAGCCATGAACGCCCTCTACCGTCCGGGCCCGATGGACTACATTCCGCAGTTCATCGAGCGCAAGCGAGACCCGTCGAAGATAACGTATGACATCCCTTGCATGGAGAAATACCTCAAGGACACTTACGGAATAACCGTCTACCAAGAGCAAGTCATGCTTCTCAGCCGCCAGCTTGCAGGCTTCACGCGAGGCCAGAGCGACACTCTGCGCAAGGCGATGGGCAAGAAGCAGATAGAGAAGATGAACCACTTGGAGGGCCTTTTCTACGAGGGCGGCGAGAAAAACGGCTACAAGCACGAGACGTTGCACAAGATATGGGAGGACTGGAAGAAGTTTGCCAGCTACGCATTCAACAAGAGCCACGCCACGTGTTACTCTTGGGTGGCTTACCAGACGGCGTATCTCAAGGCGCATTACCCGGCGGAATACATGGCCGCCAACATGAGCCGCAACGTCACTAACATAAATGAAATAACGAAGCTCATGGACGAATGCAAGTCGATGGGCATCAAGACGCTCGGTCCGGACGTTAACGAGAGCCGCCAGAAGTTCAGCGTCAACAAGCAGGGAGCCATCCGTTTCGGCCTCGCAGCGATAAAAGGCATGGGCGCGGCGGCGGCTGAAGCCATAATAGCGGAGCGCGAAGCTAACGGCCCTTACAAAGACATCTTCGACCTGGCGCAGCGCGTAAACCTCTCGGCTTGCAACCGCAAGTGCTTCGAGAGCTTGGTGCTGAGCGGCGGTTTCGACAGCTTCAACATCAGGCGTGAGAGCTATTTCGGGCGCAATGCCAAAGGGGAAGTATTCCTTGACACGCTCGTTCGTTACGGCCAGTTGTACCAACAGGAGAAGAACGAGGCGCAAAACTCGCTTTTCGGAGGCATGGACAGCGTGGACATAGCCACGCCGCAGGTGCCCGAAGGCGACACTTGGAGCAGCATAGAGAAGCTGAACCGCGAGCGAGACCTCGTAGGCATCTACCTCTCTGCACACCCGCTTGACGACTACGAGGTGATATTGACGAACATGTGCAACACCCATTGCTCGGAACTTGCCGACAAACAGGAGCTTTCAAAGAAGCGCGACATTTACCTCGGCGGCATCGTCACGATGGTGCGCAGCAAGTTTACGAAGAAAGGGACGCCCTGCGGCTTTGTCACGATTGAAGACTTTGAAGGTTCGGGTGAACTTGCCTTCTTCGGCGAAGAGTGGGGTAAATGGAGCGGAATGCTCGTCGAAGGGTGCACGGTGATGGTCAAGGCGCAGTTCGTTCAGCGTTTCCGCGACAGCAACATCATGGAAATGCGCGTCACGAACATAGAATATTTGCAGACGGTGAAAGACAAGCAGATAGAGAAACTCACGATAACGGTGGACTCGGCGAAGCTCGACGACACCGTGGTTTCCGACCTCGTGACGGTGATAAGCAACTGTCCCGGCAACACCCAGCTTTACTTTGCGGTGAGCGACGGCAACAGCCACAGGCCGTTCGTGCTGCACAGCCGCAAGGGAAAGGTTGACGTCAACAAGACGTTGATAGCGTTCATCAAGGACAACGACGCGCTGGGCTACACGATAAACTGACCCGCAACGCGCAATCCGGGATGCGCTAAAGGCATGCGCCGCAAGTGTCTTTTACGGATTTAACTGATTATTAACTAAATAAAAAACAGAAACAATGGAAGTAAAAATCACAACAGAGAACTTTGAGAGCTTGAAGAACGGCGACAAACCGTTGGTAGTTGACTTCTGGGCGACATGGTGCGGCCCCTGCAAGGCCATCGCCCCCATCATCGGCGAACTCGCCGAGGAGTACGACGGCAAGCTCGTCGTAGGCAAGTGCGACGTCGAGGAATGCGACGACATCGCCATGGAGTTCGGCATCCGCAACATCCCCACCATCCTGTTCTTCAAGGGCGGCCAGGTTGTTGACAAGTTCGTAGGCGCCACGACGAAGGCAAAGCTGAAAGAGAAATTCGAGTCTTTGCTCTAAAACTGACGCATTCGGCGCGGCGGTATGGCGCGCCGGAAATTGTAAAAGGTGGCCTTTTAGCTTGTAAAAGGCCACCTTTTATTTTGATTTAAGGTTAATTTGCTGTATTTTTGCACACGAAATCGTAATATGACAGCAAATGAAAGAGTTAGCTTTAAAGTACGGATGTAATCCTAACCAGAAACCTTCACGCATTTACATGGAGGAAGGCGAACTGCCCATAGAGGTGCTCAACGGCCGCCCTGGGTACATCAACTTCCTCGACGCGCTCAACAGCTGGCAGCTCGTGCGCGAGCTCAAGGCGGCCACCGGGCTGCCCGCGGCGGCCAGCTTCAAGCACGTGTCGCCCGCCGGAGCCGCTGTAGGCCTGCCGCTCAGCGACACATTGAAGAAGATTTACTTTGTAGACGACGTAAAGATAGAGCTTTCGCCCTTGGCGTGCGCTTACGCAAGGGCGCGCGGTGCCGACCGAATGAGCAGCTACGGAGACTTCGTGGCGCTTAGCGACACGTGCGACGAGGCCACGGCCACGCTCCTCAAGCGCGAGGTGAGCGACGGAGTGATAGCCCCGGACTACACGCCTGAAGCTCTTGCCATACTGAAAGACAAGCGCAAGGGCACTTACAACGTAATCAAGATAGACCCCGCCTACACGCCTGCGCCCATTGAGCACAAGCAGGTGTTCGGCATAACGTTCGAGCAGGGACGCAACGAGGTGAAGCTGGACGACCCTGCGCTGTTCGAGAACATCCCCACGCAGGCCAAGGACTTCACGCCTGAAGCCAAGCGCGACCTCATCATCAGCCTCATCACCCTTAAGTACACGCAGAGCAACTCGGTGTGCTACGTAAAGGACGGGCAGGCCATAGGCATAGGTGCAGGCCAGCAGAGCCGCATCCACTGCACCCGCCTGGCCGGCAACAAGGCCGACATCTGGTGGCTGCGCCAGCACCCGAAGGTGATGAACTTGCCGTTCGTTGACGGCATACGCCG
>CALUGU010000122.1 GCA_944320255.1 uncultured Prevotella sp. | reverse complement strand
AAGGAAGAGTTGGAGTCACTTCTAACTCTCAAGTTCCGTTTGTGTAATTCGCAAACCATTTCTTTTTGACTATAAAGTGAAAAGTCAAAAGGCGAAGGACGGAGATTTAAAATGATTTTAAGCACAAGTCGGTCATCAGGCTTATACGGCCTGATGGCCGATTTTGTTTTAACCATAATCAGTAAAAACGTCACAATCTTCCGTGGAATAGTTACACGCTTTTACGTCGCCTGCCGCTACCTTTGCATCAAGAAGAAGCGTTAAAAGCCTGTGGCGATGGTGGGTCAAGACTATGGAGCTATCAGCGGTAAAAACGGGAGCCAGGCTCGTTCCCCTCTCCGGAGCTGACAGACAATAGCCTGTATTACAGCAACTTAGCATTTGCCAGTTAATTCCTGACAACTCCGACGCGAAGCGTTAGGCTCCTGTTTGCTCCATCTTGATACACCATGTTTTTGCAAAACACGGCAAAACGGCTTGCAAAAAGCCGTCTTTCAGGCCGCGATTTACGGTCTTTTGCAGCGCAAAAAGCCACATATTGGAAAACCATTAAAATGAGAAAATCAGTAAAATTGTTACAAAAGTAGAGGATATGTTTATTCCGCTTCGTCTTGTGTTTCCGTATCTTTGCAAAAAAATATGATACGAAATCTACTAATCGCATTGCTCCTTTTCGGACTGCTGTCGTGCGGCGGCACGGCGAAAAGGGAAACGCATCAGTCCCGTCAGCCGGGCATGTGCGCCAAGGAACCGATGGCCGCCGACGGCATCGTGCGCCTGTCGAAAATCGAAGTATGGCCGCAGTGCCTCGGTGAATATATGAAATATGTGACAGAGGTGGGCGAAATATCCCTGCGCACCGAACCGGGCGTGCTGACCATGTATGCCGTCGCCGAGAAAGAAAATCCTTGCAAGATAACCATTCTTGAAACATACGCAAGCAAGGAGGCTTACGACAAGCACATCGCCTCGGCGCATTTCCGGAAATACAAGCAAGGGACGCTGCACATGGTAAAGTCGTTGGAGTTGTCAGACCAGACGCCGCTCAACCCCGCCAACCGAATTAACAACTTTATTGAATAATATTCTCGACACATGAAAAAGATTTTGTTTTTATTATTAGTAGCAACAATGACCAACGTTCAAGGAATTATGGCACAGGAAAAGAACACTCAAATCCAGGCGGCTGGAGCTGACGGCAAGGCCGCTTTCCAGCGGGAAATGATTTTCCCCATCGGCGAACCGAACACCGCTTACGCCAAGTATTTCATCGGCAACAGCTATCTGGCTCCAATATCCAAGGAGCAGATACCGTTCAACAATGTGACTTTCGAGCCGGGATGCCGTAACAACTGGCACATCCACCACGCCACGAAGGGAGGCGGGCAGATGCTTGTCTGCGTGGCCGGCAAGGGCTGGTATCAGGAGGAAGGCAAGCCTGCCGTGCAGATGCTTCCGGGCGATGTTGTCCACATCCCGGCGAATGTGAAGCACTGGCACGGCGCGGCGGCGGACAGCTGGTTCGCGCATCTCGCCTTCGAGGTTCCTGGAGAAAACACGTCAAATGAATGGCTGGAGCCTGTGACGGATGAAGAATACGATCGGCAGGGAAAATGAGGTATGCTGGCAAAGAACGCGCCAGTGTGAAAATCATTCAATTTATAATTGTATTTTTATGAGAGTAAAAACATTAATAACAACCGCCCTCGTGCTGGCAGGCAGCCTGTCCGCGATGGCACAAACAACAAGCGATATGGATAGGATTGAAGCATGCAAGCAGAATTACCGCACCCTGTTCGGCGGCGAAGCCCTTACCGGGCAGGGCACGGACCCGGAGATGATGGACATCCTTCAGAAGTTCATCTTCGGCGAGGTGTTCCAGACAGGAAACCTTACCTTGAAACAGCGTGAGATGATTACCTGCGTCACCCTCGCCACGATGCAGACTCTCCCGCAGCTGAAAGCCCACGCCGGGGCGGCGCTCAATGTGGGCGTCACTCCCGAAGAACTGCGCGAGGTGATGTATCTCACCGCCCCGTTCATCGGTTTCCCCAAGATGCTTAACGCCGTGGCTACGGTGAACGAGGTGTTCAAGGAGCGGGGCGTCAGCCTGCCCTTGGAAAAGCAGGGCACGGTGACGGAGGACAGCCGTCACGAGACGGGCAAAGGCGTTCAGGACAAGCTCTATCCCGGCGGCATCGCCTCGGTGATGGAAGGTTTGCCCGGCGGCATAGGCAAGGACGTGGAGCACTTCCTCACGGACTATTTTTTCGGCGAGATATACAGCCGTGGCGCGCTTGACTTGCCGACGCGCGAGCTGCTGGGTTACTGCGTGCTGACGACCTTGGAAGCCGAAAGCCAGCTCCGCTCGCACTACCACGGCAACATCAACGTTGGCAACTCGCCCGAAACTCTGGCCGCCGCCGTCGTCCAGTGCCTGCCCTACATCGGCTTCCCCGCCGCCATCAAGGCGTTGCGCATCGTCAAGGAGGAATATGCCAAGTGACATCAATTTAGGACAAATCGATTTATGAACAAGATAATGTTGATATTGGCGGCGGTGATGACAATAGGCTTTGCCGCTTGCGCCCAAAATAAAGGAGAGAATAGTATGCAAACCGAAAACAAGCCGTTGGTCGTGTATTTTTCAGCCACAGGCACGACAGCCGAGGCGGCCCGGACGATTGCGGACGTTACAGGCGGGGATTTGTACGAGATTGTCCCGCAACAAGCCTACACCGCCGCCGACCTTGACTGGAACGACAGGCAGTCGCGCAGCTCGGTGGAAATGAACAACTCGCAGGCACGTCCGGCATTGAAAGGCGCAAAAGCGGACGTCGCCGCCTACGATGTCGTTTTTATCGGCTACCCCATCTGGTGGGATCAGGCTCCTCGAATTATCAACACATTCATCGAGAGCCACGACCTGAAAGGCAAGACGCTCGTTCCGTTTGCCACGTCTGGCGGCAGCGGGATAAGCAATAGCGTGAAAGAATTAAGGAAAGCATATCCCGATTTGGAATGGCAGGACGGCAAACTGCTGAACGGAAACAGTCTGAATGTCATTCAAAGTTGGGCCGGTGATGTGATGAAAAAACAGTAAACCCCATAAAATCAAGAATGGTGTTTTAAATAGGGTCACAAGAGATAATCTTCATCGTACTGATAGCCCTGCTGTTTTTCGGCGGCAAGAAGAACCCCGAACAGATAAAAGTCAGAGCAAGAGGTGCGCAACTTCAAGGAGGCGTGGAAAACGAACTTGAATAAGATAAAGGATGAAAATCTGACAAACAGGCAATATGTGGCATTGTTGAACGATGAAGATTGAACGAAAGGCACAGATGAAAAAGGGCATAGAAAAGGCATAGAAGCCAATAACCCCATAAACGCAAAAAGCGTGCAACTCACCAGAGCTGCACGCTTTTGCTTGCGATTTAGTATGTCTTTACTTGTCGGAATCACTTGACCTCCTCAAATACAAGACATTAGCTCTATCAGCGACTTGCGTGTACGTGTTGCAAATATCCTGCAAATCCGAAAATAAGCATCCATAAGCAACCGCAGCTCTGTGCTGCAAAAGTACGGCTTTTATCCGAAAATAACGAAAGAAAAACGAGGAAAAAATCAATGTTAAATGATAGCCTAAAATAACATCGTGAAGGTTTTCCCTATAAGCTGTTGCGTTTTCCCTGTGATTGGGATTTTACTCGTCCCCCGGTACAAAATCAAGTGGTAAAGGAGAGTCACCGATGAACCGGTCGAAGTCGGAAGAAAAGTTCTTGTCCTGAATGACGCGATACTTCTCAAATTCAGCTTCGGCGAATTGCTTGGCGAACTCAGCCGTAATGCGTCCGGCATTGTCCAACACGGCATCACCTCCGGCTTCCAGTATCAGGTCTATGCGCTTCGCCCAATCCTCCATTGTCATTGGGATATGTCGTTTCGCCATACGCTCCGCCATGTCAAGCACGGCGTTGACAAGCCGCCCCATATCTTCCAGCTCGGTTTGTTTCAGATAATGTTTGGCTATGCTTACGTCCGGCTTCACGATTTTCCCGTCCGGAGCATTCTCCCATGTGGTCAGTCCCATGTGTTCCTTGGAGGCATCGGCACGTTCAACAATCAGTTCCGCCGCCGTATGCCCATGCACGGCATAGTGCATTTTGTTCTGAACCTTTTTGTAGAATAAACGTGTGGTAGGTGCGCTTTTATTGTAGTCTATGGACGTGGCATAGATATCGGTAAGTTTCTGATAGAACCGCCGTTCGCTCAAACGTATCTCTCGGATTTCGGCCAGCAAATGCTCAAAATAATCCTCTCCGATAAATGAACCGTTCTCCATTCGCTTTTTGTCAATGACATATCCTCTGATGGCAAACTGGCGAAGCACGTAAGTACACCATTGACGGAACTGGGTGGCACGAACGGAATTGACACGGTAGCCTACGGAAATGATGGCGTCGAGGTTGTAAAAAGTCGTATTGTACGTTTTTCCATCCTCGGCAGTATGTGCAAATTTTGCACATACTGAATTTTGCTGTAACTCAGAACTATCAAAGATGTTTTTCAGATGCTTGGTGATGACCGTTCTATCAACACCGAACAATTCAGCCATTGCCTTTTGGGTAGCCCAAATGTTTTCGTCCTTATAAAGCACCTGTATGCCGTCTTCCTTACCCTCTGCGATGAAGGTAAGGAACTCCGCCGTACTATTTCGTATTTCAAATTTCTTTGCCACTATTCAATAAGGTATTTACTATCACAGATACAAAAGTATAGAAAATCCCTCGAAAAAATTACAGATAAGGGCAAATCATTTCATAATAGGTCTTTTAAGGTGTGTTTTTATAGAGAATTTTTTTCCAAATCCGCTTTTATTCATCCCTTCTGAACGGAAAATGAACTTTTTTATGTATGTTTGTAAACGATATTGGGGTATTATGCCCTTACAACAACGAGAAAATCATGCAGATACACGATAACAGACTTATAGCAGAATGTACGTCTTACGATTTCAAGG
>CALUGU010000121.1 GCA_944320255.1 uncultured Prevotella sp. | reverse complement strand
TTCGGTGCCCGGCATGATTTGGGCCAGCATGCCGCGCCATCTTAGTTCTTCAACAAAGTTCTTGTTCATCGTATGGTTTTTCTTTGATTGTTCTTATTTGGGAGTTATGGGGGATGGGACTGATGAGAGTAATGGGCCGGATGAGCCTGATAAGCCAAATAACGCCGTAGGGGAACTCTTAATTTTTAACTCTTAATTCTTAATTCTCCACTCTTCACTCATCCTACGGCACCGGGTCGTATCCGCTGCCTCCCCACGGGTTGCAGCGCAGTATGCGCCAAATGGCGAGGGCGAGGCCTTTTACGGGGCCGTGCTTCTTCAGGGCCTGCTTGGCGTATTCGGAGCAAGTGGGGGTGAACCTGCACGACGGCGGTGTCAGCGGCGATATGCACTTCTGGTAAAACACGATGGGGAGACAGAGCAGCCACACCAGCGCTTTGGACACGAGCCTTGCGAAGCGCGTCATTGCCTTTTCAGCTTTTCGGCGAGCCTTTGCATCAGGTTCGCCACCTTCGAGTCAACGTCGCGCGAGTCCCACAGCTTGTCGTCAAGCCAGATGAACGCCATGGCCACGCCTGCGCCGCCGTTAGCTTCCAGTCCGGCGTAGAGTGTCTCCTTGCATTTCCGGTAAGCCTCGCGCACCTGCCGCTTCACCCTGTTGCGCTTCACCGCGCGCTTGAAGCAACGCTTGGGCACGCTTACGAGCATCTGGGCGGCGGGCCTGCTGCCGTCGTTCTCTACCGGCATATAGACAAGCCGCAAGGGGAACGCGGCCATCGAGCGGCTGCCGTCCTTGTGGAAGAGTTTTTCTATGAGCGTCCTGCTGCACAGCCTTTCCTCTTTTTTCAATGTCGCCATGCCCGGTATTGACATTTATCTTTTTACTTATGGTTTTTCAGGTAGTCGTCCAGCGCGCTCGTCATCGACGGGTGCTGCATGGTCGGGGCTTCCACCTCGACTTTAAGCCCTGCGTCGTGCGCGGCCTTGGCCGTGGCCGGGCCGAACGTGCCCACCACCACCTTGTCGTTCATCGAGTCGCCGAAGGTCTTGCTGAACGCGCTGATGCCCGACGGGCTGAAGAATATGCACATGTCGTAGTCGAACGTCTTGACCTCGTCCTCGGTGAAGTCGTTGCTCACCGTGCGGTACATCACGCATTCCGTGTGGTTGAGCTTTTTCGCGTCGAGCAGCTTTTTCACCGTGTCGTCGTGCACGTCGCTCATCGGTATGAGGTATTTCTCGGCCTTGTGCTTCATCATCGTCGGCAGCAGGTCGTCTATCTTGCCGGTCTTGCCGAAGAACACCTTGCGCTTCCTGTACTGGACGTATTTCTGGATGTAAAGGGCTATTGTCTCCGTGACGCAAAAGTATTTCATCGTCTCCGGTATTTCGAGGCGCATCTCTTTCGCCAACTTGAAGTAGTTGTCGATGGCGTGCCTTGAGGTGAACACTACGGCCGTGTAGTTGAGGATGCTGATTTTCTGCTGGCGGAACTCTTTTGACGAGAGCCCTTCCACCTTGATGAACGGGCGGAAGACCAGTTCCACGTCGTATTCTTTTTCCATCTCGAAATATGGAGACTTGTCGCTGCTTGGCTTCGGCTGTGACACTAAAATCTTTCTTACCATCGGTCGAATATCCTAAAAATTTATTTTCAAATTATCCACTACCTTTACTAATACGCCCCCTAACGAGAGCAGGGGTATTATTTCAAGGGCGCAAAAGTACAAAATTATTTGTAAAAAAAAGCTCTTGTTTTTGAAAAACATGACAAAACTCTTGTAAAGCAGCATCATTTTAACTAAAACTATCACGAAAGCCGTGTAAATGATGGCTTTTTGTACGGAAAGGTCGAAGTAAGACTGCAACAGCACGAGGGGGAACAGCGCCAGGCCTTCGGCCGACGTGGCGAACAGCAGCGACTTGAGCCAGCGCACGCTTTCGCGCTTGCCGAAGAACACGCAGTTGACAACCCAGTAAAGCAGCGTCTTCAGGGCGAAATAGCCTGCGAAGACGCCGAAGAATATCGCCACGAGCTGGTATTGCGACGACAGGTTGAACGTGTCGGCCACGCGCTCAAGGGTGTAAAGGAACGATATTATCGACAGCAGCAGGCACGTCTGGAGGACGAAGAACAGCTGGTGGCGCACTTCGGCGGTGGTCTCCGTCATCTCCGTGACGCCGGTCCTCGGCTCGCGGAAGAAGTGCTTCACCTGCCTGAGCATGAAGCGGCGCGAGTTGGCGAAGGCCGCGAGGGCTATGATGAAGCAGCCCAGCAGCAGCGCCGTCACGGTGTTGTCGCCGCGTATGGTGTAAGGCACGGGGTCGCCGGCCACGCCGTAGCGTCCCCCGTCACGGCACGCCGCCATCAGCGAGTCGAGCTTCAGGTGGCTGTCAAGCGCCGGCGTCTCATCCTCCGAGCCGTCGGTGCGCCAGGCGTAACCCTTTCCGAACACGTAGACAGTGTCGCTCAACGCCGTCACCTGCACCGTGCTGTCAACGGCTACAGCCGGCCTTGCCGTCGAGTCGGCCGCGGCCGCGGCGTCAGTGCGCGCCACGGTCTGCCGCTCCGCGCTGTGGCGTGCCGCCGTTGCGGCGTCGTGCTCCGTGGTCGCCGTCGCCGTTGAGTCGGTTTGCAAGATAGCCGTTGTCACTGGTTATTGTTTTTGGGAAGACTGGGAGAGCTGGGAGGGCTGGGAATTTTGGGAAAGCTGACAGCTCGTCCCTTGTCCCTTGTCTGCTTGTCCCTCGTCTGCTCGTCTGCTCGTCCCTTGTCTGCTATTAAAGGAACGCCTTTCGTATCTCGTCCACCTTGTCGAGCTTTTCCCATGTGAACAGCTCCACGTCGATGGTCTTCTCCTCGTGGTAGCGGCTGGTGAACGTCTTTTTCACCACCTCGTTCTTGCGCCCCATATGGCCGTAGGCCGCCGTTTCGAGATACATCGGCTGGCGCAGCTTCAGCTCGCGCTCTATCGCGCTCGGCCTCAGGTCGAACATCCCGCTTATCCGTGCGGCTATCTCGCCGTCGCTCATCTTCACGTGGCTTCTGCCGTAAGTGTTCACGTAGACGCTCACCGGCTCCGCCTTGCCGATGGCGTAGCTCACCTGCACGAGCATCTCGTCGGCCACGCCCGCCGCCACCATGTTCTTGGCTATGTGGCGCGCCGCGTAGGCCGCCGAGCGGTCCACCTTGCTTGAGTCCTTGCCGGAGAATGCACCGCCGCCGTGCGCGCCCTTGCCGCCGTAGGTGTCAACTATTATCTTGCGCCCCGTCAGGCCAGTGTCGCCGTTGGGCCCGCCGATGACGAACTTGCCCGTGGGGTTCACCAAGTATTTTATGTCGTCGCCGAACAGCGCGAGCACCTTCTCCGAGTGTATCTGCGCCTTCACGCGCGGCATCAGGATGTTCTTCACGTCATCCTCGATGCGCCGGCGCATGCGCTCGTCGTCAGTGTCGAACTCGTCGTGCTGCGTCGATACCACGATTGTCGTAATCCTCAGCGGAGTGCCGTCGTCGCCGTACTCCACGGTCACCTGGCTCTTGGCGTCGGGCCTTAGGTAAGTCATTGCCTCGCCCTCCTTGCGTATGTCGGCCAGCGTCCTCATTATCAGGTGGGCCAGGTCGAGCGTCACGGGCATGTAGTTCTCCGTCTCGTTGCAGGCGTAGCCGAACATCATGCCCTGGTCGCCCGCGCCCTGGTTGTCGCAGTCGCCGTTGTCCACGCCGCGGTTGATGTCGTCGCTCTGCTCGTGGATGGCGTTTAGGATGCCGCACGAGTCGCCGTCGAACTGGTATTCCGACTTCGTGTAGCCTATCCTTTTTATCGTCTTGCGCGCCACGGTCTGCAAGTCGATGTACTCCTCGCTGCGCACTTCGCCCGCTATCACCACCTGCCCCGTCGTCACGAGCGTCTCGACGGCCACGCGGGCCTTGTCGTCGTAGGCGAGGAACTGGTCGAGTATGGCGTCTGAAACCTGGTCGGCAACCTTGTCGGGATGCCCTTCCGATACTGATTCTGAAGAAAACAAATATGACATTTCGCTTCGCTTTATTTAAAATAGTGTGCAAAGTTACGCCTTTTCGGCATAACGGCAAAACAAAACATCGGTTTTAACCATTATTGTTTTTGTGGTGTTTATAAGATTTTATGAGGCTATAAGGTTGTGTGGACGTAGGGTTGCAGGATCGTTTTATCGTGTTTTTCACATCCCTATGAGTTTGCCTATTTTTTCAATAAACAATTTAGCCATGTCTATTTTAGGCTCGATTTCTTCCCGCGTCGTATTGTATGAGCAGTTGTAATCACTGTTGTTGCGCATTATTTGCAAGTCGGAATACAGCCTTCCGCATTCTTGCGGCAATATGCCTGTGCGGATGTAATGCTGCCCGAATAATGAAATAGTACCTTTGTGCGTGTTTACTTGGTGGCTGTCATGTATGAGCAGTGCGCTTACGGCGTGGAAAACGGCGTAATAAAGGCGGTTTGCCACGGTGTCCCAATAGCCTAATTTACGCAACTCGCCAACTTGGCTGAACGTGTTGCGCGCTTTCTCGTATTCCAGGCTAACGATTATTTTGCGTTCTTCTTCTGTCAAGCTCATTTCAATACGATTTTGTCTCGTTCCACATTCTTGTTGTAAGGCTGGAACTTCCACGCCTCCCATTGCCGCTTTGTGTAAACTGCGGGGTTGATTTCCTCGCCAAGCTCCCAGCCCAGCTCACGGAAAGGATACGCCACGCCGTAGTCGTCGGCGTCGAGCGAAGGTTTGTCGAGCAGGATAAGCAAGTCCCAGTCTGACCCCTCGCGGGCGTCGCCGCGCGCCTGCGAACCGTACAGCAACAGCGAACTGCCCTGCGGCATCGTGTCGCGTGCCAAGGCCTTAATCCTTTCTATGACGTTTGCCTTTACCATGTCTTCTACGGCAAAGATAAAGAATTTTTCCCGAAAACGCCGTCGTTTTTCCCGATTTTGCATAATTTCCTGACTTCATCACTTTTTTGCGCCATCATATAGCGCACAATGATAATCAGCGAGTTACGTAAAATTATTG
>CALUGU010000120.1 GCA_944320255.1 uncultured Prevotella sp. | reverse complement strand
CGCTGCTCTCGGCGGTGAACATCGAGGGCGAGACCGCCGTAGGCGTCACCGTGCCCGAAGCCGGAATGTACACCATCGCCATACCTGAAAGCTGCGTTGCAGATGGTTACGAGACGGTGGTGCTCGAAGATGCCGCCACGGGCCGCACGGTAGACCTGCTTGAGGGCGGTTACGACTTCACGACGGCGGCGCCTGGCGACATCACCGGCCGCTTCACCGTCAGCTTCAACCGCATGGCGGGCGACAAACTCAACGACGCCATACGCGCCTACTTCGTGCAGCCGGGCGTAATCCGAGTGGAAGGCGTGGCCGAGGGCGACCGCATCACGGTGTACTCTGCCGACGGAATGGCGGCGGCGCAGCGCATGGCCGCCACTACGGAGGTGGACATCACGGCCGGCGTAGCCGGCGTGGCCGTTGTCAAGGTGGAGCGCGACGGCAAGACGGTGGCCGTGAGGAAGCTGAAAGTGAAGGGGTAAAGCCTCCCCCAACCCCTCCAAGGAGGGGAGAAGGGGTTGTTTTGTGAAATTTAGGAGTTATTAGGAGTTAACAGGAGTTAGGCTCGTTTCACTCGCCGGAGTTAACGGACAATACACTATGTTACAACAACTTAGCATTTGTCCGTTAACTCCAGCTAACTCCGACGCGAAGCGTCTAACTCCTATTAACTCCTTTTTGATACACTTTCTGTTCCTGCGGATTTGCAATTCGCAGGTGGGGAGTATAAGGATTTGCAATCCGATAAAAGTACATTATAAATAACGTAGGAATTGTGCAGGAATGGGATGCTGTTTCTGCCGATTTTCATTGTCACAATGTCACAGTTCGATATAGTGTATTGACGGCCAGGCGTTTGCGATGTGACATTGCGGTCTTTTTCGTTGTCACCAATGTCACGTTGTTTTCTCGGATTTAAATCCGCAGGAACGGGAATGTCGTCCTTGTAGGGACATAATTAGCTTAACGCAGACATTTGGTTCATTATGTCAGCAAAATACGTTTCGTAGAAACGTATTTTGCTGACATACAGGTATTTAAACGCTCTTTCAGAGCGTGCGGACATAATGAATTACACTGGTGTCCCAAGAAAAATTTAACAGTTGTAAAATGCTCGATTTTATCTCATACGAAGTAACAAAATGTCATTAATCAAAAAATGACGGCCAAGTTTCGTCACTGCCGTCTTTTTTTGCCTCCGTCCTCCCAAACCTGGCGATAAGCTCCTTTATCGTCGTCTTCTCTGTCAGTGATACGCTGACAAGGTTTGAGAAATCATACAGGCTGCCTTTATATCCAACAGCCCCTGCCACAATCGCAAGCAAGCAATATGTCGTGAACGCCGTATATATCTGTATCATCACGGCGTTGGCCGATGTCCCGTAGAACGAGACAATCCTCATATGCTGTTTTACCCATTTGAAGAACAGCTCGATTTGCCACCTGTATTTATAGAGAAGTGCCACGGTCGTAGGTGGTATGTCGAAATTGTTGGTCATAAACTGCATCGTTTCGTTCTTGTCCTCGACGTAGAATGTCACCATACGCAAATTCCACGGATACCCCTGACTCGCCCACCGGCTTGTAAACCTTATTGTCATGTCGGCCATGACGGGACCGTCGCATACTGCGCCGCCGCTGACAACGGAGTACACCATGTTCCTTTTCCGCCTTACCACAAAAAAGCCCTTTGCGCATTGTATGGCCGCCATCCCGGAAGTCTTCACGTAAGCCTTGTCAAGCACGTAAAAGCATCCCGGTTCGTAAGGGTAGTCTTCCATGAATGTCTGGTCGCGCTCTTCCCTGCCCGTCACAAGGCACATCCTGGGGACTTCCCTCATTATGTCGTACATGGTGTGGAGTTTCACGCCGCCGAAACCGCCTTTTTGAGGCTTGCACCACGGGTGCCTGGCCAAGTCAAGGCTCACCGTGCTTGAGTCTATCGCAAAGAAGCCGTTCAAGGAAAACTCTGCGGCAATCCGCTCAAGGTGCCTGTCCCGGATTTTGGCTGACGTGGCCAGGCGCATCATCTCCTGCGCCAGGCCGCGGTATATCGCCACATCCCTCTTTGCATTGGCGTTGGCGATGTTGTTGCGGCTGACATGCCGGCCCATGCCCATCCTGTACAGCTTGTCGGAATGTGCCCGCAACGACGTCTCTATGTCGCGCAGGCTGCGCCGAGATGTCAACTGCGCCCATATCATTACGAGCAGATGCTTCCAACAACTGAAGTCTTTCACATAAGCATTGCCTTTGTACTGTTTGACCAGACGGTCGAACTTGTCACGGGGAAGCCATTGGGTGAGTTGGTTGAAGATGTAAGGAATTTGAGTCATTTTGTGTCATTTTGATATTTGACGCAAAATTAGCTTTTTAATTGCCTACTGAAATCCTCCGCACGCTTTTTTACTTATAACACACATATTTTCAGGCATTTAGATGAATTGTTAACGATTTTCTTGGGACACCAGTGTAATTTATTATGTCCGCACGCCACGGAGGGGCGTATAAACATCTGAATGCCAGCGAAATACGTTTCTTACGAAACGTGCGGGCATAATAAATTATGCCCCTACAATGGGTGTGTTCTGTTTGAGTTGGATTAAAAAACAAAGTTATGCAATCCAACCAAACTGCTGATGAGCCAAATATTCGGCCTTCGTTTCTTCTTCTTCGCCAATGAGCATAAGCCTATACACGTGCACGTAGTGAAAGGTGACGACAACGCGAAAATTGAAATAGAACCTGAAATAAGGTTGGTCTACAACCACGGAATGAAGAAACAGGACGTCAGAAGGGCGTTACAACTTGCTGAAATGTACAAAGATGAAATCATTGCAGTATGGAGACAGTATAACGACGACTAAAAACAGACGGGTATGGAGACAATAAAGAACATTTGGTTTGAAGGCGGACGCATCTATATGCGGTCGAGCGAGGGACGGGTTTACAGCCGTCCGTTAGAGGCCTTCCCGACACTGAAAGACGCGAGCGAAGCGGAAAGGAGCGGATACACAATCTGTATGCACGGCGAGGCGGTACGTTGGGCCAAGTTAGACGAGGACATACACATATCCAACTTTTATGAAACGGAAGAGCCGGAGCGTGACAATGAGATAGCAAGGATATTCAGCCGGTTTCCGCAACTTAACGTCTCGGAAGTGGCGCGGAGCCTCAACATCAACAAAAGCCTGCTGGCTAAATACATCTACGGAATCAAGAAGCCAAGCGAAGAGCGCATACTCGCGATAAAAGAAGCGCTGCGCTCGCTGGGCAGGGAACTTGTGGCTGTATGACGGCAGCTGAAACCTCGTTCCTGTTCCTGCGGATTTGCAATTCGAGGAAACGGGAACGGGAAAAGGGTGTTGCGAACGTGACATTAGTGACTGTGAAAAAGGGCACAATGTCACATAACAAGCACCTGGCAATCAAGGCATTATATCGAGATGTGACATTGTGACAATGGGAAGCAGCAGGAAAAGAAAAATGAGAGTGTATCAAAATTAAGAAGTTATCAGGAGTTAACAGGAGTTAGGCTCGTTTCACTCGCCGAAGTTAACGGACAATACCATATCTTACAACAACTTAGCATTTGTCCGTTAACTCCCGTTAACTCCCGCTAACTCCGATGCGAAGCGTCTAACTCCTGTTAACTCCGTTTTGATACACCCTCATTTTTCTTAATTCTTAACTCTTAATTCTTAACTCTTAATTCTTAACTCTTAATTCTTAACTTTTAATTCTTAACTTTTAATTCTTAATTATCTTGTTCGCCCTCCAGCGGTAGGCCAGGCAGGCGGCGACGAAATAGGCAAGGGTCTGCACCCACAGGGCGACATACTCCACCTTGACGTCGCCGAGGAGGGCGCCCATGGTGTTCATGCGGACGAAGCCGCGCACGCCGAACGTTGAGGGGAACAGGGCCGACACCCACTGCCAGAACTCCGGCACGGCGCTCTGGGGCCACGACACTCCGGAGAGGAACAGCAGCGGCACGGAGGTGAAGACGACAAGGAGGATGACGTTCTCACGGTAACGCACGGCGCAGGAGAGCGTCATGGCGAAAAAGATGCTCGAAAGGACGAAGGGCAGCATGAACCAGAACGTGTCGGCGGGATGGAGCAACGAGGTGAAGCTGAACATACGGGGCACCACGAGCGCGACGTAGGCCGACACTACGGCGTAAATCGTAAAATAACACAGGGCGCGGCCAAGCATCATTACGACGGACGAGCAGGCCACCGACCGGCGCACTTGGCTGTCAGGCGCGCCGGAGGCTTGCGCGCCAGCCTGCCTCAAAAAGCGTTCTCTCGCCGTAGCCGCCGACAGGCCCACGCCGAGCAGCAGGGTCTGCTGTATGATGAGCATCAGCACGCCGGGGATGATGAAGTTGCCGTAACCGCCTGTGGAGTTGAATATCTGCACCTCGTCGAAGTCAAGGGGCTTCGTGGTTATCTCGTCCTCGCGCGCCGTCCAGTTGCCTGCGCGCTCTATCTGTATGGCGGCGTTCATGTCGCCGGCCACGGCCGTGGCCGACTGGTAAATGGCCTTGTAATAGAGCATGAAGCCCATGTCACAGAACACGCTGACGCGGCTCTGCTGCATACGCGCCACGGCGGTCTGGAAGTCTACGGGGAAATACACCACGCCGAAGGCCTCCTGGCGGCCCACGAGGTCCTTGGCTTCGGCAAGGTTGTTGCAATGGTAAGCCACGCGCACGTCAGGCGAAGCGTCCATCCGTCTGACAAACTCGCGGCTGGCCTCGCTGTGCGACATATCGACGACGGCGACGGGAACCTCGCGCACCACCTCGTTAGTGTAAATCCAGGAATATAGCAAAGGATAAAGCAACGGCACGAGGACGAAAAATATCAACACGCCCTCGTCTTTGAATGTGCTGCGCATCTCGTCGGCCCAAGCGTCGCAGATGCCAACCAACCACCGTTTTATGTCCTTTGCAATGTTCATTTATTTAAGTTAAAAGTTAAGAACTGAAAATCCGCCACACACTCCCTTTTACTTTTTCACCTTTTCACTTTCTCACCTTCTCACTTTTTCACCTTCTCACCTTTTCACCTTCTCACCTTTTCACCTTCTCACCTTTTCACCTTTTCACCTTCTCACCTTTAAGGCATGTACTCATACGTCATCATGTTTTTCTTTATCCGCCCGGCCACGAGCAGCGGCAAGGCCGCGAAAAAGAGCAATGCTACTACGTAAGGCCATGAATAGC
>CALUGU010000119.1 GCA_944320255.1 uncultured Prevotella sp. | reverse complement strand
AAGAGCGCAAAGATAACGCTCACGAACTGCTGGATACCGATAGCCTGCGCGCTGGCCATCTGGATGCTCGGCGTTTCGCCGATTTACGTCGTTTTGATAGCTGGCGTCTGCGGATTTGTCTACGGAAAGTACATCAAACCCACTGAGTAGGCTGAAAAGCAGCCCCCTCCCGACCTCCCCAAGGGGAGGAGAAAGGATACGGAGCTGCATACAAAAAACATTCATTAACAAGTGAAAGCTAACCGACTCCTCCCCTTGGGGAGGTTGGGAGGGGGCTTCCTTTGAATTTAGGAGGGGCTTATCATTATGATTTTTCTTGAATTATTCATAACGTTTTTCCAAATCGGGCTGTTCGGTTTCGGCGGAGGCTACGGCATGCTGTCGCTCATCCAGGGCGAGGTAGTCCACAAGCACGCATGGCTTACCACGTCAGAGTTCACGGACATCGTGGCAATCAGCCAGATGACGCCAGGCCCGATAGGCATCAACTCGGCCACATATTGCGGCTACACGGCGGTGCACAACGCCGGTTTCGGCTACTGGATGTCAATCCTCGGCAGCTTCACGGCCACGTTTGCGCTCGTGTTGCCGTCGCTGATACTCATGGTGCTGATAGCCAGGATGCTGATGAAATACATGCAGACGCAGGCCGTGCAGAGCGTGTTCCTCGGTCTGCGGCCCGCCGTGGTGGGCCTTTTGGCCGCCGCCACGCTGTTGCTGATGACGCAGGAGAACTTCAGCGCGCCCGACGTAAACCCTTGGCAGTTCTGGATCAGCTGCTTCCTTTTCGTTGCGTCGTTCGTTGGCACGAAGTATTTCAAGGTTAACCCCATACGCATGATATGCTATGCCGGCGCGGCGGGACTGCTGCTTCTTTATTAGCAGACAAGTTACAAGCAAACGAGTGACAAGCTACAAGCAGACGAGCAGACAAGTTACAAGCTAACAGTGACGAGTGACAAGCAAACGAGCGACAAGCAGACGTGTGACGGGCAGACAAGGATATTTCAACAAAAAGTGACAAGCGTCAAGGCATAAATCCCTTGTCTGCTTGTCACTTTTTTTGCTTGTAACTTGCAACTCGTTTGCTTGTCTGCTCGTCACTCGTCACTGTCTGCTCGTCACTCGTCTGCTTGTAACTACAACATCACTGCCAGGTTATCGGCACGTTCTTCAGCTGGATGAACGACGAGAGGTCGTTGTCATAGGAACGGATGTCGTTGATGTCAACGATGTAATCAACGTAGACAAGCACGAACGACTTTACCGTTGCGGGCACCTTGGCGATTTTCGCCAGCTCAAACTTCACCGGGACGCCGGCAGGCATGTTCTTCTTTTCAGAGAAAGTGCAGCGAACGTACTCGTTGCCGTCGGCGTCGTAAGCCTTAATGTTCCACTTGCCCATCGTCACGTCAGCGTAATTCAAGTCCTTCGACGTCGCCTTCAGGGTGATTGTCACCGTGTTGCTGGCGGCGTTGCCGATGGCCTCGACAAACTCAACATCGAAGTGTTTTGACGCCGGGTTGCCCACGCTTACGCCCGACGCACCCGTTACGAAGCTCATCGCCGGGGCGTCCTTGGCCGTCGCATTGTTGCTCTCGGTTGTCTGTTCGCCGATAATCGTCTCCTTCACTACGTTCGCCGCAGCCTCCTTCAGCTTCTTAAAAAACTGTGCGTCGGCCTGTTGCGGTATTGCGAAGAGGGCTATCGCCGCTACGCAAAGCAATCTTGCTATTCTTTTCATATTCGTAAAATTTTGGTTTGACAATAAGTTTGGGAACAAAGTTATGTAAAATTACATCATACACAATAACGGTTTTCCGTGAATTTCAAAGCCGCCGGCGCATCCTTGCGCGCGTGTCCGTGGCGTCACGCTAACCGCCTGACAGTCAGCGGCTTTGCAACTTGCCGTCTTTTAGCCTCCAAAAGACGGCAAACCGCATTGTAAAAGACCGCTTTTTAGCGCACAGTTTGCCGTCAATCACCGCCCCATTTGCCGTCATTTGCAACGCAAAACACGGCAAATCGCAAAGCCCTTGGCAATCAGGCGTTTACAAACACACATAAACAACCTGCAAAATAGCCACCCGGCACGGCCCCGACTGTACCGGCACACACCCCAAGACACACCTCCCCTACCCTCGCCAAGCCACGCAAAAAAGCGTCGGATGCCGCTCCGCAGTACGGCAAAAATTCAACTTGCCTTTGATTTCAAAAACAAAGTTATGCCGTCCAAACGGTTTGCGGATAGCAGTGAGTTGCCGGCGAGGCAGCCATAAAATCAAAAAACGGCGGCTACAGGCGGCAATGTCGGAAAAAATGTGTAAGTTTGCACTTGATAAAGGTCTACAGGCGGAAAAACGGAAGCGTAAAACCGCAAAAACCGTAGCCGCAAAAACATTTAACACGGAAAGAAAATGCAAGAGACAAGGCAAAACCGCATAGCGAGGCTGCTGCAAAAGGAGCTTAGCCTCATATTCCAGTCGCAGACGCGCTCGATGCACGGCGTGATGGTAAGCGTGACGCGCTGCCGCATCAGCCCCGACCTGAGCATCTGCACGGCTTACGTGAGCATATTCCCATCGGAACGTGCCGACGAGCTGATAAAGAACATCACGGCGAATGCGCAGACCATACGCTACGAACTGGGCACGCGCGTGCGCAACCAGCTGCGCATCATACCGGAACTGCGCTTCTTCGTAGACGACTCACTCGACTACATCGCCCACATTGACGAGCTGCTGAAGAAATGAATTTCCCCTTCTACATAGCCCGGAGGTATCTTTTCTCGAAGAAAAGCACGCACGTGATCAACCTCATCAGCGGCATCAGCGCCGTGGGGGTGGCCGTGGCTACGATGGCGCTCGTGGTGACGCTGAGCGTATTCAACGGCTTCCATGACTTGGTGGCGTCGTTCCTAACGGCGTTCGACCCGCAGATAGAGGTGGTGCCGGCGCAGGGCAAGACCGCCCCGGCGGACGACCCCGTGCTGGCGAAGATACGCGCCCTGCCGGAGGTTGACGTGGCCACGGAGAGCGTAGAGGACCAGGCTCTCGCCGTCTACGGCGACAACCAGGCGATGGTTTTGGTGAAGGGCGTTGACGACAACTTCAGCCAGCTGACGCATATCAACGACATCCTTTACGGCGAAGGCGACTTCTCGCTGCACGCCGCCAACCTGCAATACGGCACGGTGGGCATCCGACTGGCCGACCAGCTGGGCATGTCGGCCGACTGGCCGGGCAACCTGTACGTCTATGCGCCGCGCCGCGAGGGCCAGCTCGACATGATGAACCCCACTGAAGGTTTCGTGGTTGACTCGCTGATTTCGCCGGGCGTGGTGTTCTCGGTAAGGAACGGGCGTTACGACCGCGATTACATTCTCACGTCGATAGGCTTCGCCCGCAGCCTGTTCGACTGCCAGGGTATGCTGTCGCAGCTTGAGATAAGGCTCAAGCCCGGCTCCGACCTCGACGCCGTGAAGGCCGAGATGAGGGAAATCGCCGGCTCGAAGTACTATGTGCTCGACCGCATGGAGCAGCAGGCCGACACGTTCAAGATAATGAAGATTGAGAAGTTCATTGCCTACATCTTCCTGACGTTCATCCTCGCCGTGGCGTGCTTCAACATCATAGGGTCGCTCTCGATGCTCATAATAGACAAGAAGGAAGACGTGGTGACGCTGCGCAACATGGGGGCGACTGACAAGCAGATAACGAGGATATTCCTGTTCGAGGGGCGTATGATTTCGGCCATCGGCGCCGTAGCCGGCATTGCGCTCGGCCTGCTGTTGTGTTGGCTGCAGCAAGAGTTCGGCCTCGTGGCCCTCGGCGAGAGCAGCGGCTCGTTCGTGGTTGACGCTTACCCCGTTAGCGTACACCCTGAAGACATAGTGATAGTGTTCCTTACGGTCGTTGCCGTCGGCTTCGCGTCGGTGTGGTATCCCGTAAGGTATTTCGCTAAGAGGTTGCTGTGAAAGTGTAATTAAGAATTAAAAATGCTATTTCAATAGTTTTTTGTCACTGTTCCCGCTCTCTAATATGCGCATTTGTTGGATGGCTATTTGGTTTAGTTTGGCAAGACGCTCTTTTTGTGGCATACCTTGCCCGATGAATACAGCGTTGAGGTTTTCCATATTTGAAAGGCAAATCAATTCATTTATTGAGGCATAATCACGGATGTTGCCTTTTAATGCGGGATTGTTCTCGCGCCATTGCCGCGCGGTCTGGCCGAACATGGCCACGTTCAGGACGTCTGCTTCATTTGCATATATGGCATTGGCTTGAGCCTTTGTTATCTCTTTGGGTATTAGGTTTTGTTGGATTGCGTCGGTATGGATGCGGTAATTTATTTTGGATAATTCGCGTTTTGCCGACCATCCGAGTTGTTCCTGTTCAGCGGCCTTAAGCCGTTGGAATTCTTTTACTATGTAAATCTTGAATTCAGGACTGATCCACATTGCAAACTCAAAGGCTATGTCCTTGTGTGCGTAAGTGCCTCCGTAACGCCCGGCCTTTGCCTGTAAACTTATGGCGTTAGTGCGTGAGACAAACTCTTTCACGCTGATTTTAAAGCTGTTGAGACCGGATTGACTTTTAATTATGGCGAATTCGCCATAATTAAAATCAGGATTATATACTTTTTCCCATATCCCGATATATTCGAGCGTATTCCTGTTGCGCAGCCAGTCGGTAATGAAAAAGTCCCCGTCTTTGGCGCGCAACATGTCTGTCAGGCAGATGTAATCTTCATTGTCAACCTTTATGATGTTCACTTCAGTGTCTTTTACTGTGATTTTGGCCATAGTGTAAAGGTGTTGAAAAAGTAATTTGGTTGTGAACTGAATATTGTCAGGTTGGTCACCTTTCCGCCCAGTCTCCCCTGTCAAGGTTCCGATAGCTGATGGCTTCGGCCAGATGTTGTGGCAATACGTTTTGCGAAGCGTCAAGGTCGGCTATCGTCCGCGCCACTTTCAATATGCGGTTGTAGGCGCGTGCGGACAGGTTTAGCCTTTCCATCGCCGTGCGGAGCATCTCTATGCCGGCTGCGTCGGGTTCGGCGTATTGGTGTATCATACGCTCTGTCATGGCCGCGTTGCAGTGTATCCCGCGGTGTTCGCGGAAACGCTCTTCCTGTATCTGCCTCGCCTTGATTACCCGTTGGCGTATGCTTTCGCTGCTTTCGCCCTGCGCCGCCTTAGAGATGTCCTTGAAAGGCACGGGCGTTATCTCGATTTGTATGTCGATGCGGTCAAGCAATGGGCCGCTGATTTTGTTCAGGTAGCGTTGTATCTGCCCCGGCGTGCATACGCATTTGTGCGTAGGGTCGTTGTAATATCCGCAGGGACAGGGGTTCATCGATGCCACGAACATGAACGAGCATGGGTACTCTACGGTGTACTTCGCCCGCGAAATTGTGATTTTCCGGTCTTCAAGGGG
>CALUGU010000118.1 GCA_944320255.1 uncultured Prevotella sp. | reverse complement strand
GGTATTCGGTGAGCCAGTAGCCTTTTTTCATCATGTACCAGTAGACCAGTGAGCGCGCCGTGCGGCCGTTGCCGTCGGCGAAGGGGTGGATGTAGGCAAGCATGAAATGCAGTATGATGCCTTTGATTATGGGGTGGATGAAGTCGTCTGGCGAGTCGTTGTTGGCGAAGGCGCACAGTTCTTCGAGCAGTTGGGCCACCTCTTCGTGCGGTGGCGGCGTGTGGGCAATGTCGCCCGTTATGCCGTCCATCACCACGATGTCGTCAGTCTGGCGTATGCTTCCCTCGTCGTCCTTATTCCCAAGCGTTCCTGCCGAGATGTAACGGTGGATGTCGAGCAGCCTTTCCACGGTGAATTCGTCGTCCCTATGCTCCGACAAATAACGTATCGTGGCGTAGTTGTTGGCTATCATCAGCTGGCTCTTGTCGCGCGGCTTAAGGTTCTTGCGCAGCATGTCCTTGGCTACTTTGCGCGTGGTCGAGGCGCCTTCCATCTGGCTTGAGGCTATGGCTTCCTCCATGACGGAGCTTACGAGGTAGAAGTTCTTGTCGTTCTCTGGTATCAGGTTGTTCGTGCCGAGGCTGCCGCCGATGTTCATGTCGAACTCGTGCAGCATGGCGTGCATCTGCTCTGTTATGGTGAAATAGAACTTGTATTTGCCGAAGGTGACGGCTTTCGCGCCGGCCATGCGTTGCAGCTTCACGGCTTGCCACAGCACGGCGGGGTCTGTGCCTGGGAGTGCCATGTATTTCACTTTGTCCCAATATAAGTACGAGCTGTTGATTTTCTTCATCAGCTGGGCTGTTTCTGGGTCGTAAATCAGCTTTACGGCTTCCCTGAAAAGCTTTTGGTTGTGTTTTGGGGCGTTTTCTATCATTGCGTCGTGAATATGTCGCAAATATAAGGAAAATAATCTTACAATAAAAGGAAAATAGAGGAAATTTACGGAAAATTTCCTCTATTTTCCTTTATTTCTTTGTATTCTTACCCCTCCGCCCCTAAGCGTTTCATCAGCTTGTGGTTGAACATGCACACCAGGCCGAGGGCTATGAAGGGCAGGCTGAGCAGCTGGCCCATGTTGAGCGGCATCGAGGCCTCGAAGGCTTCCTGGATGTCCTTGGTGAACTCGATGAAGAAGCGGGCCGTGAATATCAGCGTGATGCAGAGGCCGAAGTGGAAGCCGGTGCCCACGCGCTCAGGGCGTCTCTTGTAAAACCACCAGCCTACGAAGAAGAACAGGGCGTAGGCCATGGCCTCGTAGAGCTGGCCGGGGTGGCGCGGCAGCATGTCAACGCGCTCGAAGATGAAGGCCCAGGGCACGTCGGTGGCCTTGCCGATTATCTCGGAGTTCATCAGGTTGCCCATGCGTATGCAGAAGGCCGTCACGGGCGTGGCCAGCGCCACGTTGTCTAAAACGCGCCAGAGGTTGACCTTTGTGCGGCGCACGTAGAGCACGAGGGCCAGTATCAGGCCGATGGTGCCGCCGTGGCTGGCCAGTCCCTCGTAGCCGGTGAACCGCCACGAGCCGTCGGCTATGAAGCGTATGGGCAGCACCATCTCAACAATATGCTTGAAGCTGGAGAGGAAGTAGCCCGGCTCGTAGAACAGGCAGTGGCCGAGGCGTGCGCCTATGAGTATGCCCACGAAGCAGTAGATGAACAGCGGGTCGAAGAGTTCGGGCTTGATGCCCTGCTCCTTGTAGAGGCGTTTCACTATGAGGTAGGCGGCCAGCAGGCCGAGCATCCAGCACAGGGCGTACCAGCGTATCGAGAACGCGCCTATGCGGACGGCCACGAGGTCAGGGTTCCAGAGGATGTAGAGTGAGGATTGGTTAATCATTGGTGATTGTTTTTTTAGAGAGAACCGGGAGAATTGGGAGGACTGGGAGTGCTGAGAGAGCTGTGAGTTTTGTAGAGCCAGTCCCAGTTATCCCAGTGCTCCCAGTTCTCCCAGCCAACTCGGTCAGACGTTGAACCTGAAGTGCATGATGTCGCCGTCCTGCACCACGTAGTCCTTGCCCTCGATGCCCATCTTGCCGGCCTCGCGCACGGCGGCCTCAGAGCCGTACTTGATGTAGTCGTCATACTTTATCACCTCGGCGCGGATGAAGCCCTTCTCAAAGTCGGTGTGGATCACGCCGGCGCACTGCGGAGCCTTCCAGCCCTTCTTGTACGTCCAGGCCTTCACCTCCATCTCGCCGGCGGTGATGAACGTTTCGAGGTTCAGCAGGGCGTAAGCCTTCTTTATCAGGCGGTTCACGCCGCTCTCCTCAAGGCCCAGCTCGTCGAGGAACATCTTCTTGTCCTCGTAAGTCTCCAGGCTTGCGATGTCCTCCTCCGTCTTGGCGGCAATGACCATCGCCTCGGCGCCCTCCTCGCGGGCTATCTCCTCCACGCGGCGGCTGTAGTCGTTGCCCGTCTTGGCCGACGCCTCGTCAACGTTGCAGACGTAGAGCACGGGCTTCGCCGTCAGCAGGAACAAGTTGCGCGCGGCCTCCTGCTCCTCCTTGCTCTCGAACGTCACCACGCGTGCGTTCCTGCCTTGCTCCAGCACCTCCTTGTAAGCCTCCAGCACAGCCACTTCCACCTTGGCCTCCTTGTTGCCTGCGGCGGCCACCTTCTGCTGCTTCGAGAGTCGCGCCTCAATGGTCTCAAGGTCCTTCAGTTGCAGCTCGGTGTCGATTATCTCCTTGTCGCGCACGGGGTCGATCGAGCCGTCCACGTGCGTGATGTTGTCGTCGTCGAAGCATCGCAGCACGTGTATAATCGCGTCAGTCTCGCGAATGTTGCCGAGGAACTTGTTGCCCAGCCCCTCGCCCTTCGAGGCTCCCTTCACCAGTCCGGCGATGTCAACAATCTCGCACGTGGCCGGCACTATGCGTCCGGGGTGCACAATCTCCGCCAGCTTCGTCAGCCTCTCATCGGGCACGGTAATCATGCCCACGTTAGGCTCTATCGTACAGAAAGGGAAGTTTGCCGCCTGCGCCTTCGCGCTCGACAGACAGTTGAACAGCGTGGACTTGCCCACGTTGGGCAGGCCCACTATACCACATTTTAATGACATATCTTAAGCTATAAACGTTTATGTTCTTACGGAGTGCAAAGGTAATGCAAATTTTCGAGTAAGCGAAGCGAAAGCAAATCCATTTGTTTTCGTTAGCGTAAGAAAATTATCCAAGTTGAGCGAAAAGCAAAATAAAAGAGTGCGAAACGCTCTTTTATTTTGCTTTCTTAATTTAATTCCGCCAACGGTTTTCTTATATGATTATCACTGCGGCGAAGGCGCCGGCCACGCCGACGAGGAAGCCGAGGACTACCTGTTGGAGGGTGTGCTGGCGGAGCACCATGCGGCTGGAGCCTACGAGGCCGGCGAGCACCATGACGGCGCAGAGCCACCAGACGGGGTTGAAGCCGAAGACCGCGGCGAAGGCCGTCAGGGCGCCGGCCACGCCGCCGATGGCGGCTGTGTGGGTGGAGACTTTGGTGAAGGTGTTGACGATGGCGCAGGCCACTTGCACCACGAGGGCTGCTATGACTACGGAGCGGATGAAGTAGGGCACGTGGGCGGCTTCCATGATGTAATAGCACACCATGTAAGACACGATGGATATGACGTAGGGCACGACGCGCCGCTCCCTGCCGCCGAGTTCGAGGCGCGTCCATCCCTGGTAGCGGCGGTAGAGGCGGATGAGCACCGTGGGCATGACGACGGTGAACAGCCATACCGTAAGCAGCAGGAACAGCTTGTAGGTGAAGGGCAGCAGGCTGAGGTAGGTGAACACCAGCAGGATGGCAAGCCCTACTATGGGAAGGTAGAAGGGCGTGAACACCACGCTGAGCGCCTTGGCCGCCATTATTATTTGTTTGTTTTGCATACTGTGGGTGATGAGACTGATGGGCCGGATAAGGCTGATTGGCCGGATGAGCCAAATAAGCCAAATAAGGCTGATAGGCCAAATGAGCCGGATAGGCCAGATGGGCCGGATACGCCGCAGGGTATTGGATTTTTAATTTTTCACTTTTAATTTTTAATTTTTTCTTAGCCTTGCCACGGGGATGCCCATCTGTTCGCGGTACTTGGCTATGGTGCGGCGCGCCACGGGGTAGCCGGCGGCCTGCATCATGTCTTTGAGGGCGTCGTCGCTCAGGGGGCGGCTCTTGTCTTCCTTGTCTATCATGTCCTTGAGGGCTGTCTTCACGCGGCGCGTTGACATCTCGCCGTCGCCGGCCTTCACGCTGTCGCTGAAGAAGTGGCGCAGGCGGAACGTGCCCCACCGCGTCTGGGCGTACTTCATGTTGCTGACGCGCGACACTGTTGAGATGTCCAGTCCGGCGCGCTCGGCCACGTCCTTGAGTATCATCGGCTTGAGGTCGCCCTCGTCGCCGTCGCGGAAGTAGTCGCGCTGTATGTCGATGATGGCTTTCATCGTGACGTAGAGTGTGTGCTGGCGCTGCTTCACGGCTTCGATGAAGCCTCGCGCGCGGTCCACTTTTTCCTTGGCGTAGAGCAGGGCCTCCTTTTCGCGGCGGTTCATCTTGGCCTTGCCTTGGCGGTAGCCGTCGGCCATCGCCGTGAACGACGGCGAGACGTACAGTTCGGGCACTCGGCCGTTGTTGAGCGTGAAGGTCACGGTGCCGTCGTCGGCGGTGTCAACGATGAAGTCGGGCGTTATCTGTTGCAGGTTGCGCCCCTCGGTCTCGCCGAGGGCGGCGCCGGGCTTGGGGTTGAGGCGCAGCAGTTCGGCGTGCACGCGGGCGGCCGTGGCGTCGTCGATGCCGAGCTGGGCGGCTATCTTGTCCCAGCGTTTGTTCATGAACTCGTCGAAGCACCGCTCCACCACCTGCTCCATCAGCCTGCGCATTTCGCCCTTGGGCCGCCGCCGTATTTGCAGCAGGAGGCACTCGCGCAGGTCGCGCGCGCCGACGCCGGGCGGGTCGAACGTCTGCAGGGTGCGCAGCACGTTGTTGATTTCGTCTTCTGTCACGTCGATGTTATGGTACACGGCCAGCTCGTCGCAGAGCGTGCCGGCGTCCTTGCGCAGCAGTCCGTCGTCGTCGAGCGAGCCGATGAGGTATTCCATCACCTCGCGCTGGCGCGGCGTCAGGTCTACGTCAACCATCTGTTCCTTCAGCTTGTCGTAGAACGACACCTGGTCGCCGTAGACCGTCTCCTCGTAGTCGGCCCCCTCGCGGGCGTAGCCTTCGCCGGGGCTTACGGCTTCGGGCATCTCGTCGTCCATGCCTATGCCGGCGAGGGCGTCGTCGAGGGCGTCGGCTCGCTCCTCGCGCTCCTTGGCGGCGTCGAAGTCGTCGTCGGAGGGCTGGGAGTCCTGGGAGGGCTGGGCGAACTGAGGGTCGTCAGCTTCGTCGCCGCTTTCGAGGGCGGGGTTGTCGTCGAGTTCGGCGTTGACGCTCTGCTCCAGTTCGGTGAGCGGCATCTCCAGCAGCCTCACCATGAGCATCTGCTGCTGCGTCAGTTTTTGCGTCAGCTTTTGCGTCTGCGCCTGCGTTTGTATGAGTTTCTGTGCCATAACGCTGCAAAAGTAATATTTTTTAGCTGAAGAGTCAAGATTGAATAGAAAAAAATAAAAAAAAGTCCCCAAAGCCT
>CALUGU010000117.1 GCA_944320255.1 uncultured Prevotella sp. | reverse complement strand
AAGCATCCAAAAGAGTTAGCCGTACAGGGCAAAAGATAATAGACTTAGTTATTTCCGACCCTTCTATAACAGCAGAAGCAATGTCTGTAAAAATTGGCGTGTCCAAACGGGCAGTTGAAAAGAACATCAAAGAGTTGCGTGATAGAGGCATCCTTGTCCATGAAGGTTCTGACAAGGCAGGCTATTGGCGTATTATCGTAAAACCATAATAGGGAGGGCGTGACACATGACAATCTTTATCTTGGTATCCATCTTATTGGTTGCAACTTTGGCGATAGCCTTGCTTATGGGCGTTTCTCCTGCGAGCAAAAAAGTCAAAGTTCGGGCGATGTATGTCGGAGCTGCGCTCATGCTCGTAGTTGCCCTTATCGTTTGCGACTATGTTGATGCTTTACCAGATTTTCCATCCAAATTCCGATTTCATGCGGTATTAGTGCTTGCCATAGCCGTAGGTTATCTCTGTATTTTTATTGCTTGTATGGAAAAGTATAATGTTCTGAAGCGTAAGAACCGCGTACTTGAAGAAGCCCTTACTGAGAAAGAACAAGAGAAAGTATCTATTTTGATGGAACGTCAGAGCGAACAGCAACAAGCACTTCAAAAAGGAGAACTTGAATGGTTTGCCGGAAAAATCAAGATATTCAGCGAAGAGGAACAAAAGGCATCCTTGCCAGTGCCTACGCCTTTGCAGAACACGATTTAATTCTTCAGCCCTCAATCACAATTCAACCCAATGAAATGTGCAGCCAGCAAGAACTCATGTACTACGTTTACTCCGCTTTTTCCAATATGGGTAAGAAGCGTAGCGACATTGTGAGTTTCTTATTTCAGTTAGTTGTTTTGCCATTTTTTCAATGTCAACCGTGGCGAAACAAACCTTGCCTTCCGGGTCGATAAGGTAAAACGTAGGCACCCATTTGATGTTATACGCCGCCGCGACGGCGCTCTCCGACCCCGGCTTACGCTCGCAATGCTGCATCCAGTCGAGGCCGTTCTCCTCGACGTATGCCCTCCAAGCCTCCACGTCGGTGTCGAAAGACACTCCCACGAACGTCACTCCAAGCGGCGCGTATGCGGCGTGCAGCTCCTTCATCCGCCCCGTGGCGGCCTGGCAGTCGCGGCATCCCGACCGCCAGAACTCTATCAGCACATACCCGCCGCGCAGCCGGGCGAGGCTTATCCCGTCAGGATATTCGTCGGTGGTCATCGTGAACACCGGCGCGGTGGTGCCCTCGGCGAGCATCGTCTTGTCGTAGTCCGTATCGTCGTCGCCGCCGAACGTGCAGGCCGTGAGGCACACCGTCAATGCGGCCAATATTAAAATATTCTTCATCATCCTATGTTTTTGTTTGCAGGCAAAGGTAATACAAACCGCTCAAATATGCAATTTGCGGCGGGCAAAACTTCATTTTCGGCCGTGTTTGCCTTGTGTTTGTAACGGCTTGATAGTCAACGTGTTCCCAATTCGCCATATTTTGGCTTGCAAAACACGGCTTTTTACACGCCAAGAAGCGGCAAATCGCACTGCGATTTGCCGCTTCCTGTCTCTTTGCCTGTGTCATTATAATATCACGCCGTCGCCAGCCGGGGTGTCGTCTGCGCCGAAGCTGCCGGCCATGTACTGTATGCACATCACCACCATGTCTGTCTTTCCCGTGTTGCGCAGCCATCGCTTGCCCGCCGGCGCCACGCGGATCAAGCTGCCTTCGGCCACGGCGAACGTCTCGTCGTCAACCCTGAACTCGCCTTCGCCCTTGATTATCATGTAAAGCTCCTCGTGCTTCTTGTGGGCGTGGACGAACGGGCTTTCCTGTCCCGGAGCCATCGTTTGCAGCGACATCTCCATCCCCGTGGCCTTCAACGCCGCACCGGTGAACACCTTGCCCTTCACCGTGACGCCTTCGCCCATAGGCAGTTCAAAACCGTTCAGCTCGTCAAATCTTCCTGTGGAGACTGCCGTGAAGTTGGCTCCTTCTCCTAAAACTTTAATTTCTTTCATGTTTCCGATGTTTAAGATTGTTGTTGTTTACGGATGCAAAGGTAATGCGTAAATCCGTGACAGACAAGAGGTTAACCCGGCGTAACACGGTTACGCCGACGTTACCGTTGCTGGTTTGCAGGGAGTTACGATTTCGGCTTTTACAATGTTTAACCTTTGCGGTCACGTTTTTAGACCGATAATAGTTACTTTTGTAAACTATAATGGAGGTTGATTATGATTAGGACGGATGCAGACACGGCACTCTTCCCGCAGTGCCCGATAAGGAACGTGTTGTCAAGAATTGGCGACAAATGGTCGATGTTGGTGCTTTTCACCCTTGAAAAGTACGGTGTTTTACGTTTCAACGGCCTGAAGCTCTACATCCCCGACATATCCAAGAAGATGCTTTCCACGGTGTTGAAGACGCTTGAGGCCGACGGCTTGGTGGCGCGGAAGGTGTACGCCGAAGTGCCGCCGAGGGTGGAATACAGCCTGACGGAGCGCGGAATGACGCTCATCCCGCTGATTGACAACCTCATAGATTGGGCAAAAGCCAATATGGAAGACATATTGGCGGACAGAAACTCTTATTTAATTCATAATGCATAATGCACAATTCATAATAAAGCCTACGGTCAATGAGGAGACGGTGCGCAGCCTTATTATGAATTGTGCATTATGCATTATGAATTGAAATCACTTCTTATCGTAAGCGTGCAGCGGATAGTCGATTGTGAAATGCAGGCCGCGGCACTCCTTGCGCTCTATCGCCTGGCGCGTGATCAGGTAGCCCACGTTTATCATGTTGCGCAGTTCGCAGATGTCGCGGCTGGCCTTCACCCGCTTAAACAAGGCCTCGGTCTCTTCGTAAAGCAGGTCGAGGCGGTCCCAGGCGCGCTTCAGGCGCAGGTCGCTGCGCACTATTCCCACGTAGTTGCTCATCGTCTGGCCCACTTCCTTGACGCTTTGCGTTATGAGGACTTTCTCCTCGTTGGTCATCGTTCCTTCGTCGTTCCACTCCGGGATGCGGTCGTTGAACTCGTATTCGTCAACGTGCGCAAGGCTGTGGCGCGCTGCGGCGTCGGCGTAGACAACAGCCTCGATGAGCGAGTTGCTGGCCAGGCGGTTGCCGCCGTGCAGCCCCGTGCACGAGCATTCGCCGATGGCGTAGAGGCGGTGGATGCTCGACTCGCCGTTCAAGTCAACCTTTATGCCGCCGCACATATAGTGCGCCGCCGGGCGCACGGGTATGTATTCCTTCGTTATGTCGATGCCGATGGAGAGGCATTTCTGGTAAATGTTGGGGAAATGGCGTTTTGTTTCCTCGGCGTCTTTGTGCGTTACGTCTAAGCAAACGTGGTCTATGCCGTGTATCTTCATCTCTTTGTCGATGGCGCGCGCCACTATGTCGCGCGGCGCGAGGGACAGCCTCTTGTCGTATTTCTCCATGAACGACTCGCCCGTGGGCAGCCTCAGTATGCCTCCGTAGCCGCGCATCGCCTCGGTGATGAGGTACGCCGGGTGGGTCTCTCCTGGATGGTAAAGTGCCGTGGGGTGGAATTGCACGAACTCCATGTCCTGCACCGTGCCCTTGGCCCGGTACACCATGGCCTCGCCGTCGCCCGTGGATATTACGGGGTTTGTGGTGGTCTGGTAGACGGCTCCGCATCCGCCGGTGCACATCAGGGTGACTTTGCTTAGGTAAGTGTCAACCTTCTGCGTGTCGGGGTTTAGCACATAAGCCCCGTAACACTCGATGTCCGGCGTGCGGCGGGTCACTTCTATGCCCAAGTGGTGCTGTGTGATGATTTCGACGGCGAAGTGTTTTTCCTTAATCTCGATGTCCGGATTGCTGCGGACTGCGGCCATGAGGCCGCGCTGTATCTCTGCCCCGGTGTCGTCGGCGTGGTGGAGTATGCGGAACTCCGAGTGCCCGCCTTCACGGTGGAGGTCGTATCCGCCTTCGGCGTTCTTGTCGAAGTTAACCCCCCATTGCACCAACTCCTTGATTTGCGCCGGTGCGTTGCGTACCACTTGCTCAACGGCGCGGCGGTCGCTGATGTAGTCTCCGGCTATCATCGTGTCTTCGATGTGCTTCTCGAAATTGTCAACCTGGAGGTTGGTCACCGACGCTATGCCGCCCTGGGCTTTCGCCGTGTTGGCCTCGTCGAGCGTGGTCTTGCAGATGATGCAAATCTTTCCCTTGTGCGCTCTTGCTATCTTAAGGGCGTAGCTCATACCGGCGACACCGCCGCCGATAATCAAAAAGTCGTATTTGAATACCATGATACGTGTTATAAAACGATTGCAAAAGTAATAAGAAAAATCGAAACGTTGACACGCCGGTGGCGGTTTTTAGCATATAATGTGTTGCTTTATGCGCTGATAATGTGGGTTTTAGTGATAAAATGACTAATTTTGCACCGATGATTACCAACCGCATATTCCGCTTCAGGGCGTCCGCGCCCCGCCGCTCCGTTGCCGTTCTTGCAACGGTCTCCGTGTTTTTGATGTTTGCCGTATGCCCCGCCGCAGGGTGGGGGAACGCCGCCCGCCCTGCCGGGAACGGCGGTGAAGACACTGTAAAGGTTGACACCGCCTGCGCCGACGTGGCCGTTTCAGAGCCTGACTTGCTCTGGCCGCTCAACGTGCAGTCGCGCCTGGAGGTGCTGTTGCAGAGTGAAATCTTCGAGACTTCCACCGTAGGGCTGATGGTTTACGACCTTACGGCGGACTCCGTAATCTTCAAGCACAACGAGCGGCAGCTCATGCGGCCCGCCAGCACCCTGAAGATGATGGTGGCCGTGGCCGCGCTCGACCGCCTCGGCAAGGACTATGAGTTTGAGACGGCCTTGCTGCATACGGGCGAAGTGGAGGGCGGCGTGCTCCGCGGCGACCTCTACTGCCGCGGCGGCTTCGACCCCGCGTTCGGCTCGTCAGACCTCGACCGCTTCGTGGACAGCCTCCGCGCGCTCGGCGTTGACACGATAATTGGCGACCTGTACGCCGACGTCTCCATGAAAGACGGCGACCGCCTGGGCGAAGGCTGGTGCTGGGACGACGACAACCCCGTGCTCTCGCCGCTGCTCGTTTCGGGTGAAAACGACTTCGCCGGGCGGCTGCTTGGCCGGCTGCGCCGTGCCGGAATAGTGGTCGAGGGCGGACTGAAGACCGGCAACACGCCGCGCCGCGCACGCAAGCTGTGCGCCATACGCCGCCCGATGACTGACGTGTTGCCGCGCATGATGAAGCAAAGCGACAACCTTTATTCCGAGTCAGTGTTCTACAACCTTGCCGCGTCAGCCGCCGATGGCGAGCCGGCCACGGCCAAGCTGGGGCGCAACGTGATGAACCGCCTCATCGAGCGGCTCGGCTTCAAGCCGTCAAGATACTACATAGCCGACGGCAGCGGCCTGTCGCTTTACAACTACGTGTCGCCCGAACTTGAGGTGGCCTTCCTGCGTTACGCCTACGGCAACGACGGCATCTACGTGCCCCTGTACCAGGTGATGCCCGTGGCCGGCGAGGACGGCACGCTGCGCAGCCGCATGCGCCGGGGTTACGCCCGCGGCAACGTCCACGCAAAGACGGGCACCGTGACGGGCGTCAGCGCCCTGGCCGGTTATTGCAAGGCGGCCAACGGCCACGTGCTCTGTTTCTCGATCATCAACATGGGCATACGCCGCGCCTCCACCGGCCGCCACTTCCAAGACCGCGTGTGCGAGGCCTTGTGCCGGCCTTGACCGGGAATGGTTTTATAGTCAAAAGTAAGTAAATTGCGAATAATCCATTCAAAAGTACTATCTTTGCATCATGGAAATCCAATTGT
>CALUGU010000116.1 GCA_944320255.1 uncultured Prevotella sp. | reverse complement strand
ACCCAATAATTTTACGTAACTCGCTGATTATCATTGTGCGCTATATGATGGCGCAAAAAAGTGATGAAGTCAGGAGGGCCGCCGCCGAGGCTCGCGTCAAGGCGTGATTTGCGTCGTCAGCTAACTGCTTGACAGCCAGTTTGTTATCCGTGCCTTTGCAAAAGGGCGTCTTTTGGCTTCCAAAAGACGCCCTTTTGCGTTGCGTTTTGCGCCCTTTTGCAAGGCGAAATGCCGCAAACCGTAAATCTTTTGGATGAGAATAAAGTGCAGCCCGGCGTCGAAGACGTCGAACGATGCTTATCCGCAGGTGGAGCGTAGCGTAACCTGCGGTAAGTGACGGTCGGAAACGTCGTCCTCGAAGAGGGCGAACAGAATGTGGAGGTTCGCCCTCTTCGAGGACGCCTGATGGTGTTGTTGCATACAGCAGGTTACGTTCGCTACGCTCACTCCACCCGCCGTTAAGCATCGTTCGCCCCCTTCGGGGACCGGATTGACAATAATAGACTGTCCAAATAAACTGCGGATGAACTGCGAAATGCCGCAAACCGCAAATCAGCATGTTTCGTTCAGTAAGTTAAGGGGATGTGTCAAACTTAAAAAGTTATCAGGAGTTGACGGGAGTCAGGCTCGTTTCACTCGCAGAGTTGACGGGCAACAGCCAATGTTGCAACAGCTTGGCATTCGCCCGTTGTGCAGACGCAAAACTTTGCGTCTTTACTAATGACTCCGCCGCGAAGCGTCTGACTCCTGTTTGCTGCATTCCTGTACACCCTTCTTTGGGTTGGTCAGTCTCCGCCAGTCGTCGGCGTTTGTTTCTTCGGCGTGCGCCGGTGGCCTCCGCAAGGTTTCAATCCGTAACTATCTTTATGCGCAGCGTCACGGCTTTTTCTTGCCATAGTGTAAGCCGTAGATGTTACATAAACTTTCATATTGACGCTTCGTCGTGCTTTTGTGACATTTTTACGGTGTAAACGTAGGTATGGTCTAAATTCCTGAAAAATGAATTATTATTGCATTTTTATTTTGAGTTTTGCCATAGTTGCATTATCTTTGCACAAAAAGACGAAAAGTGTGCGGTTTTCAGTGGAGAGCCACCGCCGCGTTGCCGGTAGTCTTCATTCCTAAATCTTATTAACTATGAGTTCAATACTTAACTTTGACGATTTAATCTTGAAGTTGTCCCAGATGCATGGGCGTAAGCGCGTAGTGGTGGCTTGTCCCGCCGATTCGCATACGGAATATGTCGTAGAGCGCGCCTTGAGGGAAGGCATAGCCGACTTTGTGCTGGTTTGCGCCGGTGAGTGCACCCCGGAGTTCGAGGCCTTGCGTTCCGGTTACGCCGGCCGTGTCGAGGTAGTCATCGAGCCTACCGTTGACGATGCCGCGCGCCGCTCGGTGGCCATCGTCCGCGCCGGCGCCGCCGACGTGCTGATGAAAGGCTCTATGAACACTGACAACCTGCTGCACGCCGTCCTCAACAAGGAGCACGGCATCCTTGAGCCGGGCCGCGTGTTGAGCCACGTCACCGTGACGCACATCCCCGCTTACGGCAAGCTCCTGGTGTTCTCCGACGCCGCCGTGGTGCCCCGTCCCACGCTCGACCAGTTCGACGCCATCCTCGGTTACGCCGTCGGCGTCAGCCGCCGCTTGGGCGTCAGCCGTCCCGGCGTGGCCTTGGTAAACTTCACAGAGAAAGTCAATGAGAAGTTTCCGCACACCTTATATTATGAAGAGCTGAAGCATCGCGCCGCCGAAGGGCGTTACGGCGACGTGTGCGTGGGCGGCCCGATGGACGTAAAGACGGCCCTGGACGCCGAGAGCGGCAGCATAAAGGGCATCACGTCGCCCGTAGTCGGCAACGCCGACGTGCTGATATTCCCCAATATCGAGTCGGGCAACGTCTTCTACAAGACCATCTCCCTGTTCGCCGGAGCCGACATGGCGGGTATGCTTTGCGGCACCACGGTGCCCGTAGTGGTGGCCTCGCGCGCCGATTCGTGCGAGTCGAAGTTCTACAGCTTGGCTATCGCGTGCATAACACCCACCCCCAACCCCTCCCGAAGTGAGGGGCTTTGAACGGCTTATGCTATATAGACTGCCGTATGTGTAATTTGTAAATGTTTGCTTTTTAACTAACCCGTCACGACAAAATAATATCAAGCCCCTCACTTCGGGAGGGGTTTAGGGTGGGTATTTAATTATTGAAAAATATGCGAATTTTAGTAATAAACCCTGGTTCTACGTCAACAAAGATTGCCGTCTACGAAGACGACAAGTCAGTCTGGATGACCGGCGCGCACCATCACGTAAGTGAGCTTGCCGCCTTCCACCACATCAGCGACCAGTATGAATATCGTAAGAAGTTCGTCTTGCAGCGTATGGCTGACGCCGGCATAGAGCTTCGCTTCGACGCCGTAATAGGTCGCGGCGGCCTTTTGCATCCGCTCGCCGGCGGCGTGTATGCCGTTAACGAGAAGATGAAGCACGACCTGATGCACGCCGAACGCGAGCACGCCTGCAACCTCGGCGCGCTCATCGCGGCCGAGATTGCCGCCGAATGCGGCTGCCCCGCCTACATCGCCGACCCCGTCGTGGTTGACGAGATGCGCCCGGAGGCGCGTTATACGGGCTTCCCCGGCATCGACCGCAAGTCTATTTTCCACGCCCTCAACCAGAAAGCCGTGGCCCGCAGGTACGCCTCTTCCGTAGGCAAGAAGTATGAAGACATGCGTCTCATCGTAGCCCACATCGGCGGCGGAATATCCGTAGGCGCCCACGTTTACGGCAAGGTGGTTGACGTCAACAACGCCCTTGACGGCGAAGGTCCGTTCTCTCCGGAGCGTGCCGGCACCGTGCCGTCGGGCCAGTTGGTTGATGTCTGCTTCAGCGGCAAGTACACCCATAAGCAGGTTAAGCAGATGATAAGCGGCAAGGGCGGCCTGGCCTCGCTCTTGGGCGAGACCGACATGATAACAATCGACCGCAAGGCGGAGGACGGCGAGCAGCCTTACAAGGAGGTGATCGACGCCATGATGTACACCATCGCAAAGCAGGTGGGCGCAATGTACGTAGCCATGACGGGACAGGTTGACGCTATCATCCTTACTGGTGGCATCGCCCACAGCGACTATTGCATGGGCATCCTGCGCCGCCAGATAGATTATCTCGCCCCGATTGAAATCATCCCCGGCGAGAATGAGATGGGTTCGCTGGCCTACAACGCCCTCGGCGTGCTGCGCGGCGAGCTTCCCCTGATGGAGTACGAATGATTTGTTTGGGATTCATCCCCTGCTGTTTGGGATTTCTGTGATATGAAAAGAGGGCGCATCTGTTTTTTGATGCGCCCTCTTTATCGTATGTAAAACCGCGTTTTTTATTCAGCTGCGCGGAAGTTAACCAAGTCTTCGGCGATGAAACTCTTGACGTAAGCGTAGTGGCCGATGACGTCTTCCTCGGCGTAACGCACGTACACGTTTGCGCTCTTGGTGAAAAGCTCCGGAGCGCGGGTGGCGTCGTCGAGGATGAGCAGCGACATAAGGATGTCTCCGGTTATGTCGTACAGGCGGCGTCCGAGGAAGTCGTGCGCCTCCTGGTCGCCTATCTCCTTGACATAGTTGACGGCCTGCTCGTACAGCTCAACCATCTTCTTTACGCGCTCCTGCAAAGGTTTCAGCTCCTCGGCGACGGCGTTTTCGAGCATCTCTTTCATAATGCCGAGGTACGTTCCGTTGGTGATGTAGCGTATGGCGGCCACAACCTGCAACTGCGTTGTTCCCTCGTAGATTGAGAAGATGCGTGCGTCGCGGTAGAGACGTTGGCACTTGTATTCCATGATGAAGCCCGAACCGCCGTGCACCTGGATGGCGTCGTAAGCGTTTTGGTTGACGTATTCCGAGTTCATTCCCTTCGCCACGGGCGTGAAGGCGTCGGCCAGCTTGGTGTATTTCTTCAGCTCTTGGCGTTCCTCCGGTGTCAGCTTGCGCTCGCGCGAGATGTCTTCCAAGGCCTTGTAGATGTCAACATAGCGCGCCGTCATGTACAGGATGCTGCGCCCGGCGTCGAGTTTCGCCTTCATGCGGGAGAGCATGTCGTAGACGGCGGGGAAGTTGATGATGGCCTTGTCGAACTGCTTGCGCTCCTTGGCGTAGGCCAACGCCTCGTTGTATGCAGCCTGGCTTACGCCCACGCTCTGTGCGGCGATGCCCAGGCGTGCGCCGTTCATCAGCGCCATCACGTACTTGATGAGGCCCAGACGGGTGCTTCCGCACAGCTCGGCCTTGGCGTTCTTGAACACGAGTTCGCACGTCGGCGAGCCGTGTATGCCGAGCTTGTTCTCTATGTGGCGCACAGTCACGCCGCCGTTGCGCTTGTCGTAGATGAACATCGACAGTCCGCGACCGTCGCGTGTGCCGGCTTCGCTGCGGGCGAGAACGAGGTGTATGTCAGAGTCTCCGTTCGTGATGAAACGCTTTACGCCGTTCAGCAGCCAGCAGCCGTCGGCCTCGCTGTACGTGGCTTTGAGCATCACGCGCTGCAAGTCGGAACCGGCGTCAGGCTCGGTGAGGTCCATGCTCATCGTCTCTCCGGCGCAAACGCGCGGGATGTACTTCTGCCTTTGCTCCTCGTTGCCGAACTCATAGAGCGTCTCTATGCAGTCCTGCAAGCTCCAGATGTTCTGGAAGCCCGCGTCGGCTGCCGCGACAATCTCCGACGCCATTGAGTAGGGAGTCACAGGGAAGTTAAGTCCGCCGTAACGTCTCGGCATCGACACGCCCCAAAGTCCTGCTTTGCGGGTGGCGTCGAGGTTGTCGTAAGTCTTTGATGCGTAGTGCATGCGGCCGTCAACGAGGTGCGGTCCTTCGGTGTCCACTTCCTCGCTGTTCGGCTCAAGCACGTTGGCTGCTATGTCGCCAGTGATTTCCAGCAGCCTTTTATAATTCTCTATCGCGTCTTGGTAGTCAACGGGCGCGTCTGCGTATTCGTCCTTGTCTGCGAAGTTGCGCTCCTTCAGCTCAACGATACGCTTCATCAGGGGGTGGTTGAGATGGAACTCAAACTCCGGATGGTCTGTATAATAGTTAGCCATTGTTCTTATTTTTATGAAGTTATAGAAGTTAAAGAAGTCAGAGAAGTTAAAGAATTTATCACTCGCTTAGCTCGTTAGAAGTTAAAGCCATTACCTTTGGAGTGTATGACATTGAAGGCATACGGCTCTAACTTCTTTAAATTCTATAACTTCTATAAATTCCTAATACTTCTTAAAATGTTACTTACTGTTCTGCTTGTAATACTTGATGAGCTTGGGAACGACATCTTCCACGGTGCCGACAATCACGTAGTCGGCAATCTGGTTGATGGGGGCGTCGGGGTCGCTGTTGATTGAAATGATGATGCCTGAGTCCTGCATGCCGGCTATGTGCTGGATTTGTCCGGAGATGCCGCAGGCGATATAGACCTTAGGATGCACCGTAACGCCGGTCTGTCCGATTTGACGGTCATGGTCAACGAAGCCCGCGTCAACCGCCGCACGGCTCGCGCCAACCTCTCCGTGCAGCTCTTTCGCGAGCTGGAACAGCTGGTCGAAGCCTTCCTTGCTACCGACTCCGTAGCCTCCGGCAACGACGATTGGTGCGCCTTTCAGGTTGTGCTTGGCTGCCTCTACGTGGCGGTCGATAACCTTGACGATGAAGTCTGCCGGGTCGGTGTACTTGCTTGCGTCGGGATATACCACCTCGTTCTTCGCCTCGCCGTCATACAGAGCCTTCTGCATAACGCCGCTGCGGACGGTCGCCATCTGCGGACGGTGGTCGGGGTTGACGATGGTCGCCACGATGTTACCTCCGAAGGCGGGGCGTATCTGGTAAAGAAGGTTGTCGTAATGCTTGCCGGCCTTCTTGTCGTCGTAGTCTCCGATTTCGAGCTGTGTGCAGTCGGCGGTGAGTCCGCTGGTGAGTGACGACGATACGCGCGGCCCCAAGTCGCGGCCTATCACGGTAGCTCCCATAAGGCAAATCTGCGGCTTTTCCTCTTTGAAAAGGTTTACCAGGATTGACGTATGGGGTGCTGATGTGTA
>CALUGU010000115.1 GCA_944320255.1 uncultured Prevotella sp. | reverse complement strand
TCGAGGTCGATGATTACCGTGTTTATGCGGCGCAGGGCGTCGAAGATGGCGCCGAGGTTGTCGTAGTTGCTTATCTGGGTGGTCCACTGTTCGCGCTCAAGGCCGAGCTTCTCGCTCACGAACTTGTTGCCGAACGCCTTCCAGTCGTAGCCGGGATAAGCCACGTGGTGGGCGTTGTAGTTGCCCGTTGCGCCGCCGAACTTGGCCGTCACGGGGCAGGCCTCAAGCTGCTTCAGCTGTTCCGTCAGGCGGTAGACGAAAACCATCACCTCCTTGCCGAGGCGCGTGGGCGAGGCCGGCTGGCCGTGGGTCTTTGCCAGCATGGGCACGTCTTTCCACTCGTCGGCGTACTCCTGGAGCTGCTGTATCAGCTCTTTCAGCAGGGGGATGTACACATCCTGCAACGCCTCTTTTACCGAGAGGGGCACGGATGTGTTGTTGATGTCCTGCGAGGTGAGGCCGAAGTGTATGAACTCCTTGTATTCCTCAAGCCCGCCGATGGCGTCGAACTGTTCCTTGATGTAATATTCCACGGCCTTCACGTCGTGGTTGGTCACGCCCTCGATTTCCTTCACGCGCGCCGCCCCGGCTTCGTCGAACTTCATGTAAATGTCGCGCAGGCGGGGAGCCAGCGACAGGTCGAAGCCCTTCAGCTGCGGCAAAGGCAGCTCGCACAGGGCTATGAAATATTCAATCTCCACACGTATGCGGTAACGTATGAGAGCGTATTCCGAGAAATAACCGGCAAGCGGTGCCGTCTTAGACCTATATCTGCCGTCGATCGGAGATATGGCTGTGAGCAAATCCAAATCCATAAATATAATACGTATTAACGGCTGCAAAATTAATAATTTTAATTGATTTGGGCGCACGCAGGCGTGATAAATATTCGTTACTTAAGGCTTTTTTAGCTATCGTCAGCCTTTTGTGGCGGCATAATGCGCCTTTGTTTTCAACGCCTTGCGTAACCGCTTGATTTCCAGTGGCTTATAACCGGCGTTGCAAAACGTGGCTTTTTGCGTTGTAAAAGACCGTAAAACGCATTGCAAGAGACGGCTTTTTACAACGCGAAAAGCCGTCTCTTGCAACAGCCTCTGCGCCACGCCTCTGCGTGGCGGGCGGCGGCGTTATGGGAAATTAACGGTCGGCAAGTGGCGATTTTCTTAAAAAGAGTACGTTTTCACGCCAAAATTTCGTAAGTTTGCCGATGCGTAATGTTGCGCGTAAAACCACCTATTTATATATAAACCGTAAAGCCATGTTAGCAAAGCAACTGTCAGTGTTCCTTGAGAACAAGTCGGGCCAGCTCACCGAAGCCGCCGAAGTGCTCGGCCGCGCGGGCGTGAACCTCTCGGCCATGAGCATAGCCGACAATTCGGATTTCGGCATCCTGCGCTGCATCGTGTCAGACCCAGAGACGGCGAAGCGCGCCCTTGAGGCCGCCAACTTCACCGTCCGCGTGAGCGACGTGATAGGCTTCACCTGCCCGAACACGAGCGGCGCGCTCGCCGTGGTGCTTAAGCACCTGTCAGACGCGGGCGTGTTCATCGAGTATATGTACTCCTTCGCCTGCGGCGACGTGGCCCACATCGTCATCCGTCCCACCGACCTTGACACCTGCGAGCGCATACTCGCCGAGAAAAAGGTTGACCTGCTCGCCGCCAACGAGCTTTACCGCCTCTGACGGCGGAGGCCTGTCATAGGGCGAAACGGGGTTGTTGGGCGGGTAAAAAGGCCTTTTTCGCATTATTTTCAAGAAAAAACGAAAAAAGTGGCGGTAAAATTTGGAAGTTTCATATAAATGCAATACCTTTGCACTCGCTTTCAACAAGCAAGGGCGTTTAGCTCAGTTGGTTTAGAGCATCTGCCTTACAAGCAGAGGGTCGGGGGTTCGACTCCCTCAACGCCCACCACAAGCCTCGCTGTCCGCAACGGACGGCGAGGCTTTTTCGTATGTCTCCATTTCTTGTGATATAATAGGAATTAGCGGGAGTTAACGGGAGTGAGGCTCGCTTCACTCGCCGGAGTTAACTGACAATAGCATTTTAAGGTTATACGGTCTTAAGGTTTTGCTGTCATACGGTATGCCCATAACATAACTTAGCATTTGTCCGTTAACTCCGGTTAACTCCGACGCGAAGCGTCTAACTCCTGTTAACTCCCTAAGATTTCACTATTATACAAAAAAGGCGAATGGCGCACCCCGCAGATGCGGAGCGCGCCATTCCGAAGTTATAAGACGTTTTGTTGTGATGTAGCGCCTTGTCAGTCAAGCTGCGCCAAGGCCTGTTTCAGGTCGTCGATGATGTCGCCGGCGTCCTCGATGCCCACCGAGAGGCGTATCAGGTCGGGGGCGATACCCGCCTCGCGCAGCTGCTCGTCGCTCAGCTGGCGGTGCGTATGGCTGGCCGGGTGGAGCACGCACGAGCGTGCGTCAGCCACGTGCGTGGCAATGTGTACGAGCTTCAGCGAGTCCATGAACTTGATGGCCGTGTCGCGGTCGCCCTTCAGTCCGAGCGACATCACGCCGCAAGAACCGTTGGGCAGGTACTTTTTCCCAAGCTCATAATACTCGTCGTCCTTCAGTCCGCAGTATCTAACCCACGCCACATGGGGGTCGGCGTGCAGGAACTCGGCCACGCGCTGCGCGTTCTCGCAGTGCCGTTGCACGCGCAGGTGGAGCGTCTCCAACCCCAAATTGAGCAGGAACGAGTTGAAGGGCGACGGCACGGAGCCGAGGTCGCGTTGCAGTTGCGCCACGAGCTTCGTCATGTACGCCATCTTGCCGAACGCCTTAGTGTACGTCAGTCCGTGGTAACTCTCGTCGGGAGTGGTCAACCCAGGGAACTTAGCGGCGTGCGCTTCCCAGTCGAAGTTGCCGCTGTCAACGACGCATCCGCCCACCTGGGTGGCGTGTCCGTCCATGTATTTTGTTGTAGAATGGGTTACTATGTCGCAGCCGAACTCGAACGGGCGGCAGTTCACCGGCGTTGCGAACGTGTTGTCAACGATGAGCGGCACGCCGTTCTTATGCGCCAGTCGGGCGAACTTCTCGATGTCGAGCACCTTGCATCCGGGGTTCGATATGGTCTCGCCGAACAGGGCTTTCGTGTTCGGGCGGAAGGCCTTTTGTATCTCATCCTCGTCCGCTTCGGGGTTTACGAAGGTGCATTCGATGCCGAGCTTCTTCATCGTCACGCCGAAGAGGTTGTACGTGCCGCCGTAAATCTCGTTAGAGGCCACGATGTGGTCGCCCGCCTCGCAGATGTTGAACACGGCGTAGAAGTTGGCCGCCTGGCCCGAAGACGTCAGCATGGCGGCCACTCCTCCTTCGAGGGCGGCAATCTTCTGCGCCACCGCGTCGCTTGTAGGGTTTTGCAGCCGGGTGTAGAAGTAGCCCTCCTTTTTCAGGTCGAAGAGCATCCCCATCTCGTCACTGTCGTCATATTTGAACGTCGTGCTCTGCACTATCGGCGGCTGCACGGGTTCGCCGTTCTTAGGTTTCCAGCCTCCGCGCACGCAGAGCGTGGCCGGCTTCAGTTTCTTTTCCATTGTCGGTTGCTTATGTTTTGTTTATGTTGTTTGGCTGCGCCGCAGCGTCCGTCGGCGCGCCGTGACACGGCTGCAAAGGTAAATAATAATTGTGACAAAAAGCAAACAGATTGGCTTAAATTGTGTTTATCTGTGTCGTAAACCTGTATTTTGGATGTAAAATGTCAGCATTGGCCCGCCGTTAACTCCTGTTGTAAAGACACTTTCTTATGACCTTCGTAACGCCTTGATGCTCAATGCGTTGCGAAAAGCCGTCATTTGCGGTGCAAGTAACGGCTTTTCGCACGCCAATTCACGGCAAATCGCAACGCCGTTTGCCGTGAGTTGCAAAACTTCAGTCCGGCGCAGGGCGTGCGTGCGGCTATGTACCTATGTCTGTATGATATGTTCAGGCGCGGAAATTCAATTTTGTAGCGGTTGTTGCAAAATAATTACAAGATTTCAGTTTGTTTTCAGAATCGCCCCGTACATTTGCATCAAGAACGGCGGCTGACGGGCTTCAAGCCCGCCGCTCCGGACTTGAAGAAAATCATTAACAATTAAAACGATACGATTATGAAGACTGTTGAACTTTTGAAATGGACTATGGCGTGCGCCCTTGGAGTGTTTGTTTTTGCCTCGTGCAGCGACGACGACGATGACGACAACGTGCCTGTGCCCGACACGGTGCAAATGGCCTTCGAGCAGAAATACGCCGGCGTCACCCGCGTAAGCTGGGACAGGGAAGACGGGGGATACCTCGTGGCGGAGTTCAGGGACGGAGGCCGTGAGCACGACGCTTGGTTCACGCAGGGCGGCGAGTGGATGATGACCGAGGTGGACCACGCCCGCAACCTGCAAAACCTGCCCCAGGCGGTGCAGGACGGATACGCCGCAACGCGCTATGCGCAGGAGGGATGGCGCGTTGACGACATCGACGAGATACAGCGCCCGGCGTATGAGACGATTTATATAATAGAGGTGGAGAAGGCCGGACAGCCCGATTACGACCTGTATTTCGACGTGAACGGCACTCTGTTCCGCGAACTTGCTGACTATGACGACGACCGTCATCACGGTCTCGTGGGCAACAGCCTGCCCGACGGGATACGGCAGTATGTAGAGGCGAACTTCCCCGGCGCGAGGGTATCCGACTTCGACCGTGAGCGCGGCGGCTACGAGGTTGAGCTGGTTTACGGCGGCAGGAGCGTCGAGGTAGTGTTCGACGAGGCAGGCAACTGGCTGCGCACCGTCACCGACCTGAGGCGCGACATACCCGCCGAAATCCTCCAGGCTGTCAACGCGCAGTATCCCGGAAAGCGCATAGACGACTGCGAATACGTTGAGACCTCTGACGGAGAGAAGTACTACCTCATAGACCTTGACAACTACAACATGGACCTCAAGGTGACGCCCGACGGCGTGATAACCGAGACACCGGACTATTAATAAACAGCGGATTACGCAATGAGACAAGGAGTTAGCAGGAGTTAAAGGGAGTTATCACTCGCTACGCTCGTTCAGGTAGTTAAAGGACGTTACCCGTGAAAGGTATCGTCCGCTAACTCCAGACGACCGTACGGGAGCCTAACTCCCGTTAACTCCCGATAACTCCTTTCTTTTTTAATATCAGGCAAACGGCTTCCGCCCACCTTTTTGTTTGTAATAAAAATGGAAAAACGCCATTTGTTTCGTTTTTTACAGATGTTTTTAGTATTTTTGCAGATGGTATGTGCTTATCTTAATAGTCAAGAAAGGAAAAACAACGATGGACATCCGCAGGATTTATTCACACATCAATGAGCCGTTGCCGCACAACGCCAAGGGGCTGTTGTTCGTTGTCGTGGCCTACGGCCTGCCAGGAGGCCTCGTCTCGGTGATAGACAATTTCCTCTTGTTTATGGCCGTGTTTGTGGGTTGGGCGTCCCTCTGTTACACCTTCTTGGCATCTACCGTGAACGGAAATCAAGAAAATGACATTATAATATGAGTGAAAACATCCCCCAGCAGTGGAGCAAGTTCTACCTGAAAGACGTCACGTTCATGAACCTCATGACGCGGCGCATCTTCAACGTGCTCATCGTGGCCAACCCTTACGACGCCTTCATGCTTGAAGACGACGGCCGTGTTGACGAGAAAATTTTCATGGAATACACCGAGCTTGGCATGCGCTACCCGCCCTCGTTCATGCAAGTGAGCACCACGGAGGAAGCCGCCGAAGTGCTCGCCACTACCAGCATAGACCTCGTTATATGCATGCCCGGCAACGCAGACAACGACGCCTTCACCGTGGCGCGCGACATCAAGGCCAAGTTCCCGGACATTCCGTGCGTGGTGTTGACGCCCTTCTCGCACGGCATCACGCGCCGCATGGAGAATGAAGACCTCTCGATTTTCGACTACGTGTTCTGCTGGCTCGGCAACACCAACCTCATCATGTCGATCATCAAGCTCATCGAGGACAAGATGAACATCGAGCACGACATCGCCGAGGCCGGCGTGCAGATGATTCTCTTGGTTGAAGACAGCATCCGCTTCTACTCGTCGCTGCTGCCGATGCT
>CALUGU010000114.1 GCA_944320255.1 uncultured Prevotella sp. | reverse complement strand
ACCATCAGCATTGAAACCGGGAAAGTGGCAAAACAGGCTGACGGCTCTTGTGTCCTCCGTATGGGCAACACCGTATTGCTCGCCACCGTTTGTGCCGCAAAAGATGCAGTTCCCGGAACAGATTTCATGCCTTTGCAGGTTGAGTACAGAGAACAATACGCCGCAGCGGGCCGTTTCCCCGGCGGCTTCACGAAGCGCGAAGGCAAGGCAAGCGACAACGAGATCCTGACTTGCCGTCTTGTAGACCGCGCCTTGCGCCCGTTATTCCCGGCAGACTTCCACGCCGAGGTTTATGTAAACATCATCCTTTTCTCCGCCGACGGCGTTGACCAGCCCGACGCCCTGGCAGGCTTCGCGGCCTCTTGCGCCCTGGCATGCTCTGACATACCGTTCGAGTGCCCGATATCAGAAGTGCGCGTGGCACGCGTAGGCGGCGAGTACGTCGTTGACCCGACGTTCGAGCAGATGAAGGAAGCCGACATGGACATCATGGTGGGAGCGTCTAAGGACAACATCATGATGGTAGAAGGCGAGATGAAGGAAGTGTCTGAGCAAGACCTGCTCCAGGCCCTCAAGACCGCCCAGGAGGCCATCCGCCCGATGTGCGTGCTCCAGGAAGAGCTGATGAAGGAGCTGGGCACCGACGTGAAGCGCGAGTACTGCCACGAAGTGAACGACGAGGAGCTGCGCGAACAGCTGCGCAAGGAAACCTACGACAAGTGCTACGCAATAGCCGAGGCCGGCGACCACGACAAGAAGGCCCGCGAAGAAGCTTTCGACAAGATAAAGGCCGACTTCGAGGAGGCTTACGCCTCGGCTCACACCGACCTCAGCGAAGAGGAGCTTGAGGAGAAGTACGCTCTCGTAGACCGCTACTACCACGACGTGATGCGCGACGCCATGCGCCGCTGCATCCTCGACGAGGGCAAGCGTCTCGACGGCCGCAAGACCGACGAGATTCGCCCCATCTGGTGCGAGGTGTCACCCCTGCCCATGCCCCACGGAAGCTCCATCTTCACGCGCGGCGAGACGCAGAGCCTCACCACCTGCACACTCGGAACGAAGCTCGACGAGAAGCTCGTAGACGACGTTCTCGACCGCTCTTACCAGCGTTTCCTGCTGCACTACAACTTCCCGCCCTTCTGCACGGGCGAAGCCAAGGCGCAGCGCGGCGTAGGCCGCCGCGAGATAGGCCACGGCCACTTGGCTTGGCGCGCGCTGAAAGGCCAGATTCCCGAGGAATTCCCCTACACGGTACGCCTCGTATCGCAGATACTCGAGAGCAACGGCTCGTCGTCAATGGCCACCGTCTGCGCAGGAACATTGGCCCTCATGGACGCCGGCGTGCCGATGAAGAAGCCCGTGAGCGGCATCGCCATGGGCTTGATAAAGAACCCCGGAGAAGACAAGTACGCCGTGCTTAGCGACATCCTCGGCGACGAGGACCACCTCGGCGACATGGACTTCAAGACTACCGGAACGAAAGACGGCCTCACCGCCACGCAGATGGACATCAAGTGCGACGGTCTCAGCTTCGACATCCTTGAGAAAGCGCTCATGCAGGCCAAGGCCGGCCGCGAGTACATACTCGGCAAGCTGACCGACACCATCAGCGAGCCGCGCGCCGAGCTGAAGCCGCAAGTTCCGCGCATCGAGGCCTTCGAGATACCTAAGGAGTTCATCGGAGCCGTGATAGGCCCCGGCGGAAAGATTATCCAGCAGATGCAGGACGAGTCTGGAGCCACCATCACCATCGACGAAATCGACGGCGTAGGCAAGGTTCAGGTGAGCGCGCCCAACAAGGATAGCATCCAGAAGGCCATCGCCAAGATCAAGGCCATCGTCGCAATACCCGAAGTGGGCGAGGTTTACGAGGGCACGATACGCTCTATCATGCCTTACGGCTGCTTCGTAGAGATACTGCCGGGCAAGGACGGACTGCTCCACATCTCGGAAATCGACTGGAAACGCCTCGAAACCGTTGAGGAGGCCGGCCTGCACGAGGGCGACAAGATCAACGTGAAGTTGATGGAAATCGACCCGAAGACGGGCAAGTACAAGCTCTCTCACCGTGTGCTCATACCGAAACCGGAGGGCTACATCGAGCGTGAACGCCGTCCGCGCGGCGAGCGTCGCCCGCGCCCTGAACGCCAGCCGAGGGAGCAGCGCCGCTTCGAACACCGTCCCGCACGCGAGGACTACCACGACCCGCTGGCCCCGAAGGAGCCGCGCGACTTCAACGACAGTCTCGACCGTGAGAACTTCTAACCATAAGAAAGGGCAGCCCGAATGCGGGCTGCCCTTTCTTATGGTTGAATTAAAAGTTAAGAATTAAGAGTTAAGAAAATATGCTTGGCAAGTTAAGAGTTAAGAATTAAGAGTTAAGAAAATATGCTTGGAAAATTAAGAGTTAAAAGTTAAGAGTTAAGGAAATATGCTTGGCTGACACCAACAAGACATATTTTCTTAACTCTTAACTTTTAATTCTTAATTCAGCAAAGGCGTTTTTCTTAATTCTTAACTCTTAACTCTTAATTTAATATTAAAGGTTGAACATCCGTTCCGTCATCTGCCACTTCTCGTCAGACGTCGCCCCGGCGGCGCAGTCTTGGAACGACGCCACGTAATCCTCCCATTCCTGCTGGCGCGGCAGCGTGGCGAGGCGCGCCATGGCCTCGTCCCAGTCGAAGTCGAGAGGCGCGTCAACAATCATGAACAGCCTGTTGCCGAGGATGTAAATCTCCATTTCGAGTATGCCCACGGCCTTGATGCCCTGCCTGATTTCGTCCCAGAAATGCTCCTTGTCGTGAGCTTCGCGGTACTTGCGGATAAGCTCCGCGTCGTCTTTCAGCTGCATCGTCTGGCAGTACCGCTTTGTGGGCACGCCGAATTCCTTTGTCTTGTAACCCTGTGTTTTCATTGTTTTGATTAATTATTGTGAGTGGTTAGAGTCTTTAACTACTAATTTATTCTTTGTTTGAGACCACTTCCTCCACCACCAATCCGGCCAGAGTGAAGCCGAACACGGCAGTGATGTGCACCATGGAGCCGTTGGCCCGCGGCTCTTGCGGCGTGCCGGCGTTGTCGAGAAGTTCGTCGCTGTAGACGCACTTGAACTTCTTACGCGGCATCAGTCCCGACCGCTTGAAGCCCTGGCGGAGCGAACGGGCCAGCGGACAGCCCTTCACTTTCCAGAACTCGGCTACGCTGACGCGCGTAGGGTCGAGCTTGCGCGCCGCCCCCATCGACGAGAACAGCCTCGCCTTCGACTCGCACGCCGTGCGTATGAGCAGCATTTTGTCTTGCAGGCTGTCGATTGCGTCGATGACGAAATCGTACTTGTCGAGGCTGAACGTGCCCGCCGTGGCGGCGCAGAAAGCCTCGTGGCGCGCCTCTATTTCAGCCTCCGGGCAGATTTCCAGGAGGTGTTCTTTCAGGGCGTCAACCTTCACCCGGCCTACGGTGCGCGCCGTGGCCATGAGCTGCCGGTTGACGTTCGACGGGCAAACGCTGTCTGGGTCTACTATCGTTACGTGCCTGACGCCGGAGCGCACGAGGCCTTCCACGCACCAGCTGCCCACGCCGCCCACGCCGAACACTATCACCCGTGTGCGTGAAAGCCGTCCGGCTGCCTCGTCGCCTACCAGCAGGCGCGTGCGTGATTGGTAATCGTTCATCTTTGAAGAATTAAGAATTAAAAGTTAAGAATTAAGAAAAAATGCCTTGAGAAATTAAGAATTAAGAGTTAAGAATTAAGAAAAATGCCGAGTTGCAGTATTCAAAGCATATTTTCTTAATTCTTAACTCTTAATTCTTCACTCTCAGCATTTCCCTGCATTGCTCCAGGATGGCCGTCAGCTCGTCAACGGTCTCGGCGCGGAGCATGGCGATGCGCGTCTGGCGGAAGTTCGGTATGCCCTTGAAGATGGGCGTTGCGGCGAGGTGGCGGCGCGTGTGCAGTATGCCGCGGTACTCGTCGATGCGCTCCACGTTGATGCGAAGCTGCTCCTCAAGCAGGTCGATTTTGCGGTCGAGCGTCAGCGTAGGGTCGGGCGCGAGGCCGTCGAGGTGGTCGCGCATTTCCTTGAATATCCACGGATGTCCGAACGTCGCGCGCCCCACCATCACGGCGTCAACGCCGTAACGCTCGAAGGCCAGCCGCGCCTCTTCCGGCGTGGTGATGTCGCCGTTGCCGATTATCGGTATGCGTATGCGCGGGTTCTGCTTCACGCGGCCTATCAGCGTCCAGTCGGCCTCGCCCGTGTACATCTGCGCACGGGTGCGTCCGTGTATCGTGAGAGCCTGTATTCCGCAGTCTTGCAGCTGCTCGGCCAGGTCTTCGATGATGAGGTTCTGGGCGTCCCATCCTAACCTCGTCTTCACCGTCACGGGCACTTTCACGGCGTCAACCACGGCGCGCGTAATCTTCAGCATCAGCGGCACGTCGCGCAGCATGCCCGCCCCGGCGCCCTTGCCGGCCACCTTTTTCACGGGGCACCCGAAGTTCAGGTCTATCAGGTCGGGGCCGGCCTGCTCCACAATCTTAGCCGCTTCCGCCATCGACTCGGCGTCGCGGCCGTAAATCTGGATGCCCACGGGCCGCTCGTCGTCGCTTATCGTCAGCTTGCTGACGGTGCTCTTGACGGCCCTCACCAACGCTTCCGCGCTGACGAACTCCGTGTAAACCATCGCCGCGCCGAACCGCTTGCACAGCCTGCGGAAGCCGATGTCTGTCACGTCTTCCATCGGCGCGAGGAACAGCGGCCTTTGGCCGAATTGTATGTTGCCTATGTTCATATTCCTGTTGTTTTAGAATTTAGAGAATTAAAAGAAGTTATAGAAGTTAAAGCCGTATGCTTTGTTGGAAATAACGTTATTATCAATCATTTTTTTGCAAAGCAAATGGCTATAACTTCTTTAACTTCTATAACTTCTTTAACTTCTTATCAAATGATACACTCCCCCTGCCATCAGCCTGACAACGCCCTTCATTTCGAGCGAGAACATCAGGGCGGTCAGTTCGCCCACGGGCAGTCCCGTGTGCGCCGTGAGCGTGTTGATTTGCTGGTCGTTGTCCTTTTCGAGCAAGGCGGCCACGGCCTGCTCGGCGTCCGTCAGTTCGGGGAAGAGCGTGCGCTCAATTCCCTGCCGGCGCGCCTGCTCCATCTTGGCGTCGTCCTGCCATCCCATGGCTTTCACGAGGTCGTCGGCCGACGTTATCAGGGCCGCCTTGTTGTCGCGTATCAGGTTGTTGCAGCCCTCCGAACGCTCGTCGCCCACGCGTCCGGGGAAGGCGAATACGTCGCGCCCGTAGCTCGTGGCTATGCGCGCCGTGACGAGCGCGCCGCCGTGACCGGCGCTCTCCGCCACCACCGTGGCGTCCGCCACGCCCGCCACGATGCGGTTGCGGCGCAGGAAGTTCAGCTTGTCGGCGTTGGTGCGCGTGAAGTGTTCGGTCAGCAGTCCGCCCTGCTCCAGCATCAGCTGCGCCGTGTCCTTGTGGCGGGGAGGGTAGAGGTAGTCAAGCCCGTGGGCCAGCACGGCCACGGTGTCAAGGCCGCAAGCCAGGGCCTCGCGGTGCGCGCATATGTCTATGCCGTAAGCCAGGCCGCTGACGATGAGCGCGTCAGGGCACAGCTCGGCCAGCCTCTTGGTGAACGAGCGCACGCAGTCTTGCCCGTAGGCGGTGCACCGGCGCGTGCCCACGATGTTGATGACGCGGCTGCGGTTGAGCCGCGCCGTGCCCTTGAAGAACAGCACGAGCGGGGCGTCGGGGCAGTCCTTGAGCCGTTGCGGGTAGTCGCCGTCGCCGAGGCAGAGCGTCTGCACGCCGCAGCGCGCGTTGGCCTCCATCTCGCACTCCGCCCTGCGCCGCGCCTCGCCGGTGTCGGCGAGCGTGTCGATGGCCTTCTGCGGGCAGTCGGGCATTATGTCGCGCAGGTTGCGCCGGTTGTCCATCACCGCCGTGGCGCTGCCCGCCGCGCGGTAGAGCTGCACCGCCGTGTCAGGCGTGAAGTGCATCGCCGCCGCCAGCGTGAGGATGTTCAGGGTCTCGTTTTCAGACATTACGTCAGTAATCCAAGTAATTAAAGTACATAATAAGTCGTGGTTAAGATAATTAGGCATAATAAGCCCAATGGGCCTAATTAGCCGAATACGCCCTTGCGAAACCCACAGAGCATATCAAGCCCCCTCCTTTGGGAGGGTTGAGGTGGGTGTTTAATCTTTAATCCATTGTCCGAAGGCCTCGTCGTACTCCCTGCTGTGGCCCAGTTTGCCGTTGACCAGGCACACCAATTCTATCACGCCCTTGAAGCACAGCTTGTTGTCCGAGGCGCGGTAGATGTCCTGGTAGAAGACGTAGCGCAGCCCCTCCTTCTTCAG
>CALUGU010000113.1 GCA_944320255.1 uncultured Prevotella sp. | reverse complement strand
CATACCCATCCTGTGCATATAACCGAGACTGCCGACTATGCCCTTTGCGATGCTCTTAGGCAAAATCCATTGCGGATTGACATCCATCCTGGTGATATGGCTCGATAAAAGCGGGGTCTTGGTGTCAGTGGTGCCGCACGCCACGCGCATCGACAACACCCCATCTTTGTCGTGGGCGCGCAACGTGAACGAAGGCACGTTCACCTCTACGTACTTATCAAAGGCGGCGTTGCCGCCCAGCATTTTAAGACGCCATCTGCAACGCTCGATGTTCCACAGGGTCTTCTGCCGTTCGCGCGCAGAAATCTTACCCGAATTAAGGCGGTCGATAAGCAGGCCGTAGAGTTCGCCTTTCGCGTTGACCGCAGACAGGTACTGGCTTACGCTGTCGTTAAACGCCTTGTTCACAAGGTCTTTATAAAACAATGTGTCGGGGCGTTCAATCCTAAGGTCGGACAACTGGCGGTAGCGTGTCGTAAGGGAATCAACCGCGTATTTCTCAAAACGGTTGTAAACATAGTCGGGATTGACGAAGCCGTAACGCATACCTACCGCATACCTGAAATAAGCCCTCGTCAAGTTATATTCCAAGCGTGCCATCACCATGTTCAAGGCGTCGTCGCCGCCTTCACCGACGTCAAGGGAGCGGATGCGGGCGAGGTCTTCCTCGATTTGGGGCACACGCAACATTTGCGTGTCGATGCCGTAATAACCAGCCTTGCTTAGCACGGCCAACAGGGAATCCGCACGTCCGTACACGCCCAGCCGGTTGATCCAGATAAAGGGATTGCCGCCTGAATAATATTTGCGGACATTCCTGTCGATGGACACGGACAATCCGTCATCGTCAGACAAGCGGGCGATGTTAGCACGGATTTTACGCGAATTAAGTTTGTATTTTTCTTTGCTCAACTTTGAAAAAGCATCCAAAGTAAGCCCGTCGTTAAGATTGTCAACTTTCTCATGGCACGAAGAAAGTGACAATGCAACCACAAAGAAAAAGAAAATGACCTTTGACAAAATAGAGGAAGATATTTACTTAATAAACACTTTCCTTACGAACGTTTTACCAACTTTCACTATATAACAACCCTTAGGAAGGTTTAATTCATAACGCCTGTCCTGCCCGTCGATACGTATGCTCATAACGCGCACGCCGGCCACGTTATAGACATAAAGCATCTGGCCGTTAGCCCCGGTGACATGGACGGTGGACGAACTGACCGTCACCGACACTTCCTGGTACTCGGTATCGATAACGCCCATCGCAGGAGTTGCATGGCTTGACGCAGGAACACTGCACAAGCCGCAAACAACAAATGCCAATATAACAAGTAAATTCTTCGCCATAAAGATCATCTTTTACCGGCAAAGATACACTTTTTTTACATTAAAGCAAAACTTATGGTTGTTTTTTTACATTTTAAACGTTAAAAACAGCCATTTCATTGGCTAAAAAGGTGTTTGGAAAGACCGCGCGCGCTTCTTCAAGCAATGTTGTCTCATCATTGTAACGCGCGGAGAAATGGCCTAAAATGAGTTTTTTCACATTGGCGTCACGCGCTACCGTGGCCGCCTGCCTGGCCGTGCTATGGTAATACTTTTCAGCCCTGTCGCCATTGTCGCTGCAATATGTGGCTTCATGGTAAAGCATATCGACGTTCACCAAGTGCTTGTAAAGGCCTGGCATATATTTCGTATCCGAACAATATGCGTATGAACGCGGCGGGTCGGCGGGTTCGGTAAGCCGGCAGTTGGGTATCACCTCGCCTTCTGGCGTAGTCCAATCGTCACCGTTCTTAATGTTGTTCCTGTAACATTCGGGTATGCCGTAATAATCAATCATGTCCCTGCGGATATGCGGCAAAGTGGGCTTTTCACAAAAAACATACCCGCAACAGGCGATGCGATGGTTCAACGGCACCGACCTGACGACAACGCCCTTGTCCTCATAGACGACGCCGGCGACGGACGTATCAACGCCGTGGAAATATACTTGGTAATCCAAACCTTCGCAAAAGAACTTCAACTGCCGTCCTAATATGTCTTCCAAACCGTCAGGGGCGTAAATGTGCAACGGGGCCGTGCGCCCCAACATCCCCAACGTTGAAATCAAGCCTATCAACCCGAAACAATGGTCGCCGTGGAGATGGGTTATGAAGATGGCCGATATTTTGTTGAAATGCACGCGCGAACGCCTAACCTGAATTTGTGTGCCTTCACCGCAATCCACCATAAACATCTTGCCCCGTAATTCCACAAGTTGCGACGAGGCGAAATGTTTCAATGTCGGCAAGGCACTGCCACATCCGAGTATGCGGACATTAAAAGGCTGCATGATAGTTTCAGGATATGGGTTTATTTCTTAGCTCCTTTGCTGTTGCCGTGAGATTTTTTAGGCATACGCTTGTAGCCGTAAATGCCTTGGCCGTTTTCCAAATATAAAGAATCCGGGCCGAGCGAATAAATGTCAAACGTGTCTGGCGAAAGCACAAGTTTGCCATTGAGTATTTTCCATTCGGTGTATGGCGTAGGCTCGCCCGACGTGCTTACGACCGCGCCGCCCTCGATGATTTCAAAATTCTTGTCAAGGCTATTCCACGTGCCGAGCAGCGAAGTCAAGTTGATCACTTTCTCGGCCAACATCTCCTCGTTGAGGCCTTCCGCGCGCTTCCCGATGACGGCGAGCCTGTCGCCGACAAACAGCCCGCCTTGCACATTGGCGCAAGTGTCCTCACCCTCTAACGTGTAGACAACCGTGTCACCCTTGTCTGTGATAAGTTCCAGCGTGTGCATTGCGGTGCCGTCGCCGCACCTGCCGTAAACAGTTGAATCGGTGACTGTAGTGTCAGCTGCAAGGCTGATGACGGGGACATTCTTTTTCTTTTCGTTGCATCCTGCCAAGACGAGCAAGCAAACTGAACAAATCAAGATATTAAATGTTTTCATCACTTCCTTATTTTTCAATGTTTCTTTCTGTTGATTTTGCTTCATTCCAAAGTTTATCCATTTCATCCAATGTCATGTCTGTCAGGTTCTTTCCCGACTTTATGGAATGATCTTCTATATAATTGAAACGGCGTATGAACTTCTGGTTCGTATGTTCCAAGGCGTTGTCTGGGTTAAGATGGTATAAGCGGGCCGCGTTAATCACGCTGAAAAGGAAATCGCCGAGTTCTTCTGTTGATTTCTCCTTGTCGCCTTTTCGCAATTCAGCCTCAAGTTCGCCTAACTCTTCACGCACCTTTTGCCAAACGTCGCCCTTGTCTTCCCAATCAAAGCCCACGTTGCGGGCCTTGTCTTGAACCCGGTACGCCTTGATGAGCGAAGGCAGCGCGTCTGGGACACCGGAAAGAACCCTCTTGTTTCCGTCCTTTTCCTTTAACTTCAGCTGCTCCCAGTTTTCACACACCTGCGCGGCAGTGTCGGCCTTAACCTGGCCGTAAACATGGGGATGCCTGAAAATAAGTTTGTCAGCTTCCATATTGCAGACATCCGCAATGTCGAAATCACCCGTCTCGCTGCCAATAAGCGAATAAAAACAAACGTGCAACAACACATCGCCCAACTCTTTGCAAATATTCTTTTTATCGTCCTTAATCAAGGCGTCGCACAGTTCAAACGTTTCCTCTATCGTGTTAGGCCGGAGGCTTTCGTTTGTCTGTTTCCTATCCCAAGGACATTCAACGCGCAATGTGTCAAGCACGTCCAAAAGACGGCCGAAAGCCTCTAATTTTTCTTCCTTTGTATGCATAAATGTACATTTTAACTATGCAAATGTAGATATTTTCCACGAATATTTTGTATTTTTGCATCGTTTTTTATTGAATTAAGCAAAATTATCATACGAAATGGAATTAGCAAGTAAGTATGACCCAAGAGAAGTTGAGTCAAAGTGGTATCAATATTGGTTGGATCACAATTTATTCGACAGTAAACCGGACGGGCGCGAGCCTTATACAATAGTAATTCCCCCACCAAACGTAACGGGGGTGTTACACATGGGACACATGCTGAACAACACCATCCAGGACATACTTGTAAGACGTGCGAGGATGGAAGGGAAAAATGCTTGTTGGGTGCCAGGCACCGACCATGCCTCAATAGCGACGGAAGCCAAAGTCGTTAACAAATTAGCAAAGGAAGGAATTAAAAAGACCGACTTGTCACGGGACGAGTTCTTAAACCACGCATGGGACTGGACCCGCGAACACGGAGGCATAATATTAAAACAACTCAGGAAACTCGGCGCAAGCTGCGACTGGAAGCGCACGGCGTTCACGATGGACGAAAAGCGTTCTAAAGGCGTCATCAAAGTATTTTGCGACTTGTATGACAAAGGACTGATATACCGCGGGGCGCGCATGGTAAACTGGGATCCCAAGGCCCAGACCGCACTTAGCGACGAGGAAGTGATTTACAAGGAGGAGCACAGCAAGCTGTATTACCTCCGTTACATGGTGGTTGAAGAACCTGGGAAATACGCTGTCGTGGCAACCACGCGCCCGGAGACGATTATGGGCGACACGGCAATGTGCATAAATCCCGACGACCCCAAAAACACATGGCTCAAAGGAAAGCACGTTATCGTGCCATTGGTAAACAGGCAAATACCCGTGATTGAAGACAGCTATGTAGACACCGAGTTCGGTACAGGCTGCCTGAAAGTGACACCTGCGCACGACATCAACGACCACGCACTTGGCATAAAGCACAATCTTGAGACGATAGACATCTTCAACGACAACGGCACAATCGCCGACGCCGCAGGGTTGTATGTGGGAATGGATCGTATGGACGTGCGCAAACAGATAGCCAAAGACCTTGAGGAAGCAGGGCTTATGGAAAAGGTTGAAGACTATACTAACAAGGTAGGTTTTTCAGAAAGGACTAACGTGCCAATAGAGCCGAAACTCTCTACGCAGTGGTTCCTAAAGATGCAACACTTCGCCGACCTCGCCCTTGCGCCGGTAATGAACGACGAAATAAAGTTTTATCCCACAAAATACAAAAACACTTACCGTCATTGGCTTGAGAACATCAAAGACTGGTGCATCAGCCGCCAATTATGGTGGGGGCACCGCATACCGGCTTATTACCTGCCCGACAACGGCGGCTACGTGGTTGCAGAAACGCCAGAGAAGGCACTTGAGCTGGCAAAGAAAAAAAGCGGCAATGACAGTTTGACGATTGCCGACTTAAAACAAGACGACGATTGCCTTGACACTTGGTTCTCGTCATGGCTCTGGCCTATTTCAGTGTTTGACGGCATCAACAACCCTGACAATGAGGAAGTGAAATATTATTATCCCACATCCGACCTTGTAACAGGCCCTGACATCATTTTCTTCTGGGTGGCAAGGATGATTATGGCCGGATATGAATACCGTGGGACTATGCCGTTCAAGAATGTCTATTTTACGGGCATTGTGCGCGACAAGCTCGGACGCAAGATGAGCAAGAGTCTCGGCAACAGCCCCGACCCAATCGAACTTATTGACAAATTCGGAGCTGACGGAGTGCGCATGGGCATGATGCTTTCAGCCCCGGCCGGCAACGACATATTGTTTGACGAGGGGCTTTGCGAACAAGGGCGCAACTTCAACAACAAGATATGGAACGCATTCCGCCTGATAAAAGGATGGGAAGTGGCCGACATTGAGCAGCCTGAAGCAAACAGGACAGCCGTTAAATGGTTTGAGGCGAAACTGAAAACAACCAATGTGGAACTTGACGAACAGTTTAAGAAATACCGCATATCAGAAGCTCTCATGGACGTTTACCGCCTGTTCTGGGACGAATTCTCAAGTTGGTATCTTGAAATGATAAAGCCTGCTTACGGTTCGCCCATCGACCGTGAGACTTACGACAAGACTCTCAACTTCTTCAATGACCTGCTGAAAATGCTCCACCCGTTCATGCCGTTCATAACAGAGGAGCTTTGGCAGCACATATACGACCGCAAAGACGGTGAAAGCATCATGCTCGACCGACTTTCAATCCCAGTGCCTACTGATGAAGACAAACGGCTCGTTGCCGACATAGAATGTGTAAAACAAATCATCGGCAACGTGAGAACGGTGAGAAATCAAAAAAATCTCGCACAAAAGGAACCTCTTGAGCTGCAAGCCATTGGCGCAAACAAATATGCCGCATACGATGACATAACAATCAAGATGGGCAACCTCAGCGCAATAAATGTCATAGAAAGTAAATCAGCCGACACCGTACAGTTTATGGTTGGCACTGATGAATACGCCGTTCCCGTTGGCAATCTTATCGACATTGAGGCGGAGATTGAAAAGCAAGAGGCTCAGCTGAAACATCTTGAAGGCTTCCTTGCCGGCATAAAGAAAAAACTTTCAAACGAGAAATTCGTCGCCAACGCACCAGAGGCCGTAGTGGCATTGGAACGTAAAAAGCAAAGCGATTCAGAGGAAAAGATTGCCTCGTTGAAAGAATCTTTGGCCGCGCTGAAGAAAAA
>CALUGU010000112.1 GCA_944320255.1 uncultured Prevotella sp. | reverse complement strand
TATAAGGAAGAGTTGGAGTCACTTCTAACTCTCAAGTTCCGTTTGTGTAATTCGCAAACCATTTCTTTTTGACTATACACTGTAAAAGATGGCATCTTGGAAGATGATATACGGTGAAATGATTTTTGAAAAGTACCGTCACACTGTCACGGCGTGTGCTAACTTGTTGAAGGTGAGTGCGTTGCGGCGTGACAGTGGCTGATGTTTTATTGTCACGTTGTTGTCACAAATTTGGTTAATCGGGGCTTTTGTGTGGGGTGGAGTGTGACATTGTGTGACAGAGAACATGATTTACTGTCACGGGATAAGTCGCTGATTGACAGTCGGTTAAGTTCTGCGGTGACAGTGTGACAAAGAAAGTTGGAAAAAGACATGTGGTATTTGATGTGTCAACAAGATGCTGACTGAATGGGGCCATGCGGCTGCCGGTGGGGCGTTATGTCAGGTAGTCGAGCTGTTTTTTCAGCTCTTTCAGCTCGTCGCGCACCTTGATAAGGCTCTCCATCAGGCGGGCGTTGTCGTCAACGCCCTGTTTGTTCTCGCGCAGCATCTTGCGGGCGGCGGCGATTTTGAAGCCGCGCACCTTCACTAAGTTATACACGGCCTTGATGTTCTCTATGTCGGCGTCAGTGTATTGGCGCACGTTGTTGCCCGTGGTCTTAGGCTTCAGCATGGGTATCTCCTTCTCCCAGAAGCGCAGCATACTCTCCGAGACGCCTATCATCTCGGCCACTTCCTTGATGGAATAATATAATTTCAAGTTCTTGTCAGTGTTCAGTGCCATAACTTATAATTTTAATGAATATCCGCACATTGCCCATCATTCCATATATGGCGCACCACAATTATGTATATCGCCCTTGTAGGGACATAATTTATTATGTCCGCACGCTCTGAAAGAGCGTTTAAATATCTGTATGTCAGCGAAATACGTTTCTAACGAAACGTACGGACATAATAAATTATGTCCCTACAAGGGCGATATACCTAAATTTGATCCACCTTCTTCACTTGGCGTTTGCGGACATTGATTAATTTTATTTCTTACCCGCATTTGCTGTTAGCAGAACGCATCTTTATTTTTGTTGCTCTTTTTTTCAACAGCCAAGTCTTCCATCAGCTTTTCCAACAGCCACTTCTTTTGGTTTTTCGGCAGCGACTACAAGTAAAGCCAAAGGTATTCCATTGAGCCGAATGTTCCCATCTCTTGATTTCGATAATGCACGTGTTACTTATGCAAAGATAGCATAAAAAGTGGAAATTGAAAAGTTAAAATGGAAAAATGAACGACGTAAACATTTTTCAACCCTTCACCTTAGCATAATTATGCGGCGCAGGATGAGGTTCTTGTAGGCGCGGCTGAGGTCGCTGGGGAGGAACGAGCGGTCGATCAGCTCGAACCATTTGGGCAGGGCCTTGCCGAACTTGCGGGCCATGTTGTCGATCACTTTCTCGTCAACGCCAGAGGCGGTGATGGCCTTGATGAAGTCGGAACGGCGCAGCTTGCGCTTCTTGCCGTTAAGGGTGAGGGCCAGTTCCTCGTTGTCCTCGGGTATGACGAGCGTCGTTGAGAGCATATCGTAGGCCGGTGTAAGCGTGTAACCGCCGTGCCCCGGATTGTAGAGCGAGAAGTTCTTGAGGTGCATATCGGCGTTGCCCGTAAGCCAGGAGAACACCACAACCTCCCAGAAGTTTACCACATCGAGCTGCGGAGCCGACGAGTAACGGCGTATGGCCTTGGCTATTTGCTCGTAAGAGCCCTTGTATTTATACTCTGTAAGGCGTTCGGTAAGCTGGCACATATCCTCCATGGCCACCTTGCCGCCGCCCGGCTGGCGGTCGATGCGCCGCGTGATGTAGCACAGTTCGCCGTCACTGAAGCGTATGAGGCTATGCGGCACGGTGGCGATTTTTGCCGCCTCGGCCAGGTGCATGGTAAGGTCTTCAAGCTCGGGCAGGGCGCGATACGTGTTGGTTTGCGGCTTCAGGATGAACCGTCCCCACAGACCTACGATGGTGAAGCGGCTGTCCTCGTTCCTCGCCCCGCGGTCGATGTCTAACGAGAGCTTTGCCTGCACGCCCGTGAGGGTGGTCTGCGCGCGGACAACCTTGCGCGCCAAGTCGCCTAACTGGGCACGGACGTAGGGCAGCTTCGGCGCGTCTTTCGTGCCGAAGAACTTGCGGGCACAGGCCGGATGATAGTCGGTCTGCCCCTCTTTCAGGTCTTTATAACAGTATAAGCACTTCATTTTTGAAACCCACCCCAGCCCTCCCGAAGGGAGGGAGCTTAGTATGCCTAAGGGTGATTGGCGTTGTTTAAACACCCACCCCAGCCCTCCCGAAGGGAGGGAGTTTGGTATGCTTAAGGGTGATTGGCATTGTTTAAACACCCACCCCAACCCTCCCGAAGGGAGGGAGTTTGGTATGCTTAAGGGTGATTGGCATTGTTTTTTAGGTTGTTTATATAATGTTTTAAATTGCAAGACTAATCAAACTCCCTCCCTTCGGGAGGGCTGGGGTGGGTGTCAGGTATGTTGGGGTGGGTTTTAGGTTGTGCCGTTATGGTTTTCAGGCACCACGCTTACCGCCCCGATGCAGTCCTTGCAGCACGCGAGGAGGAGCGACATACGGTCGCGCTGGTTTATTTTCCAGCTGCGTTCGGCTATGCCGAGCAGCCAGCCTTCGGGTATAAGGCCGTCGAAGAAGGGAAACAGCACGGTGTCCCTATAGGCCTCCGCCCTTAGCGGAAGCGTCAGGCTGACGGCCTCGGCGTCGCCGGAGGCAAGGTAGTCAGCATCATACTCGAACGTAAAGCCGTTCTCGTCTTCGGTCAACCTGCCCGCAAGGCGATCGTAAAGATATACTAATGCACGTTTCATGTTTATTTTTTTAGCAGACAAGGGACGAGAGACAAGCTGACAAGGAGATTTGCCTCGCCGCTCATTTGGTTACGCATTGTCGCTCGTTTGCTCATATCTCGTCGCTCGTTTGCTCGTGTCTTGTTCCTCGTCCCTTGTATGCTTGTTCCTTGCTTGCTTGTTTCTCGAAACTCGTTTACTCGTCACTCGTGGCTCGTCTGCTTGTACCTCGTCACTCGTCTGCTATCGAGACCGCTCCCACCTGCCGGCCGAACAGGCGGAGCACCTGGTTTATTTTGTCCATGCGCAGCGTCTGCTTGCCCTGTTCCAGCTCGCGGACGAAGCGCAGGCCCACGCCCGACTTGTCGGCCAGGTCTACCTGCGTAAGGCCATGCTTCTTGCGCATCTCCTTTACGAAAGCGGCTATTGCCAAGTCTTCATTTCCCATAAATTACACTTGACGATGCCATACCGGCATCACATTAATTAACCCCTATCGGGTACAAATATAGCAAACAATCATAAAGATTATACCTTTTAGGGTATAAAATTTATAAAAATATTTTATATTATACCCGAAAGGGTATATCACGATGATTAAAATTAACGCCAGTTAGGTATAAGTCAACAACCTTTATCAAGGCTAAAAACCAGGCGGCACGCAGCTTAGTGTATTTAAAAAGGTGTCCCGGCACGCGCCTCAATGCGCCATCTTAAGCCCAACGACCGACGCTATGAGCGTGGCGATGAAGAACAGCCGCCAAAACGTTGCCGGCTCCTTGAACACGAGGATACCCACGACCACCGTGCCAACGGCTCCTATACCAGTCCACACGGGATAGGCCGTGCCGATGGGGATGGTGTGCACGGCCTTTGCCAGGAGCACCATGCTAAGGACAAGACTAACCAAGAAACCCGCGCACCACAGCCAGTGCTCCATGCCGGCGGTACCCTTCATCTTACCCAAACAAAAGGCGAAACCCGTCTCGAACAGTCCCGCCACAATCAATATGAGCCAATTCATTTTGCTTGTTTGCTTTTATTCTACGTTATTTCTGTAAACGGCGGCAAAGGTAAGGCCTTCTGCCGACAAAACGTTTTACATTTGATAAAAAGCGATTTGGCCGTCCGTTCCTTTTTAATAAATTTGCAAACAAAACCCAACAAGCATGGAAATAGAGCAAATATTGGCGCGCACCTACCCACTGCCGTCCGCCTCACTTGGGCAGCTCACTGCGCTTATGGACGAAATATCGCTGCCCAAGGGGCACATAGTGCTGCGCATGGGCAGGGTGGAAAAGGACATATACTTCATCAAGCGCGGCATTGCGCGCGCCTACACGACGGCCAACGGCGATGACATAACGTTCTGGTTAGGCAAGGAGGGCGACACCCTCGTGTCGATGAACGGCTACGTCAACAACCAGCCGGGCTACGAGTCGGTGGAGCTGATGGAGCCTTCGGTGCTCTACCGGCTGCGCCACGCCGACCTGCAACGCCTCTTCCTCGACGACATCGACATAGCCAACTGGGGGCGAAGGTTCGCCGAAACGGAACTCATCGCCACCGAACGCCGCCTAATCTCGTTCCTCCTTGCCGACGCATCGGAACGCTACAGCCGCCTCATGGCCGACAACCCGGAATACCTGCAACGCCTGCCGCTCGGCAGCATAGCCACCTACCTCGGCATAACGCAGGTGAGCCTGAGCCGCATCAGGGCCAAAATAAAGTGAGCGGCGGCGATTTTTAACGACGCAAATAGTTGCCGAAAGGCAATTTATTAGTAACTTTGTAAATGGATATATGGAAAGTGAAAGCACCCATACACAAATTATTAATACCTAATTTATATACTAAAACCATTTTACAGCCATGGAAACAAACAGGACAGAGCTTTACAACCAATGGGTTGACAAGGTGTGCCAATACATCGAGGAGGCAGGGCCGAGACTCAATTTTCCGGGCAGCGTGATGCAGTCAAAGCCTGTGTTAGACAAGCAACCGGGCGTGGTGTTCCTTGGTTTCAACAGCCACGAGGAATGGGGATACTGCGGACTGAAAAGGGAAAGGTTCTTCGACGGCAATCCGTTTTTCTACGAAAACAGGGAGAACAGCGCGTGGAAAGTGTGGAAAAAGCCGTATGAGGCGTTCAAGTGGGCTGGATACCTGACGCCGATGACCGACGGCAACTACGTGTTCATGAACGCCGTGTACTTCGGTTCGAAAGACATAAAGACGCTGAAAGCCAAGGAAGGCAGCACGGAGGCCATCGACCGATGCCTTGACTTCACGGCAGAAGTAATACAGGACGTGTTCAAGCCTAAATGCGTCGTGTGCTTCTCAAAGTCTGAATGCTTTGCTCCGCTGAATGCAAAATACAAGTTCGAGCTGGTGGAGACAGTCACACCAACCATCGTAAACGGCGACCCGGCACGGCAAACGGTCATGAAGGGACTGTGGAACGGCATCCCCGTGTACGGCATTCCGCACCCGTCAGGCCGAATAAGCAATGACGATTGGGGCGGCATAGCCCTGTACTTGAAGAAGGAGATGGAACAGCTTGGGGTATAACGCCAAGCCTTTCATGATACCAAAGGGCACCTTTCGCGCTGCAAAAGGTGCCCTTTTAGCGTGCAATTAGGCATCTTTTACAAAGCAAAATGGCACAAACTGGCAAGCGGTTGATTGTCAACGGGTTACAAATTAGACACAGATTATGCCATGAAAGGTGTAATATTATGTAAAACATGAATATCTACAAACGCCTCTACTACCGTTAACCAAGCACAAACAGACAAGGCATTCACCGTAAACTCATAAAAAAACACCATTTAACTTCCTAACATCACCCGGACGCACGAGCCGTGCGTCCCTACAAGTGGCAGAGCTATTGTCTTTAACTCCTTAGCGAGTGAAACGAGCGTTAACTACTTTAACTACTTTAACTACTGAGAAAAACTCCTTTAACTACTAATGAAGGGCTGTTCGCAGCCCTTCATTTATACAAAAACAAGCGGCCGCGCGTGGCTTAACTTGGCGGCTGCGGAGGCCGAAGATGACATAAAGCCATTGTTTTGAGCAATGTTTTGGCGTTTTGTCGGATTTTGTGTAATTTTGCCGTCTGTTAAAGAAAACATTACAACTGAAAATGATGACAGCCAACGAAATCCGTGAATCGTTCAAACGGTTCTTTGAATCGAAAGGACACCAGATAGTGCCTTCGGCGCCGATGGTGGTGAAAGACGACCCCACGCTGATGTTCACCAACGCGGGAATGAACCAGTGGAAGGACATAATCCTCGGCACGCGCGACCCCGAACCGCGCCGCCGGGCCGACTCGCAGAAGTGCCTGCGCGTGAGCGGAAAGCACAACGACCTTGAGGAAGTGGGACACGACACTTACCACCACACGATGTTCGAGATGCTGGGCAACTGGAGCTTCGGCGACTATTTCAAGGAGGGCGCGATCGACTACGCCTGGGAATACTTGGTTGACGTGCTCCACTTAGACCCTAAAGACTTGTATGTCACCGTGTTCGAGGGGTCGAAGGACGAAGGCCTTGAGCGCGACGACGAAGCCGCGGGCTACTGGGCGAAGCACGTTCCGGCCGACCACATAATCAACGGCAGCAAGCACGACAACTTCTGGGAGATGGGCGACACGG
>CALUGU010000111.1 GCA_944320255.1 uncultured Prevotella sp. | reverse complement strand
CCATCTTCCTAAAACGCCTATCTGCCAATAACTTTGCTACATTTTTCTGTTTATCACTTTTTATTCGTACTTTTGTGGCATTAACAATAAAATGAATTGCAAATGAAATAAAAGTTTAACCAAGACATATTAGAAAAAGAAGTGTTTGCTTCTTGCTTGATGTATTCTGAAAATCGCCAATTAGAAGAATATAACTATCACAGCAGGAGAGTGAATGCTTACACCTAAGGTGTGGGCTTCCTTGTTGTATAGTTATAGGTGTTTGGCGATACATCAGAATAGCAATCAAGGTTGGCGTACACCTTCTTTTTGTAGTATGGCTACAAAAAGAACAAAAGATGAAAAATTACAATCTTAAAAAATCAGCAACCGCCATATATAGTATGGCCAAGTATTCGTTCTTCGTATTAACAGTATTGTTGATAAGTAGTTGTAATAGTAAAGCCCAATCTATTACAAAAGAGGAATTTTATCAGTATGCCAAAGAGCATGGATACATCATCAATGGGGGTGATACAACAACAAATCCAACGGTATTAAACATATTAAAAAACAAGAAACTTCTAAAACCTAATATTGATGGACAGGCCAGAGGACAAGAGGTTGACAGCGTGTCATATTATAACATTTGTAGGCTTTTAGCAGCAGCTTATCCTAATACATCTACCGAAGATATAAAATTAATGGCAAAAATGATTTACTTGCATGGACCTATTGCTTTATTCGACCAATCTTCTGTTTATGCAAGACCTGAAGTACCTTTTTTCTTAACAACTGTATTGGGAAATCCGATTGAAACAACATGGAGCGTTTTGCAAGCCGAATTTGACCCATATTTAGAAATTTGGTTATTTGCAAGAGAACACAACATACCTTATAATAAACTCTACTTTAGCAAATTAGGCGAAGGAAAATACGAGCTTGTATGTCCTTTAGAATAAATCGAAAAAATTGATATCCTGATAAATTCATATTAACAAATATTATAAAAATATGTGGTGGATAATAATTATAGCATTGGTGGTTTTCATAGTAATTAAATTTGCCAGCGACTCAAACAAGCAAGCCAATGCTGTGGCAAAACAAGGTGGCATGAGAAAGAAATACAAAACCTTAGTGGATTATATGCTAAGCGGTCATGCTCAAAGCAGGATTATCCAAGAAACAGCTACTTCAATTTCGGTTGGAGTTACAGGCCCCAGTGGTTCTACGGTATTCTTTATATGCCAGACTTTCGGTAGTGTGACAATCCAATATAAAGTCAAAAACGTCGTGTTTGGCAACCATCAATTAGAGTGGAATTTTGACGAATTCATGAACCAAGAAAATATGGTGGAGAAAATATCTCATGACATAGAGGCTTATTATAAAAATGTAGTACAAAATTTTAAGTGAAATGGGTTTCTTTAATAATTTATTTGGCGGAGCTAAAGACCTCAACAAAGTGGCCAACGCTGTAAAAATGGTAAAATCTATATTAAACACAGTCGAATATGAACCTGATGACATGGAATATTTGTTTGCCGCATGGATTTGCAGGGTAGGAATTATTGATATTGTCGAGAAAAATAATTGGCCTATGACCTATAAAGTAACTGTTATAGATAAAGGTGCGGTATCAACAATGACCTTATTTGAAACTCACGCAATGACAATTGGCAGATTAACAGCGAAAGTGGAAGAAATAGATGATGATGAGATAAAAGATGCAGTAGATGATATTCTCAAAAAGGGTGATATGTTTTACACTGTAAACAACAAAGTTCCTGAAGACACTAAAAAAATATTCAAATGATTTGTACTATATTTTATAATTAGACAAAAATCGTAGTTTCTGTCATTTTTATTAAAATAAAAAACGAGTTTATTAGTTTTCTTATATACAGGAAGTCCTTGTTGAAAATTATAGGATGATTGATTTCAAGAACTATAAGATTACGTGATTATGATACAATGTTTGCACATAAGCAAGTTGCTGGGCAACCAGGCAAATGAAGAAAGGCGTGGCTGCAATATCATCGGCACGGGAATAAAACCATTGGACAGGATTATCGGAGGCTTCCGGTTAGGTGAGTTTGTGACAATCGCCGGCAGACCACTGATGGGCAAGACGGAGTTATGCCTGCATTTAATTCATAAATGTGCCGTGGAGGACAAAATGCCCGTAGCCGTTTACGACATGGAGAACAATGACGATACTTTTGCCCAACAGCTGTTGGCAAATTCAGCCAAATTGTCTTGCCATAAATTAAGGCTCGGCACAGAATTGTCACAGGAAGAAAAGCGTAGGAAAGAAATTGCCATCAAGCAATTATCCGACTCACCTTTATATATTAATAGCTCATACGCGGAAGGCGGAATATACATGGCGCCGACGATGGAAAACCTGCAAAAAAGCATAAGGGACGTAGCTATGCGGTATGGGGTGAAAGCTATTTTTGTAATGGGACTTCAATACTTAAACGAAGGTTGCAGCACAAACAACATCTACAGGAAACAGGCTTTGGCACTGAAAAACCTTGCACGCGAGCTGAACGTAGTCATCATAGTAACTTCATTTCTGAACTGGTGCATTGAAAACAGGGACGGCGTAGCCGGAAAGTTCCCCTATTTAAGCGACTTACGCTATGTCGGGGATTTGGACGAAATCAGCGACGTGGTGTTGGGCTTGTTCAGGCCTGTAATGTACGATGTCACAGTAGACTGTATGGGCAACGACATTTCAAGAACGCTATACCTCTCACTGCTAAAGACAAGCGTCGGCGTGGACGGTTGCGTTATGGACTTGGAGATTGACCGGGACACGATGTCAATATGCTGCAAGGACGAGAATTGCTACAACATGAGAACTTGGCACGACAGGCCGAATAAGCCCAAGGACAAAATAGTTCTTGAATAATAACGATAACTGACAATAAAGTAAAAATAAAAAATATGTCATTTGAAGTAAACGGAAAAATCATTGCCGTATTGGATAAAAAGAGTGGCGTGTCTAATACGACAGGCTCTCAATGGAGCGCGCAACAGTATGTCATTGAAACGAAAGAGCAATATCCCAAAAGACTTTGCTTTGAAGTATTTGGTGAAGACAAGATTACATCTTTCAACATACAGAACGGTGAGGAGGTAACGGTGTCTTTTGACATTGACGCAAGGGAATACCAAGGCCGATGGTACAATTCGTTCAGGGCGTGGAAGGTAGAACGGGTTAATCCTGTACAAGAGACACAAGTACAAAATGAAACAAGCGAGAACACTCCATTTGACGACCCGTTTGGTTCAAAAGACGACCTCCCTCCATTCTAAACACATTGTCTTATGCCAAACGTTTCTCTTTAAAAGGTTCTCGCCCACGAACATTATTTACGATAAAAACGTATCTTGATGCGCCGTAATTCAAAAGAAAACTGTAATTTTGCAGCCAGAAGGTTAAAAACTAAAATGTCATGATAAAAATTACATTTCCCGACGGCTCGGTACGCGAATACGAACAGGGCGTGACGGGACTACAGATTGCCGAAAGCATATCGCCGGCGCTGGCACGCAACGTGCTGGCTTGCGGCGTTAACGGCGAGACGGTGGAGCTGAACCGCCCCATCAACGAGGATGCAAGGATAGCTCTCTATAAGTGGGAAGACGACGAGGGCAAGCACGCCTTCTGGCACACGTCGGCACACTTGCTGGCCGAGGCTCTGCAAGAGCTTTATCCCGGCATACAGTTCGGCTTCGGCCCGGCTGTGGAGAACGGCTTTTTCTACGACGTAATGCCCAAGGAAGGCGACGTGATAAAGGAGAGTGATTTCCCCAAAATAGAGGCGAAGATGAAGGAACTGGCCTCGAAAGACGAGCCGGTTGTCCGCAAGGAAATATCAAAGGCCGACGCCCTGGCCGAGTTCAAGGCCGACGGACAGGAATACAAATGCGAGCACATCGACCTAGATTTGGCCGACGGCGAAATAACGACATACACACAAGGTAACTTCACCGACCTCTGCAAGGGTCCGCACCTCGTAAGCACGGGCGCAATCAAGGCCATCAAGATAACCAGCGTGGCAGGCGCATTCTGGCGCGGCGACGCCAAGCGCGAGCAGATGACGCGCATCTACGGCATCACGTTCCCCAAGAAAAAGATGCTCGACGAGTATATCGTGATGCTTGAGGAAGCCAAGAAGCGCGACCACCGCAAGATTGGCAAGGAGATGGAGCTGTTCATGTTCTCGGAGCGCGTGGGCAAGGGTCTGCCCATCTGGCTGCCCGCCGGCACGGAGCTGCGCCTCCGCCTCCAGGATATGCTCCGCCACATACAGAAACGTTACGGATACCGCGAGGTGATAACCCCGCACATCGGCAGCAAGAACCTCTACGTAACGTCAGGCCACTACGCACACTACGGCAAGGACTCATTCCAACCCATCCACACGCCTGAAGAGGACGAGGAATATATGCTGAAGCCGATGAACTGCCCCCACCACTGCGAGGTGTTCGCTTGGAAGCCGCGCTCTTACCGCGACCTGCCGTTGAGGATAGCAGAGTTCGGCACGGTGTACCGCTACGAGAAGAGCGGCGAGCTGCACGGACTGACGCGCGTTCGCTCGTTCACTCAGGACGACGCCCACATCTTCTGCCGTCCCGACCAGGTTAAGGCGGAGTTCCTCAACGTGATGGACATCATACATACGGTGTTCTCGATATTCAACTTCACAGACTTCGAGGCACAGATTTCACTCCGCGACCCTAACGACCACGAGAAGTACATCGGTTCAGACGAGGTTTGGGCGGAGTCGGAACAGGCCATCATCGACGCTTGCAAGGAGAAAGGACTGAACGCCAAGATAGAATATGGCGAGGCTGCTTTCTACGGCCCGAAGCTCGACTTCATGGTTAAGGACGCCATAGGCCGCCGTTGGCAGCTGGGTACAATACAGGTAGACTACAACCTGCCGGAGCGTTTCAAGCTGGAATACACCGCTGACGACAACACGAAGAAGACGCCCGTGATGATACACCGTGCGCCATTCGGCTCACTGGAGCGTTTCACGGCGGTGCTCATCGAGCATACGTCGGGACACTTCCCCTTGTGGCTCACGCCCAACCAAGTGGCCATACTGCCCATCAGCGAGAAATACAACGACTATGCCGCAAAAGTTGCGAAATATCTCGACACCAAGGGCGTGCGCGCCACCATCGACGACCGCAACGAGAAGATTGGCCGCAAGATCCGCGACAACGAGATGAAGCGCATACCTTATATGATTGTAGTAGGCGAAAAGGAGCAGGCCGACGGTTCGGTTGCAGTCCGCAAGCAAGGCCAAGGCGACCAAGGCTCAATGAGCATGGAAGACTTCGCAAAGAAGATTAACGACGAAGTGGCCGAGCAGTTGAAGGCGATAGAAAAGTAAAAAATTAAGAATTAAAAATTAAGAATTAAGAAAATATGCTGTTGTGTGTGAATACGTCCGCATGGCATATTTTCTTAATTCTTAATTTTTAATTCTTAATTTATACAATAAAAGTTTTGTTAATTGCCTGATTTATGGTAACTTTGCATCCGATTTTCATAAAACAATCGTAAAAATAGTTGATGAAGCACGACAAAAACACTTTACATTACCGCGTGAATGAACAAATTCGCGTAAAAGAAGTCCGCATCGTAAGCGATAACGGCTCTACAGTAATGCCGACACGCCAAGCGTTGGAAATGGCAAGGAACGAAGGCGTTGACCTCGTGGAGATCTCGCCGAACGCCCAACCGCCGGTTTGCCGCATCATCGACTACAGCAAATTCCTGTACCAACAGAAGAAACGCGCCAAGGAGATGAAGGCGAAGCAGGTGAAACAGGAAGTTAAGGAAATCAGGTTCGGGCCGCAGACCGACGAACACGACTACAACTTCAAGCTGAAGCACGCCAAGGAGTTTCTCGAAGACGGAAACAAGGTGCGTGCGTTCGTGTTCTTCCGTGGCCGTTCAATCCTTTTCAAGGAACAGGGTGAAGTGCTGTTGCTGCGTTTTGCCAACGACCTTGAGGAATACGGTAAGGTAGAGCAGATGCCGGCACTCGAAGGCAAGAGGATGTTCATCTACTTAAGCCCCAAAAAGGCGGGCGTGGCGAAAAAGAGCCAGCAGAAGATGGACCGCGAACGCCGAGAGGCCGAGGCCAAGGCACAGAACGAGCAAGCCAAGGCTGAAAGCGGAGAAACAGAGATGCCAGCTGGCGGTGGACTGTTCGCCAACGCCAAGAACGGTGCCGACGCCCTGAAGAAGCTCAACGAAGGCAACGACAAATAACATAAAGAGAAAGACAATATGTGCGTAACGTCCTGGTATATACGTTGCCACAGCTAATAAATAACAACAATTAAATTCAAAAAAAAAATGCCAAAGCAGAAGACAAACTCCGGTGCAAAGAAAAGATTTGCTTTCACCGGTACAGGTAAGATTAAGAGACATCACGCTTACCACAGTCACATCCTGACGAAGAAGACCAAGAAACAAAAGCGTAACTTGCTTGGTTCTACCATCGTAGACCATGACAACCTGAAGCAGGTGAGAGACTTGCTGCGTCTCCGTTAATCTATTGTCTAACAAAAATCAAAGGAAAAAACTATGCCAAGATCAGTTAATCACGTTGCTTCAAGAGCAAGAAGGAAAAGAATCCTGAAACTTACCCGTGGATACTACGGAGCAAGGAAGAATGTCTGGACGGTAGCCAAGAACACATGGGA
>CALUGU010000110.1 GCA_944320255.1 uncultured Prevotella sp. | reverse complement strand
GATCCGTTTGGGGCTCGAACCCAAGACCCCAACATTAAAAGTGTTGTGCTCTACCAGCTGAGCTAACGGATCTCCGAACGCCTTACGTTTTGTAAAGCGTGTGCAAAGGTACGGCTTTTTTCTCAAACAGCCAAATTATTCTTCTGTTTTTTCGCTTTTTTCTGCCGTTTGCCGGTCTTTCGGGGCTTCAGGGGGCGCGGCGGAGGCTGCGGCCTGTGGCCCGGAGACGCCTTCCTTGGTGACGTAACGCTGGTAGTAGGCTATGATGAGCGTGGTGAGCGGCAGGGCCACGATGAGGCCTATGAAGCCGAGCAGCGCGCCCCAGACGGAGAGCGACAGGAGGATGACGGCTGGGTTGAGGCTCATGGCCTTGCCCATTATCTTGGGCGTGAGCACCATGTCTGTGATGGCCTGCACCACCACGAACACCGCCGTGGCCGAGGCGAAGATTATCCAGAAGTTCTGCCCCGTGTCGGCGGCTTTTAGCAGCGAGAGGAAGAGCATTGGGATGAAGGCCAGGCCGTGGACGTAGGGAATGAGGCTGAGTATGCCCACGAGTATGCCGAGGCCTATGGCCATGGGGAAGTCGATGATGGTGAAACCGATGCAGAAGAGTATGCCGATGCAGAGGGCCACGAGGCTTTGGCCGCGGATGTAGTTGTTCATCTCGCGCTCCACGTCGCCTATCAGTTCGGTCCAGAAGGGGCGGTTCTTCTTGGGGAACATCTTGATGAAGCCGGAGGCCAGTTTTTCATAGTCGAGGAGTATGAAAAAGAGGTAGAGCAGGGTGATGAGCGACGCCACGACGCTGATGAGCACGCTGGCCGTCTGGCCTATGAACGAGAACACCTTGGGCATGGCGTTCCTTACGGCCTCGGCCACGTCTTCCTGCTTGAAGAAGTCGAGGATGCCGTCCTTGTTCTCGTTGATCCACTGCTGTATGGCTATGGGGAAGTTGGCTATGTGGGTCTTTTCGTGCAGATAGTCGGACAGCACGTTGCAGAACTTGTCGAACTGTTCAATCATCGGCGGTATGATGAGGTAGAATATGCCGCCGATGACGGCCGCGAGGAACACGAGCGACACTATTATAGAAAGTACGCGCGTGGGCACGCGGAGGCGGTATTGCACGAACTTGACTATGGGATAAACAAGGTAGGCCAGGAGCCAAGCCACGAAGAACGGCAGCAGCACGCTGCCAAGGTAGTTGACAAGCGAGAGCACGGCTATCACCACAAGGCCTGTCAAGGCCCAGCGGACGAACTTGTCGAATGTTATTTTCTCCTCGGTTATCATTGTCTTACGGTTATACGGTTGTACGGTTATGAGGTTTTACGGTCTTACGGTGATTTTCCACAATTTGTCAATCATTCCATGCGGAGACGCAAAATTTTGGGTTCATCCGCAGTTTGGTTGGATGGGAACAAAGCGCAACCCGTCCCCGAAGGGGGTGAACGATGCTTAACCGCTGGTGGAGCGAAGCGTAACCTGCGGTAATAAGCAACTATAAACATCGTCCTCGAAGAGGGCGAACAATAAGCGGCTGTTGGACCTCTTCGAGGCCCGGTGGGGTGTGACACGGACACCGCAGGTTGCGTTCGCTACGCTCACTCCACCAGCGGTTAAGCATCGTTCGACGTCTTCGACGCCGTGATTTTGCGATTGATAAAGCAACGTGGTTTAATTTTTACTTGTTAATTTTTTAATTTCAGCGTAGCGGACATCCGTCTTCGACGTCGTATTGAATGAATGTTCCAGTCCAACAGAATTGCGGAGACGCTATATTTTACGTCTCTACATGGAATGATTGGCTCTTTGCGAACATCATATTTACGGTTATTTATTCCCATTTACGCCTTTGCTTGTAACAGACTGTAAACCAACGGATTACGGCCAGCTGTGCAAGATGTGCCCTTTTGGTTTGTAAAAGGGCACCTTTTGCACGGCGAAAGACGGCCTTTTGCAATGCAAGAAGCCACATCTTGCATTCCGGCCGGCGGCTGGCTCACCCTTGGCCGGCCTCCTCCTCCACCGCCTTGCGGTAGCACTCGCGGCACAGCGGCTCGTATTCGCTCTGCTCGCCGAGCATCACGCGCTTGCCGCCGGGCACGAGCCTGTGGCTGACATACGCCAGCGCGCCGCACCTGACGCAGATGGCGTGCACCTTGGTCACTTCGTCGGCTATGGCGCACAGCGCCGGTATGGGGCCGAAGGGCACGCCTTTGTAATCCATGTCAAGCCCAGCCACTATCACGCGGACGCCCCTGTTGGCCAGCTCGTTGCAGACGGCCACCAGTCCTTGGTCGAAGAACTGCGCCTCGTCGATGCCCACCACCTCGATGTCTGCCGACAGCAGGAGTATCGATGACGACGTGTCTACGGGCGTGCAGGGTATCGAGTGGCGGTCGTGGCTCACCACGTCGATTTCGGAATAGCGCGTGTCGATCGCCGGCTTGTAGATTTCCACCTTCTGACGGGCGAATTCGGCGCGCTTCATCCGCCTTATCAGTTCCTCCGTCTTGCCCGAAAACATCGAGCCGCACACTACTTCTATTCTCCCTGGGCGGTGTGCCTCGCCTGACATATTGTTGTACATTGCGCCACAAATTTACAAATACGTTTTAAAAATTGCAAAGAAATACGCCATTTTTTTGCCATAGTAGATTAAATGGTTATATTTGCATAACATAAGCCGCTGACGGACTATTGCAAGCCCGCTTGCCCTCGGCCCGCCAGCATTACATCTGTGGCAGACTATGGGTTTACTCTACGTTGTGCCTACGCCGGTAGGCAATTTGGAAGACATGACGCTAAGGGCGGTAAGGATATTGAAGGAAGCCGACCTGGTTTTGGCTGAAGACACGCGCACGTCGGGTGTCCTGCTGAAGCATTTCGACATAAAGAACCGCCTGATGTCGCACCATAAGTTCAACGAGCACGGCACGTCGGCGGCCGTAGTGGAGCAGCTGAAGGCGGGAGCCACGGTGGCCTTGATAAGCGACGCGGGCACGCCCGGCATCAGCGACCCAGGCTTCTTCCTCGTGCGCGAGGCGGTCGCGGCGGGCGTCACAGTGCAGTGCCTGCCCGGAGCCACGGCCTTCGTGCCGGCCCTGGTGTCGTCGGGCCTGCCCTGCGACAGGTTCTGCTTCGAGGGCTTCCTGCCCCAGAAGAAGGGGCGCGCCACACGGCTCGAACAGCTGCGCGGGGAGACGCGCACAATGGTTTTTTACGAGTCGCCCTACCGGGTGGTGAAGACGCTGCAACAGTTCGCCGAATACTTCGGCGGCGAACGCCGCGTGAGCGCCTGCCGGGAAATATCCAAGATACACGAGGAAAGCGTGCGGGGCACGCTCGACGAGGTGATAGCCCACTTCAAGGAGACCGAGCCGCGGGGCGAATTCGTGCTCGTGGTGGAGGGCGCGGACGCCAAGAAGAATGAAAAATTAACAATTAAAAATTAAAAGGTAAGGAAAACGTGGACGGCAAGACGTCGTTTCCACTCCACAAAAAGAATTAATATTAAAACCGAATAATTATGAAGAAAGTATTGTTTATAGCGGCTTGTCTGCTGACTTTGGTCGCTTGTAATGACGGGAACAAGACCGCCGACACCGCGCAGACGGCACAACGCGACTCCCTGCAAAGGATAATAGAGCAGAAAGACAACGAAATCAACGACATGATGGGGCTGCTCAACGAGGTTGAGGAAGGCTTCCGCCAGATCAACGAAGCCGAGAAGCGCGTCAGCGTTGCCAAAGACGGCGAGGGCGCAAGCAAGGCACAGCGCATACGCGAAAACATGCAATTCATACAGCAGCGCATGGCCGAGAACCGCGAACTCATAGCCAAGCTGCGCCAGCAGGTGAAGAACGGCTCGGTGAAAAGCGCCGAATTGCAGAAGACCATCGAGAACCTGACAAAGCAACTCGAAGAGAAGGACCACCAGATAAAAGACCTCTACGCCCAGCTCGAAGCCAAGGACATACACATAGAGGAGCTAGACCGCACCGTGACGACGCTCAACAAGAACGTCAACACCCTGCAAGACGACAACGCGAAGAAGGCCAACACCATCAACGCACAGGACAAGCAGCTCAACACGGCGTGGTATGTCTTCGGCACGAAAAAGGAGCTGAAGGAGCAGAACATCCTCGTAGGCGGCAAGGTGTTGCAGTCAAACTTCAACAAGAGCTACTTCACCAAGGTGGACATACGCTCCCTCAAGGCACTGAAACTCTACTCCAAGTCTGCAAAACTGCTGACGATGCACCCGTCGAGCAGCTACAAGCTGGAACGCGACGCGCAAAAACAGTATGTGCTGCACATCACCAACCCGCAGATATTCTGGAGCACAAGCAAGTATCTTGTGGTACAAGTAAAATAACTCGGTTGTGAAACTGGGCTTCAGCGCGCCGGCATGTCCCGCCTTGGGATGTGTCGGCTTTTTCGTTAAAAGGCGGCTTCGTCAGCCGCCTTTTCATTTTTCACAAATCGTAAAGCGTCACTAAATGTGTACTTTAGTGACATTTTTCAGCATACCATCGTCCACCTGAACACATCTAATACGCTAAAAAGGCTGACACCCCGACGCGCGTCTTACAAATTGATTGATTACAGGCTAACAGAACGTTAAACAATAATATAAAACCGATAAATAGTAACAAATTTATTGATTTATGTCAATAAATCTAACTTTCTGTGAAAAATCACCGTCCCTAAAGTACACATTTAGCAACAATATACTACTTTTGCGCAACATAACAAACATTGCATCAAAATGTAAGTATAAACTATCAATTATTAACACAATGTATTATGCGTAAAAGATTGTTTTTCATTTTGTCACTCTGCGCATTCGTATTTAGCGCAGCAATGGCACAGACGCGGGTACGAGGCACGGTGGTTGCCGAAGACGACGGTACGCCTGTAATAGGCGCAACGGTGACAGTCGTAGGCAGCAACGTGGGCACCGTCACCGACGCCGCATTCAGCATCACGCTGCCGCCCGACGCGAAGTATGTAAAAGTGTCCTACATCGGATACGAAAGCGTAACGCTCGCCGCACACAACGGTATGCAGGTGAGGATGAGCGAGGAGCAGAACGAGCTTGACGAAGTAATTGTCACCGGTTACGGTAACTTCAAGAAGGCGTCGTTCACTGGTTCGGCCCAGACCCTTAACACCGAACCGCTCGAAGACGTGCCCGTAATCTCGATTTCAGACAAGTTGGCGGGCGGCGTAGCCGGCGTAACGGTAGCCTCTTCGTCAAGCAGTCCGGGCGGAACGAGCAGCATCCGCATACGCGGAATGAGTTCGATAAACGCCGGCAACGACCCGCTCATCGTCATTGACGGCACGCCCGTGCAGAGCGGAAACGTCAGCGAACTGGGCAACGCGTACAACGACACCTACACGGACATACTCTCTTCGCTGAACACTAACGACATAGAGTCGATGACGGTGATAAAAGATGCTGCGGCAGCGTCGCTCTACGGTTCGCGCGCAGCCAACGGCGTGATAGTCATAACGACAAAAAGCGGCCAGGCGGGCAGGACAAACGTGTCGTTCCGCAGCGACTGGGGCTTCTCCAACATGGCCGTAAACTACCGTCCGTCGCTCAGCGGCGACGACCGCCGTGCGCTCCTTTACAAGGGTATTGAGAACTATGCTATTTACCAAGGCGGGATGTCCGCCGAGGACGCGGCGGCCTTCGCCGACGCCAACATCGACACCTACGCCGCCAAACCGGCGACGGGCTGGACCGACTGGTTTGACGAACTGACCCGCACGGGATCGCACCAGAACTACCAGGTGGGCGTCTCCGGCGGCAACGACCGCACCAAGTTCTACGCCTCACTGGCCTACAACAAGCAGGAAGGCATACTCTACAACCAGGGACTTGAACGCTTCACGGGCAACGCGAACCTGACACACACGTTCGGAAGGTTCGAGCTTCAGGTGACGAGCCAGTTCTCGCGTATGCGCCAGAACAAGGTGAACGAATACCTTAGTTACGATGGCGCGCTGTTCAACTACGTAGCGGCGCAAAGCCCTTCGGACACGCCTTACAACTTGTTCTTTTTGCGGGTAAGGAGGGCGTGGCGTGCATTAAACGGTCAAGCCCCCGTAACGGCCTGCGGCGGAAAACAGTCAGCCAAAAACGAGAAAAAACGGCCGTTTTCAAGCGTCAGACATAACACGCTGGGCGTCAAGCCGTTAGGCGTACAGCCACGGATTATTGAATTAAAAAACGCCGATAAGACTGCGGAAAACGCCATACGGCAAGTCAAATCACGGTATTTTGCACGGCAGATCACGGCCTTTTACAATGCGCCGGACGGCTTACGGCAACCCCAAAAAGCACATTTCAGCCCCGGTTAAGGCGTCAGCACGTTTATTTATGTTAAACAAAAGCACTGCGGCGCGATGTTATTTAACATATAAAAACGCCGAGTTTGCTGTTTCACAAAAAACTTTTGTCACGGATTTTTACCACGGACGCCTCCGGATTGTCCCTTTTGCGAACAGCCGCCCCGCCCCACCCTGCACCCCATCAACAACAGTCACGGGCCGCACACTACCGCGCATCCACGCCGAAAAAAGAAATATTAACGCTTTTAAGCGAAAAATACGGCCAAAAGTTTGGCTGTTTCGTAATAAGTATGTACTTTTGCACTCGCTTACGGAACGGGATGTAGCGCAGTTGGTTAGCGCACGCGTCTGGGGGGCGTGAGGTCGCTGGTTCGAGTCCAGTCATCC
>CALUGU010000109.1 GCA_944320255.1 uncultured Prevotella sp. | reverse complement strand
GACTGTCTTCTTTTAGGATGTGCCATTTTCTTTTAATCTTTTAATGTTGTTTTTAATTTTTCCAATTCGCTCCAACGCGAGTCCACTGTTTCTTCGGCGTCCCCCTCGCCGCTTCGGGCGGCAGAGTGTTCCTCAAGGACTTTTATCATGGCAGGGTTGCATTTTCCAGGTGCATGCACGTGCCTGACGGGCAAGCTGAGGGCTATGGACTCGTAAACAAACCATGAGACGTCGAGCAAGGGGTCGTCCTTGCCGACGGTTATGAGGTCGTCGTCTTCTGAATATTCTTCTCCGATGCGGGCCGTTAGCGTGTTGTCGGCGCAGACGGCCTGCTCCATGTCGTCAAGGCAGATGTCGCAAGGCACGACGACCGTGCCTTCCGTGTGGAAGCCCAAGCGGACCATCGCGCCCGAACGGGAGGCCGTAAGCTCAAGGCGGACCGCCCCGCCCTTCACCTCTTCGCCGCCGACGGCCTCGAAATAGTCGTCGCCAAGGTCGAAGCTGAAGGCCGTGGCGCCTTCAGCGAGGCCGGCCAGGTCGATCTTCAAGGACTCTAAAATGCTCATCGTCTTGACTGTGTAAAAACGGCAAATGGTGCCACAGCCCGTAGCCGGAGTCACAAGCTCCGGACAGGGAGGCACAATTCTTCGGGCTGCAAAGTTACGAATTATTTTTCATACTAACGTAAACTGAACGTAAATATTGTACGAAACATTTGCAGAAAAACAATATTAATGTCCACAATCATCCTATAACTACTTGTAATGGTGGTAATCAAATCCTGTAGAGACGCAAAATTTTGCGTCTCCGCTGCAAGGATTTAACAACCTACAACGCTTGCGGATACGCAAAATTTTACGTCTCTACAGGATTTGCCGGTAATTTGAGGATATTCAAAAAACGAAATCACTTGTTCTTGCCAAACGTAAACGGCAATACATACCTTACGTTGACGGGCTTGCCGTCTACCGTGCCGGGCGTCCACTTGGGCATTCCACGCAGTGCCGAAAGTACGGCATCATCGAGGACGGCGCGCCCATGTCGCAATATCTCGACGTCAGACACGCTGCCGTCGGCCCTCACTACGAAACATGCTACAATCTTGACGCGCGGCCCTTTGTATTTGGCAGCTCCGGCCCGGCGCAGTTTTGAATAAACATATTTAAGCAAGACGTCTTCTCCGCCGGGAAATTCGGGCAGAGTACGTACATGCTCCTTGGCTACGGGCACGCCCAGCGTGGTGCCGTAACCCGTGCGGACTACTTGTCCATCCTTTTGTCCGGGCGTCCACTTAGGCATCTTCGCAAGCACCGCGAGCACGGCGTTGTCTATGCTGTCAGAGACACCTTCAACGATGCGCGCACGCGCAACTGTGCCGTCTTTCTCAACGATAAAGCGCACTTTGACGGCATATCGTGTAACCGACGCCTCCGGGAGACCTGCTGCGGCGAAGCAGCTGTCTACATAGTCGTCCATAACTTCACGACCGCCTGGAAAGCTCGGCCATACGTCGGTCTGCCTCAATGGCACTATCTTTCCGCCAACGCTGTCACGCAACGCCACTTCCGGCACGGCGGGGCGACACCGTTCAACGGCGGCGGAAACGCCAACCGGCACTACGAAGGTAAGGGTAAACAAACAGAGCGCACGCACGCCGGAAATCAACACACGCCGGAAAGGGGCAAGGGTAAACATAGCAGATTGTTTTTCGATTGTTTATTTATCCACAAAAATATAAAATTATGCGCCACGGTGTATCACCGCCGTATTGTTTTTAACAATAATTTCACCATGACGGACGTAACGGACGGCAAGGCGAAAGGATGCAGTAAACAATTAGGATAAAAAGCCCACTTCATCCATTATTGAAGATATGATGGGGAACACCGCCCTTGCAGGGACATAATTCATTATGTCAGCACGCCACAAAGGGGCGTATAAACATCTGTATGTCAGCGAAATACGTTTCTAACAAAACGTGCGAGGGTGTATCAAAACGGAGTCAACAGGAGTTAGACGCTTCGCGTCGGAGTTAGCGGGAGTTAACGGACAAATGCTAAGTTGTTGTAACATAGTGTATTGTCCGTTAACTTCGGCGAGTGAAACGAGCCTAACTCCTGTTAACTCCTGATAACTTCTTAATTTTGATACACTCTCCTACAAGGACGGCGTTTTACATTGTTCTATATGTATCTTATATTTCATAATAATCCTAAGGATTTACGGACGCCCCTCAATTTACGGCAAACGGCGTTGCGATTTGCCGTAAATTGCAACGTAAAAGGCCGTCTTTCGCAACGCGAAAAACGGCCTTTTGCAACAGATTGAGTATCAAATGGTTACGAGACTATTTCTTTTTCAGCGTGATAGAGATTACACCGTCCTTGGCAGCCGGGCCGTATTTGTCTACGGTGTGCGCCTTGTCCTTGTACACGTCGATGCTCTCGATGTCGGCCGGCTTGATGTTGCTTATGTCGTTGACGTGCTTTCCGTCAACAAGGTAGTAGGCATTGGGGAGGCCGTCCTTCTTGTCGTTCTTGGCGGACATCCTGAACGTCACGGGCAGGGTGTACTTGCAGTTCACCGCCTCGCCGTTCTGCTTGCCGGGAGTCCACTTGGGCATGGCGCCGACCACGCGCAAAGCCTCGGCGTCGAGCGACGGGTGCACCTTGCGCATGAGCGTAGGATTGACCACGTTGCCTTGCTTGTCAACGACAAACTGCACGATGACGCGACCCTGGATGCTGTCCTTCACGGCATCGGCAGGATACTTGATGTTGTCGCGGAGGAACGTCATCATGGCTGCGCTGCCGCCAGGATACTGCGGCATCTCTTCCACTACGTCGAACACGTCGCCGTCAGGCTCACCGCCCTTTACGGCAGCCACACCGCCGTCATCGGGTCTTTCTTCCACTGCGGACAGGTCTTCACCGCCTACCCTCGTCACCATCAGGCCTACGGACTTGCCCTTCAGGGCGTCTGCACTGACGGCATCGGTCACGGTACTTACGAGAGCCTCGCCCTCACTCTTGATTTCATTACTCAGGCTTTCGGCCTTCGGTGTGGCGAAAGCGGCTACGGCCACGGCCGCCACTGGGAGCGCAACGAGCGTCTTCATGCGGCTCCACGGATTGGATTTTCTTTTCATCATCATGGTAATACGTTTTTTAAGTGAACATTGGTTAAGGTTGTTTGCCATAGTAAAGAGCCGCTCGCCAACGGCCTTGCGCACCAGCAGGAGTTGGTAGTCGGCGGCGTCGATGCCCGAGGCGAGCACCCGGCGGTCGGCCTCGTACTCGTGGACGCCTTGCAGCTCGGTCTTCAAGAGCCACGCCGATGGGTTGAACCACTGGAAGACGATGAGCAGGTCGCAGAGCAGTATGTCAACCGAGTGGCGGGCGGCAACGTGCGCACGCTCATGGGCAAGGATGTATTCGGGATGTTCGGCATAGTCTTTCTCGCTGATGACGATGGTGCCCATCCAGCTGAACGGCGCCACGTCGCCACTGACGACGACCGTGCGCACCCCGCCGGCATCGGCCACCACGCGCCCGCCACGCAACAGGCGGCGCAGCGACAGGAGCGACCACACCTCGCGCACGAGGAAGAACGCCACACCTATAATATATATGGCGAAGCACGCCGAGGCAGGAGTCAGCACACTGCCTTGAGGCTCGTAGGCCACGACTTCGGCCACGGCATCCTCTACGATGACGAAGCCGGCAACGGCCGCGGCGCCGCTTTCGGCCGTGACGTGCACCAAGGGCAACAGCAACGAGAGCGCGGCCACGGAGAGCAGAACGCCCCGGTTGAAGCCGAAGAACGTCTCGCGGCTGAGCAGCAGCTTGTAAACCAGGTAGAAAGCCGTAAGGCACAACGCTACTTTTATCGAGTATATGAAGAACAGTGTCATAGTCAAATGGTTTTTACATGGTGGCAGACGTCTTTTGTTTCATCTCTACTTTTTGTTCTCGCCGATGCGCTCTATCAGCTCACGGAGTTCGTCAACGGATATTTTCTCGTCCTTGACGAGGGCCGACACCACGTTGAGGTATGACTGCCCGAAGAACTTGTTGACCACGTTGCCGAGCGTTCCGCGGCGGTAGTCGTCGCGCGACAGCACTGCGTAATACTTGTAGCAGCGGGGCGTCAAGGCCTTGTGGGCGAGGAAGCCCTTGTCTTCGAGTATGTGTACGAGCGTTGACAGCGTGTTAGCGTGCGGCTTCGGGTCGTCGTAAAGAGCCTGAAGCTCGCGGATGTGCATCTCGCCGTGGTCCCAGTAGCGGTTCATTATCTCTTCTTCCTTGTTGGTAAGCGTTTTCATATCGTCGTGTTTTTATCGGTTATCTTATGTTTTCTTGTCTCACAATGCAAAGTAACTAAAAGTTTTAGTGATAACCAAATGTTTCGCCGTTTATTTGACTAAAGAACATAGTTATTTAACTAATATTATACGTTTTAGCTGATTTGAAGGAGTTATCGGGAGTTAACGGGAGTAAGCTCACTTCGTTCGCGGAGTTAACGGACATTACCCTTGCCTTATAATATTAAGGTAATGTCAGCTAACTCCGACGCTTCGCGTCTTACTCCCGTTAACTCCCGATAACTCCCTAAAGCAATATGTTCACGATTATTCCGTTATTATAACGTATGCAATGGACTGACAGGATACGTCATGTGAAGATAATCCTCGTGGTCGCGGCTGTGCTGATAGCCGTGGCTTCGCTTGTCGTGTCAAACTCGCTCGTGCGCGAACTCGCCGACGAGGAACGCAACAAGATGGAGATTTGGGCTGAAGCCATGCGCTCGCTCAACATGGCCGACGAGACCACCGACCTGAACCTCGTGCTCAAAGTCATCAACGAGAACAACACCATACCGGTAATAGTGACGGGCGCAGACGGCGGGGTGCAGATTTACAGGAACGTGAAACTGGAGGGGAATACGCTCGAAGACAGCCTGCGGCAGGCCGAAGCGATAAGCCGCCGACTACTTGACGAGGGAAGGGCCATCAAGATTGTGATGGACGAAAGCGTACCCGACGGCTACATCAACGTGTGTTATGACGACTCGGTGATGCTACGCCGCCTCGCCACTTACCCCTACGTACAACTCGGAGTGGTGATGCTGTTCGTAGTAGTGGCCATCTTCGCCCTGCTGACATCAAAGCGCGCTGAGCAGAACAAGGTGTGGGTGGGACTGTCGAAGGAGACGGCGCACCAGCTCGGCACGCCCATATCGAGCCTCATGGCGTGGGTGGAAATACTCAAGGAGACTTATCCCGACGACACGTTGATACCTGAAATGAACAAGGACGTGAAGCGGCTCGAACTGATAGCCGACCGCTTCTCGAAGATTGGTTCGCTGCCCGAACCCGTGCCGGCGTGCCTCACAGACGTGATGCAGCACGTTATCGACTACATGGACCGCCGCACGTCGAAGAAGGTTGAGTTCATTAAGGACTTCCCGGCGACGGACATCATCGTGAGGATGAACGCCTCGCTGTTCGAGTGGGTGATAGAAAACTTATGCAAAAACGCCGTTGACGCAATGGAGGGCAGCGGCACAATAACGCTGCACATGGAAGAAACGGCTGACAAGGCCGTGATTGAAGTGACTGACACAGGCAAAGGAATACGGAAAAAAGACTTACGTAACGTGTTCCGTCCGGGCTTCACAACCAAGAAGCGCGGTTGGGGACTGGGCCTTTCTTTGGCAAAACGCATAGTCGAGGAATACCACAAAGGCCGTATCTACGTCAAGAGTTCGGAGCCTGGCAAGGGCACGACCTTCCGCATAGAGCTAAGGAAATAAGCGGCGGCAAGCCGCCTTCCGCCGCCACGCCCGCAGCCTACAATCACCCTTTTCATCACTTCCTTATCACTCTCCCAGAACTCATCAACCTCCCAATCAGTCTTCACAGCCCTCCCTGTTCTCCCCGTCCACCCTCGAAAAGAGCATCTTTCATATTTCAGCGCATCATACAGCTATTTCCATTTAAACATTATCGGTAAAGTATAATGCGTCACTACTGACTCACCCATCTGTTTTCCAGGCTTCCATCTCGGCATATTCCTCACCAAGCGCAACGCCTCTTCGTCAAGCGCCGGGGTTATTCCACGAACCACCTTCGGGTCTTTCACCGTCCCATCTTTATCAATAACAAACTGAACTATGACACGCCCGGAAGCGTCACTTTCAGGGTCTGGGCACTTTATGTTCTCCTCAATGTATTTCATCAAGGCCGCCTGCCCACCGGGAAAACTCGGCATTTCCTCAACCATGCCGAACACTTTATCTTCGCTGTCAGCCTTAATCGTCGTTTGCTTCTGCCCCAAATTATCAATAACATCATTTCCACAAGCCAACAAAGCCGCCGCTCCAAGCGCTATCCCCGCCGCGGTTACGGCCTTGCCCATCATCCTCCTTAGCCTGAGTTCACGCTCAATATAGCGCACTTCGGCCTCGCACGCCGGGCACGTTCCATGGCATTCGCCTTCAAACGTACACTCGCGGGGCACATAATCTATGCCGTTGGCTTCCGCCACAGCCTTCCTTATCCCCTTCAGCACACCGCATCTATACTTGCCATTTCCCATAATATCATTATTTAGGTATCAAATTTATAAAGAAAATCCGACAAATACATAAATAAAAATAGAAATCCGCACTTTTCAGGCTTATTTGTCTTTGTCCCATTGGGCATATTTGTCCCATTGAGCCTATAGGGCTCATTGGGCCTATTAGTCCCATCCGGCTCATTACAATAAAAAAGCCCCGCGGGGAACGTCGTCCTCGCGGGGCTTCACTTGAAAAAGAAGGCGGCCTCCTACTCTCCCGCATCGCATTGCAGTACCATCGGCGCAGGCGGGCTTAA
>CALUGU010000108.1 GCA_944320255.1 uncultured Prevotella sp. | reverse complement strand
TCGATACAAAGACTGTTCTTTCCGAAGGACAATGATGCCATAGTCTGCTCTTTTGGCAACAACATATATGAGCTTTACCGCCAGTTGGAAGAACTTGGAGGTGACGGAGACGTAGTTTCGATTCTCCGTGAGAAGTATTATGGCAAGGATGACAATCCGTTTGAACACATAACAGCCTCTTCCGATTTCTCCGAAATTTATCTTTTCTTTGATTATGACTTTCACAACGAGAATTACCCATTGTCGGAACTCAACAGGCAGCTTGAAGAAATGTTGAGACTTTTCGACAATGAAACTGAAAACGGCAAACTGTACATAAACTACCCGATGGTCGAATCAATCCGTTACACCAAGCAACTTCCGGATAAAGACTATTGGACTTATACCGTTTCCCGCGACGAATGCAAGGACTTCAAAAGGCTGGCAGGAGAATTTTCAGCATACAACAGCCTTGATTTCATCTGTATTCCAGACCGTCGTGAACCTACGGAAGCAGAGATAAACAAGGCAAAAACAAATTGGGATTACCTGAAGATACAAAATGTATGCAAGGCAAATTATATCTGTTCTGGAGATAACAATCTGCCAAAGACATCGGAAAATATTTCACAAGAGCATATATTCCACAACCAACAAGAAAAGTTCGTAAATGGCGGTGATATTTGCAAGGTCAGCATTTTGAATGCCTTTCCTTTGTTTTTGTATGAATATTTTGGTCGTATCTAATGCCAGAAATAAATATTAAAAAAGATTCTATTGGTTATATTTGCCAAAAGCTATTCACACGTATATGCATGTTTTTGTGACTTACCACTTGGTTTTGTGGAAAGACGGGAGGCGTTTATTGGCGGCGTCTGCCGTATTTTGCGGCATTTCTTCGTTGCAAGTAGTTACAAAGCGGGTTGTGTGCACGTCATTTGAATAAAAAATAACTACAATGAACCTGAAACACGTTTTATTGCAAATGTTCATGTTGCCGCTGTTTTGCATGGCGGCGAACGCCGGTACGACTGAAGCCGGAAGTGACACCATCGGCGCAAAGGCTATGCCGGAAGCGATTGAAGGCTTTGGCGAAATGCCGTTCAAGATGAAAGACCTGAAACGTCCCGCGTTCCCTGACAGGGCGGTCACGCTGACGCGGGCAGCCGTAAGCGCCGAGGGCAAGATAACGCCGGCGGTGAACGACATGATAGCCGACCTGTCGAAGCGAGGGGGCGGCACGCTCGTAGTGCCTGAAGGGCGTTGGCTCTCAGGGCGCATCGTGCTGAAAAGCAACGTGAACCTGCATCTGGCAGAGGGCGCGGTGATAGAGTTTTCAGGCGACATTGCCGACTACCAGCCCGCCGTATTCACCCGCCACGAGGGTGTTGAGGTGATGGGCGCGGGGGCGTTCATCTATGCCGACGGCGCCAAGAACATCGCCCTGACGGGGCGCGGCACGGTGTCGGGCCCGCCTATGGACGTGGCCATGCGCACTTTGCCCAACGGAAAGAGCGTTGTGGAGAACGACGTGCCTTACGATATGCCTGTGAAGGAAAGGATTTGCGACGGACTTGAAGGCCGCACTTTCTACCGTCCCAAATCGTTCTCGCCAATCAACTGCAAGAACGTGCTTGTCGAGGGTGTGACGTTCGAGCGCAGCGTGCTGTGGAATGTCAACCCCGTGTATTGCGAGAATGTAATCATCCGCGGCATAACGGTTAACTCCACCGACGTGCCGAGCGGCGACGGCATAGACATTTCGTCGTGCAAGAACGTGCTGATAGAATACTCCACGCTCAACTGCGGCGACGACTGCTTCACGCTGAAGGCGGGCCGCTGCGAGGACGGATTGCGCGTTGGCAAGCCGACTGAGAACGTCGTCATACGTTACTGCTTGGCTAAAGAGGGGCACGGGGGCATCACCTGCGGCAGCGAAACGGCCGGGGGCATACGCAACGTGTACTTGCATGACTGCCTGTTTTACGGCACACGCACCGGTTTCAGGTTTAAGACGAGGCGCAACCGAGGCGGCATAGTAGAAGGTATTACATACGAACGTGTGAGGCTGGTTGACGTGCGCGAGGCCTTCACGTGGGACTTGCTCGGCTCGGCTATGTACATGGGCGAGCTGGCCCGCCGTTATCCTCCGCTCGACATAACGCCGCTGACACCCACCGTAAGGGGCATAACGATACGCAACTTCACGGTGGAGTCGGCCGACAGGCTGCTCACCGTCAACGCCATTCCGGAGATACCGTGCTCCAACGTGCTGATAGAGAACGGAAAGGTTAGGACAAACCGCATAATCAGGACGCTTAACGACGCGGACGGCTTCACGTTCCGCAACCTTGAGATACAGGCGACGGACAACCGCATAACCATTGACGACAGCCGCAACGTGGAGTTCGACGACGTGACGTTCTACGTGCCGGGCGGCGCGCTCGACATTGAAATGAAAGGCGCAAAGACGGCTAACATCACGATGAAGAACGGCACCGGCGTCACCGTATGCCGCCAAGGGCTTAATGAAGTGAAGAATTAAAGGTTAAGAGCGAATGGTTAAATATAGAAAGTAGGAAACGAAAAGTGGAAAATCCAGCAGCGTCGAGCTGTAGGGTTTTCCACTTTCTGTTTTTCCACTTTTTACTTTTATCGTCATGATATGCAATATTTTAGGGTTTTGGCAGTTTATAATATTGTAATAATAGTGTAAAAAACATTATGGGCATATACGTATTTTGGATGGTCGCAGTTTTCCTGATAAGCGCAGCCTGCGGCTTCATTTTCATTCCGATAATCTTAAATTTCTGCAAGGAAAAACAACTTTATGACATCCCCAACGCCCGTAAAATACACCGCAACGCCGTTCCGCGTCTCGGCGGAGTGGCCTTCATGCCGAGTATGTTCATAGCTTTCGCCATAGCCGTGGCGGTTATCAGTTCGACAGACAGGCTTGTGACGATCAACGTCTGGTCGTTATGTTTCATGCTGAGCCTGGTGTTGATTTACGCGATGGGCATTGTTGACGACATCCTCGGACTGTCACCCGCGGTGAAGTTCGCCGTGCAGATAGTGGCGGCGTGCATGCTTCCGTTGTCATATTTGTACATCAACAACTTTTACGGCTTTATGGGCGTCCACGAGATACCTTACGTGATAGGCTTCCCGTTGACGGCCCTTGCCATCGTGTTCATCGACAACGCCATAAACCTGATTGACGGCATAGACGGCTTGGCGGCAAGCCTTGCCATCATAGCGTTGGCCGGTTTAATGTATATTTTCGCTTCGCAGGAGGTGTGGTCGTATGCCATACTGATTTCAGGGCTTATCGGCGTGCTTGTCGCCTTCCTTTATTTCAACCTTTTCGGCGATGCGTCGAAGAACCGAAAGGTATTCATGGGCGACGCCGGCAGCCTGACGCTCGGCTTCATCCTCGGAGTGCTTTGCGTGAAATATTCGATGTACAACCCCCAAACCATGGTGGTGCATAATTTCGACTTCATAATGCCGTTCACGCTGCTCATCGTGCCGATGTTCGACGTCGTGCGTGTTTTCACGGTGCGCATCTGGCACGGTTGCTCCCCGTTCAAGGCCGACAAGAGGCACATCCACCACAAGTTCATGCGTGCCGGACTGACGCAGCATCAGGCGTTGTGCAGCATCGTGGCCCTGGCCGTGGCTTACATCCTCGCCAACCACTTGCTTCTTAAGGTTATGGCCAACACTTATGTGTTCATGATCGACATCATAGTTTACGTCGCGTTGAACCTCGTGCTCAATCGTTTCATACATAAAAAAGAGCTTGGCGTAAGCCAGTCAGCCTGACACCGGCTTTTGTCCCTACCGCAATTCACGGCATTTCGTAAGGTAAAAGGGCGCAAAACGCATTGTAAAAGGTATCCTTTTGCAGTGCGTTTTGCGCCCTTTTGCATCGCCAACCGTAAGGTGTTGAGTCACAGGACGTTGCGTTCCGCGCCGCATGGGCTTTTCATCCGAGTCGCGGACAGGCTGTGAAAATAATCATTAAAAAGTTTTGTCCTTACGCATTAAAGCGTTATCTTTGCGCTCGTACTCAAAAGGTGGTGCCGTGGACGGCGTGTCCCCAAAAATCGATTTGGGCTGAAGTCGTCGGCGGCTGAGAAGATACACATTGCACCAGTACGGGTAATGCCGACGCTGGGATTTTGGTGACATTCTTTCTTTTATCGCATAACTAAGCGTTCATGCGTTCCGTCTTTTCCCAAGTACATGTAATTTACGGTTATAAGGTTTCACGGTCGTGAGGTCTTGCGGTTTCATTACCGCCAAAGCCTAACTGTCGCATAACCGCATAATCCAAAAACATAACTAATGAAACGATACATTACGGCATTGACGATAGCAGGTTCCGACCCGTCGGGCGGGGCAGGGATGCAGGCCGACCTGAAGACGTTTTCGGCTTTGGGCGTTTATGGCGCGACGGCGGTGACAGCCGTCACCGTGCAGAACACCGAAGGTGTGAAGTACGTGCACAAGCTGCCGGCGCAGGTGGTTTATGACCAGATAGTAACCGTAATGGAAGATGTTACGGTTGACGCCGTGAAGATAGGTATGGTGAACGACGCCGAGACGCTCCGCGCCATTGTGCGCGCCTTGGCCGTGCACAAGCCTAAGTTCTTGGTGGTTGACCCCGTGATGGTGTCAACCAGCGGATGTGCGCTGATGCAACCCGACGCCTTGGCCGTGATGAAGGAGCAGCTGCTGCCGTTGGCCGACTTGGTTACGCCCAACCTGCCGGAGGCCTGGACTTTGGCCGGTACGGATACGTCGGTAGACGATGCGGCGAAAGCCATATTGCGGCTTGGCGTGAAGGCGTTGCTGATAAAAGGCGGCCACGCCGAAGGAAAGGCGAAGACCGACTACCTATATATATATAAAGGTGGCGGCGTCAAGCGCGTGGAGCTGTCGGCGGAGACGGTTGACACGGTGAATACTCACGGCACGGGGTGCACCCTTTCGTCGGCTATCGCAGCTTTCGCCGCCCTCGGATGCGGCTTGGAAGAGGCCGTGCGCCGTGCCAAAGACTATCTAACCGAGGCTTTGAAGGCCGGCAGGGACGTGCGCGTAGGCGGCGGACACGGCCCTGTGTGCCATTTCGTGAAGCCGATAAGCCGACAAGCCGACGAGCCGACAAGCCTTTTAAAGATTGTCGCAGCCGACTTGCCAAATCATCTTGTCAGCTCGTCTGCGGGTGACTTGTCTGCTGTCCGCTTGCAATTCATCACCCATTTTACCGACAAGTATTCATATCTTGACTCTGCGATGATGGCTCTTGAGGGCGGTTGTCGCTGGATACAGCTGCGCATGAAAGATGCCGATGAGGCGGAGATAGAGCGTGTGGCACGGCTTATCTTGCCAGAATGTAAGCGCAGGGGAGCGGTTTTCGTAATCGACGACCACGTAGAGCTGGCCCTCCGTGTGGGCGCTGACGGCGTTCATCTCGGCAAGAATGACATGCCGGTTGACGAGGCCCGCCGCCTTGCACGTGAGTTCTTCGGCAAACAAGCAGTCGGTGACAAGCAGTCAGCGACAAGCCGACAAGCAGACGAGCGGCAAGGCCAATCACCTTCTTTGCTTGTTTCTGACTGCTCGTCTGCTGAAAACTTCATCATAGGTGGTACGGCAAACACGTTTGAAGACGTGCAAAGACTTGCCGCGCAAGGTGCCGATTACATCGGTTGCGGACCGTTCCGCTTCACCACGACAAAGAAAAACCTTGCCCCGATGCTCGGCATTGATGGCTATCAGAACATTCTTTCGCAGATGAAAGAGCAGGGCATCGAACTGCCGCTCGTGGCAATCGGCGGCATAACCTATGACGACATACCGCAGCTGATGGCCGCCGGTGTGTCGGGCATCGCCCTTAGTGGCAGCGTGTTACGTGCCGAACAGCCGGTTGAGGAGATGAGAAAAGTAGTAAATGAATTAAGAGTTGAAAGTTAAGAATTAAGAAAGACTCTCTAGCATATTTTCTTAACTCTTAATTCTTAACTCTTAACTAAAACAATAGTTTATGGAGAATAACATTAAAATATCTTATCCTGGGTCGGAGAAAGTCTATCTGAAAGGCAGTCTCTATCCCGACATCAAGGTTGGGATGCGCGTCGTGCACCAGTTGCCGACGGTGGCTATCGAGAACGGAAAGCGTGTTGAACGCCCTAATCCTGACGTCTATGTATATGACACCAGCGGCCCTTACAGCGACCCTGACGTGGCGATTGACGTAAAGAAAGGCCTGCCGCGTATGCGTGAGCCGTGGATATTGAAACGCGGCGGAGTGGAGCGTTTGCCTGAGATTTCGTCTGAATACGGACGCATGCGGCGTGACGACCGCTCCCTTGATCACCTGCGTTTTGAGCATATCACGCTGCCTCTTAGGGCGAAGCAGGGCTGCCAGGTCAGCCAGATGTATTACGCCAAGCAGGGTGTTGTCACGCCTGAAATGGAGTATGTCGCCATTCGCGAGAACATGAATTGCGCCGAACTCGGCATCGAAACGCACATAACTCCGGAGTTTGTGCGCGACGAAGTGGCCGCCGGACGTGCCGTCATACCCGCAAATATCAACCATCCGGAGGCCGAACCGATGATTATCGGGCGTAATTTCCTCGTTAAAATCAACACCAACATAGGCAATTCCGCCACAACGTCGGGCATTGACGAGGAGGTTGAAAAGGCCGTATGGAGCTGCAAGTGGGGCGGCGACACGCTCATGGACTTGTCAACGGGCGACAACATCCACGAAACCCGCGAGTGGATTATCCGCAACTGCCCCGTTCCCGTGGGCACGGTGCCGATGTATCAGGCCATGGAGAAGGTCAAGGGAAAGGCCGAAGACCTTACTTGGGAGCTGTTCCGCGACACGTTGATAGAGCAGTGCGAGCAGGGCGTTGACTACTTCACAATCCATTGCGGCATACGTCTT
>CALUGU010000107.1 GCA_944320255.1 uncultured Prevotella sp. | reverse complement strand
AGGGCCATGCTTACGCCCATGATGCTGGCGAGGATGTCAGTGGTGCGGCGTCCTTCGAGGAAACTGAATATCACTCCCCACATGCAGCCGAGCGAAAGGCCGTTGAAGAACAGCGCAAATATATTATAAGGTGTGGGCAGAAGGCCGAAAGCCAGGAGCGACACCTCGGAAAGGGCCGCCGAACCGATGATGAACCTGAGGCGGCCTTCAGGCCTAAGCTCGGATATGTACTTGATGCCGAGCATCTTGGCGCACACGTATCCGATGAGTTGGATTATGCTTACGACTATCTTATAGTCCATCCCGGCCACCTCAAGGCCGTCGAACTCGGCGGCGGTGAACGGCTTGCGCAGGGCGTAGACGAGCGAATAGGACAGCAAGGCCGTGCCTCCCGCCCAAAGCACGAACAGCCAGTCAGGCATATTGCGCGTTGCTGTTGTCAGGTTTTGCAGTTTGTAGAAGCTCTGTTTCATTGTCTTATTTTTTAGTTGGCAAGTGTCAAGCAGGCAAGTAAACGAATGGCATTTGCACGTCGCCGACGGCCCGCCACGCCACTTTTGACGCTGCAAAATTACGGCTCCCGCCACGCTCAAAAAATGAATACGGAATGAATAATATGCCCGTAACAATTCATTAATCTTAATGAAAAACGTTCATAACACCGGCGCAAAAACAATGAAACCCTAATGTAAAATGTTTGCAATGTGTGTGTCTGCCGAATTTGCTACCTTTGCAGCAGGAAAAGGCCGCACCGCGCCGCAGCCACACACGGGGCGAAACGGGCGCCACGGCCTGGAAACGGACAAACAGAACGACAATGGACGACCTGAAAGAGATATACGAAAGGATAAAATTCTTGCGCCAGAAGGGCGTGAAGATGAAGGAAATAGCCGAACGCACGGGCTTCACGCCGAGCGTGCTTTCGGCACTGTTCACCACCGTGCTGCCCGAATACAGCAAGAACCTCGGCAACGGACAGCCTGAAGACGAGGCCCTCGACAACGCCTTGGCGTGGGTGAACAACGTGTCGAAAAAGAAACTGCTAAGTTCGCTCGGCAGCATGAAAGCCGCGCTTTTCAGCATGGACGCCGCGCCCCGCCACGCCGACAGCAGCCTGGACAACGGCTTCATAGAGACAATCGGACGCGAGATGAGGGGCGCGGTGGCCTTGGCCTCCAACCTGTCGGGAGCGTACATTAGCTACAGCGTGTCGTCAAGTTCGAGCGCGATGAAGATAGAGCCTTACCTGATAGTGCCGTCGGAGGGCGGCGACTACGTTGAAGTGGTGCACAACAACGCCTACGGCTCCACGCACCACGGCTTCGCCCTGATGAACGGACTAACGCACGTCTACATCATCTTCAACGAGAACAGGCCGCCGCAGATGGCCCTGTTCAACATCTGCCTGAAAATACCGATGTTCGACCGGCCGCCCTTCTTGCGCGGGCTTTACACCTGCTTCGACTACAACCACAACCCGATAGCCCGGCGGATACTGTTCGTGAAAGCGTCTGACAGCCTGTCGCGCGACGAGTTCATGAAAATGAGGGGATGCCTGAAGCAATACGACGAGCTTGACGACGAGGAACGGATTTACTACGATTACACCTGCGGCAAAGAGGACACGCTGCGCATGAGGGACGTGCCCGCGCCCCGGATGACGGCGGAAGACCTCGCCGCCGAGAAGGAGTTGCTGAAGCAGGACCAGCCGTAGACACAAACAAAAACCACTTTCACGAAAACCGCATTTCACCGCCCGTACAGCCATCGGCTGCCGGGCGTTTTGCGTTTTACGGCTTTTCGCATTGTGAAAAGCCGTAAATCATCTCCTGATTTGCCGTCATTCAGGATGTAAAAAGCCGTCTTTTGCAACGCCTACGGTTGCGTTTCCATAACACGTTGACTACCAATCATTTACGCAACAGCCGCAAAAACACTTTCAACACACGGCGGAACAAGTCGGCAAGACTGCCCCGACTGTCACGCCAAGACGCCTTACCGCGCCACGAACGCGCGGCAGACAGGCCGCATTCGGCGTAAAGAATACCAAAAGTTAAGTATTTTAAAAGAAAAAATGAAAAATATTTTGTAATTTCATCAAATATATGTTATCTTTGCACCCATTATAGGTAAAAAGTAACAATATGACACAATAAAATATCTACGACAATGAAACAAAAGAAGTTCATACTACAAGAAAACGAAATACCACGGCAGTGGTACAACATACAGGCCGACATGGTGAACAAGCCTTTGCCCCCGTTGAACCCTGCCACACGGGAACCGCTCAAGGCGGAAGACCTCTACCCCGTGTTCTGCGAGGAGTGTTGCCGACAGGAGTTCGACTTGGACAACGCCTGGATTGACATCCCCGACGAGGTGCTCGACAAGTACACCTATTACCGCTCCACGCCGCTCGTGCGCGCATACGCACTCGAAAAGGCTCTCGACACGCCCGCGCACATATACTTCAAGAACGAAAGCACCAACCCGCTGGGCAGCCATAAAATCAACTCCGCCCTCGCCCAGTGCTACTACTGCAAGCAGGAAGGCACTACGAACGTCACCACGGAGACCGGCGCCGGCCAATGGGGGGCAGCCTTGAGCTACGCCGCCAAAGTGTTCGGGCTTGAGGCCGCCGTGTACCAAGTAAAGATAAGCCTGCGGCAGAAGCCGTACCGCAGCATACTGATGCGCACCTTCGGCGCGGAGGTTACGGGTTCGCCGTCGATGTCAACACGCGCCGGCAAGGACATAATCACACGCGACCCCACCCACCAAGGCTCTCTCGGAACGGCCATATCAGAAGCCATCGAGCTGGCGACAACCACGCCGCACTGTAAGTACACGCTCGGTTCGGTGCTCAACCACGTAGCCCTGCACCAGACGGTGATAGGTCTCGAAGCCGAGAAACAGATGGAAATGGCGGGCGAATACCCCGACCTCGTGATAGCGTGCTTCGGCGGAGGCTCCAACTTCGGCGGCCTGGCGTTCCCCTTCATGCGGCATAACATCAAGGACGGGGCTAAGACGCAGTACATAGCCGCAGAGCCTTCAAGCTGCCCGAAGCTGACGCGCGGCGTGTTCCAGTACGACTTCGGCGACGAGGCCGGATACACCCCGCTGCTGCCGATGTTCACGCTCGGCCACGACTTCAAGCCGGCCAACATCCACGCCGGCGGACTGCGTTACCACGGCGCAGGCGTGATAGTGTCGCAACTGCTTAAAGACGGTATGATGAGCGGCGTGGACATACCGCAGCTGGAGTCGTTCGACGCCGGCCTGCTGTTCGCCCGCACCGAAGGCATCGTGCCCGCCCCGGAGAGCTGCCACGCAATAGCGGCTACGATACGCGAGGCGAAGAAATGCAAGGAAAGAGGCGAAAAGAAAGTGATATTGTTCAATCTCAGCGGACACGGACTCATCGACATGACGTCATACGAGCAATATCTCAACGGCGACTTGATGAATTATGAGGTAACGGACAAGGAAATCGAGGCCAACCTTGAGGATGTTCCGAAAATCATTTAAATAATTCATAATTCACAATTCATAATTCATAATTAAGTTGGCGGCGTTGTTGTGCAACCCAATTATGAATTATGAATTGTGAATTATGAATTAATCAAGCCCCCAGACCTTGGGCACGTAATGGTCTTCAACAGAGTTTTCGATGTTGTCGGGCAGGTTGCAGAAGAAGTCGATGCCCGTCAGCCGTTCCAGCTCGTCTATCGAGACGGCGTAGGCGGAGAGGGGTTCGTCGTCGCGCCAAGCGTCCTTTTTCTGTTCCGCCCAGAAGCCCACGGCGCGGTATCCCATCTCATTCTTCAGCAATACAGCCATAAAGAAATAGCGCGGAACTATCAGCTTGCCCTGCAACCGTTCTATTATCTGGTCTTCATTGTCAATCGTCCCGCCCTTGCAGACATACAAGGTGTCGGTCTGTTTGCGCGGAACCCACTCCCTGACTTGCTCCTCCATCCTCACCCAGAGGCCTTCGCCTTGGTCGCTGCCGGTGTCGTCGTAGCCATTAAACTTACGGTATTGTGGCTGCATATTCGTCATATAGAACGTCTGGTAATTGGCGTCGTAAGAATATTGACGGTCGGCGTTGGGGCAAATATGCCCGTGATCATAACCTGATTTTTTTATGTAATCGGTGCTGTAATATTCACCTGAAGCCAAGTTTTTCGTGTCATTGTAATAAAGGTTGTTTGTTACCCTTTTATAATCGCCCGTATATCCTTGGTGCATCTGGTAGCACGACCAACGTTGCGACTTCTTAGCGCAGTCCCATTCCACGGCGTAGTTCACACGGTCTTGGTCGTACTTGCGCGAGCCTGTGCGGTAGATTATGACTTTGCTGTCGCCGCCTTTCAGGCGCGGAAACTCCAACCGGAGCACGGCAGGGTCGGTGGTGGCTACGTTCATATTGGCGTTAGGGCCGCCTTGCAGCCCTCCGCCGTCTTCGTCGTCGCTGCAAGCGGCCAACGAGAACGCCGACAACGCAAGCAGCAAAAGGCTGTAAAGCCTGTTAGTCATGACAATACGCATAGCTGTGGAAAATATCTATTGACATAAAAAATGCGTCCGGGCGTATATGCGACTACGCCCAAACGCATTTTATAACATGGTAATATATGTTGAGATATATTATTTGCGCGCCTTACCGTAGCGGCTCATGAACTTGTCTACGCGGCCCGCAGAGTCAACGAGCTTGCTCTTGCCCGTATAGAACGGGTGCGACGTGTTCGAGATTTCGACTTTTACCACAGGGTAAGTTTCACCTTCAAATTCTACTGTCTCTGTAGTCTTGCATGTAGAACGTGTAAGGAACATATCGCCGTTAGACATATCCTTGAATACGACGGGGCGATAGTTTTCGGGATGAAGACCTTTTTTCATTTTAATATTATTATTGAATGTTAGTTTATCTGATCGCAATCTGATGCTTTCGGGCGGCAAAGTTACTACTTTTTCCGTGAACGGCAAAATTTATGCTGATGTTTTTCAACAAATACGTTTGCCGTATATGAAAATTCGATGAATGACGGTTTTTCCCGTGTTCCGACAACAGCAAAAACGCCATCGGCGGTAAACCGTTTTCCAATATGCCGCAAAACGGCGTGCAAAAAGCCGTAAATCGCGGGCAAAAAGGCCATCTTTTAGCCCGCGATTTACGGCAAATTGGTAAGGCGTTGACTATCAACGCATTACAGAATAAAGTAAAACGACATGAAAACGATTAATTAATTAAGGAATTGAAAGCGGGTTTGTCAAAATTATGGAGTAAACAAGAGGCGGACGCTTCGCGTCGGAGTTATCCGTCGAAACACAAAATTTTGCGTCTTTACAACGAACAAATGCCAAGTTGTTGTAACACTGGCTATTGTCCGTTAACTCCGGCAATGGAAACGAACTTGACTTCTCTTAACTACTGATAACTCCATAATTTTGACACACCCAACTTAAAGCACTTCCTTTCCGCTTAGGAACACCTTATTTATAATTGGCGACGTGTAAGCGTAAGGCAGGTAGTCAACTGACGGTATCGGCTCTGTTATGAAGAAATTGGCGGCCTTGCCTGGCGTAATCGAGCCGTAATCGCGGCTCAAGCCCATGGCGTAGGCGGCGTTGAGCGTGGCTGCGTTGATGGCCTCTTGCGGCAGGAGGCGCATCTTGATGCAGGCCAGTGACACGACAAACTTCATGTCGCCTGAAGGCGTAGAACCGGGGTTATAGTCGCTGGCTACGGCTACTCCGAGTCCGTAGTCAATCATTTTGCGCGCCGGGGCGTATGGCATATTGAGGAAGAACGACGTGCCAGGCAGTACGGTCGGCATTGTGCCGCTGTCCTTCAATAGGCCGAACTCGCTTTCAGGCATGTTCTCCAAGTGGTCAACCGACAGCGCGCCGTGCTTCACGGCGACGGGAAGTCCGCCCGTGGCAGCCAGTTCGTCAACGTGGATTTTCGGCTTCAGCCCCCACCGCGCGGCGGCTTCGAGTATGCGGTCGGTGTCTTCAGGCGTGAAAAAACCTTCGTCACAGAACACGTCAACGTAGTCGGCCAGCCGTTCGCGGCCCACTTCCGGCAACATTTCCGTTATTATGAGGTTGACATATTCGTCGTGGCTGTATTTGCGGCCTACGGCGTGCGCGCCGAGAAACGTCGATACTACGCGCATCGGCACGCTCTCTTTTATCCTCCTGATAACGCGCAGCATCTTCAGCTCGTCAGCCGTGTTAAGCCCGTAACCGCTCTTTATCTCCACGCAGCCCGTGCCCTTGAGCATAATCTCCTGCGCGCGGAGCATCGCCTGGCGGTAAAGCTCGTCCTCGCTGAGCGTGTGCAGCAGGTCGGCCGAGTTGAGTATTCCGCCGCCGCGGCGGGCTATTTCGGCATAGCTAAGCCCCATTATCTTGTCCACGAACTCACCTTCGCGGCTGCCTGCATAGACGATGTGCGTGTGCGGGTCGCACCACGACGGGAGCACCGTTCCGCCCCGCGCGTCAACTTCTTCGTCAACAAAAAAGCCCTCGGAAGGCATATTTGTCATGCTTCCGAAGGCTGAAATCTTGCCGTCTTCAACGAGGAGCCAGGCGTCATCAATCACTCCGAGACGTTTCATCCCGGCTCCTTGCAGGCGCAGTACGCCCTCGTCGGCTATGCCGGCGAGGGTCTTTATGTTACTTACAAGCAGGCGCATTATTTTCCAAAAAATCTATTGAACGTTTTATGTAGGGATACATCACCTCGTCGTTTACGATGAACGGCACCACCTCGCGATAGGCTTTGAACACGCGCTGAATGGTCGGTGACGACTTCAACGGGCGTCGGAACTCCAACGCCTGGGCGGCGTTGAACAGCTCGATGGCGAGCACACGCTGCGTGTTGAGCACTACCTTATACAACTTGATAGCGGCGTTGGCGCCCATGCTTACGTGGTCTTCCTGGCCTTGGCTTGACGGAATGCTGTCCACCGAGGACGGAGTGCAGAGGCTCTTGTTCAGGCTTACCACTGACGCCGCAGTGTACTGGGTTATCATAAAACCGCTGTTAACACCCGGATTGGCCACGAGGAAGCTCGGCAGGCCGCGTGTGCCGGAAACGAGTTTGTATATCCTGCGCTCCGAAATGTTGGCAAGCTCGCTCACGGCGATGGCGAGGAAGTCCATCGGCAACGCTATCGGCTCGCCGTGGAAGTTGCCGGCTGATATTATAATGTCGTCATCGGGGCAAACGGTGGGGTTGTCCGTGGCTGAGTTTATCTCCGTATCAATGACCGAACAAACATAGTCCAAAGTGTCTTTCATCGCCCCGTGCACCTGCGG
>CALUGU010000106.1 GCA_944320255.1 uncultured Prevotella sp. | reverse complement strand
GCTACGAGTTCCGCTGGAAAGACCAGTTCAACTTGAGCCTTGACCCGGAGCGTGCGTTGGAGTATTACAAGACGGCTAACCACGTGGGAGGCAAGTATTGCACGATGTGCGGCCCCAACTTCTGCGCGATGCGCATAAGCCAGACAATCAAGGACGCAGAATGTGACGTTGAGTAGTCAGCTCATTTGGCACTTTTATTCCTTGGAAATATGATAAATACCGATTAAATAACAAATAAAAATGATTGAAAAGAAAGTTTCACAGGGTATCATCAGTACCTATTTCGAGAAGTTGGAAAGAAACCTCGACATCGACGTTGCCATCGTTGGCGGCGGCCCGTCGGGCATTGTTGCGGCCTATTATTTGGCAAAGGCCGGTCTGAAAGTGGCCCAGTTCGACCGCAAGTTGTCACCTGGCGGCGGCATGTGGGGCGGCGCCATGATGTTCAACCAGATTGTAGTTCAGGAAGAAGCACTCGACATAGTAAAGGATTTCGACATCAACTATAAGCCTTACGGCGACGGACTTTACGTCATGGACTCTGTTGAGAGTACGTCGGCGTTGCTCTACAAGGCCGTGCATGAGGGCGCAACGATCTTCAACTGCTATTCTGTTGAGGACGTGGTGTTCAAGGATAACGTCGTAAGCGGCGTCGTAGTAAACTGGACTCCGGTGCTCCGTGAGGGTCTGCATGTTGACCCGCTGAACATAATGGCTAAGTGCGTGATCGACGGAACGGGCCACGACAGCGAGATGTGCAAGACCGTTGCACGCAAGAATGGCATCCGCCTGGCCACCGACACGGGTGATGTCATCGGCGAACGTTCGCTCGACGTCGTTGCAGGCGAGGAAGAAGTGGTCAACGGAACGAAGGAAATCTACCCCGGACTTTACGTCTGCGGTATGGCAGCATCAGCCGTCAGCGGCACTCCACGTATGGGACCTATCTTCGGCGGAATGCTGATGTCAGGCAAGAAGGTTGCCCAACTTATTATTGAAAGACTTAAATAATTAAGAATTAAGAGTTAAGGATTAAGAAAATATGCTTTTTGTTACATATAAAAAGGGTGTTTTTCTTAATTCTTAACTCTTAATTCTTAATTTCCAATGCTCTTAATCTTAATTATCATGCCATTTCTTTTCTTAATTCTTAACTCTTAATTCTTAACTTAAAAAGTGCTCTGGATTGTAATAACTTCCCCTTCATTTTTTCCTGATGAGGCTGTGTTCATTCGTCGTTTGTTCGCAAATGGCGTTGACATTGTTCACTTGCGCAAACCCGGCGCGACGGCAGACGACTGCGCTAAGCTGCTTGACGGATTGACAAGCGACGACCGCCGGCGCATCGTAATACATGACTTTTTCGAGCTTGCAGAGCCTTACGGCTTAAAAGGAATACATCTTAACGCTCGGCGTAGCACTGTGCCTGACGGCTACGAGGGGCACGTAAGCCGTTCGTGTCACTCTTTGGAGGAGGTAAAACGGTATAAAGACGCTTGCAATTACGTGTTCCTTAGCCCCATATTCGACAGCGTTTCAAAGCAAGGTTACGCCTCGGCTTTCACTGATGAAACGCTGAAACAAGCGTCAAGCGACGGCGTTATAGACGGTAAGGTTGTAGCCCTTGGCGGCGTCACCCCCGACAAAATCAGCTATTTGCGGCGGCTGAACTTCGGCGGAGCGGCCATGCTCGGCTGTGTCAACAATCTTTCCGCGCTGCCTGGGCGCGAGCAAGAAGCGGCTTTGGAGACGATAAGGCGGAATATTGTAGATGAACCGTAAAATTCTGGCTGACAATACGTTACAAACCGAAGATCTTAAAGTCTAATTATTGTGAAAGTCTTTAGCGATAGCATTTAATTCACCCAAATAACATAATTAAAAAGTAGCAGAAATGTACAGAATGATTTTGAACGAGACATCCTATTTCGGAACAGGATGCCGCAAGAACATCGCCGTCGAGGCGGCGCGCCGTGGTTACAAGAAAGCCTTTTTCGTAACAGACAAGGACTTGATACGTTTCCACGTTGCCGACAAGGTGATGGAAGTGTTCGAGCAGAACAACATTCCCTACGAAGTGTACAGCGACGTGAAGGCAAACCCGACAATCGCCAACGTGCAGAACGGCGTGGCGGCCTTCAAGGCTTCGGGCGCAGATTTCATCGTAGCCCTCGGCGGCGGTTCGGCCATCGACACCGCGAAGGGCATAGGCATAGTGGTTAACAACCCGGAGTTTGCCGACGTGAAGTCGCTTGAGGGCGTAGCCGACACCCATAACAAGGCCGTGCCTACGTTTGCGCTGCCCACAACGGCCGGAACAGGTGCCGAGGTGACGATAAATTATGTGATTATAGACGAGGATGCGCAGAAAAAGATGGTATGCGTAGACCCCAACGACATCCCCGCAGTGGCCATTGTTGACCCCGAACTGATGCTCTCTATGCCGAAAGGCCTCACCGCCGCCACCGGTATGGACGCCCTGACGCACGCCATAGAGAGCTTCATCACGCCGGGCGCGTGGGTTATGTCGGATATGTTCGAGGTTAAGGCGATAGAGCTTATCGCCCAAAACCTGAAGGCAGCCGTAGACAACGGCGCCGACCTCGCTGCCCGCGAGGCCATGTCGCAGGCGCAGTATATCGCCGGCATGGGCTTCAGCAACGTAGGCCTCGGCATCGTTCACTCGATGGCCCATCCCTTGGGCGCGCATTACGACACGCCCCACGGCGTGGCCAACGCCCTGCTGTTGCCTTACGTGATGGAGTATAACGCCGAGTCGCCCGCCGCTCCGAAGTACATCAAGATAGCCGAGGCGATGGGCGTGGACACCTCCGGTATGACGGAGGCCGAGGGCGTGAAGGCCGCCATCGAGGCTGTGCGCAAGCTCTCGTTGAGCATCGGCATACCGCAGAAACTTCACGAAATCGGCGTGCGCGAGGAAGATTTGCACCAGCTCGCCATCGATGCTTTCAATGACGTTTGCACCGGAGGCAATCCCCGTCCGACGTCGGTTGAAGACATCGAAGCCCTTTATCACAAGGCGTTCTGATTATTTTTTATAGCAAAACAGCCACGGATTTATCAAGTCTGTGGCTGTTTTTTTATGCCGTTATTGAGGCTTACGGTTAGTTTGTTCTTGTTAATAAGTAAAAGGGAAAGCCTTTTTCTTCATTACTCCCCATTGTCAATCGTCTTGATTACCCTGCACGGATTGCCCACGGCTACGCAGTTGTCAGGCACGGAGCGGGTTACTACGCTGCCCGCGCCGATTACGCTGTTGTGTCCGATTGTCACGCCCGGCAGCACAACAACGCCGCCGCCCAGCCACGCTCCGTCGCAGATTTTCACGGGCTTTGCATATGTAACGCAAAACTCGTCGTCGTCAAGGCCGGTGTCGGGCAGCGTGCGTTCGGCGTAGCGGGTGAAGTGCGTGGCGGTGTAAATCTGCACGTTCGAGGCTATGAGCACGTTGTTGCCGATTTCGATGATGTTGTTGTCAACGAAGGTGCAGTTCATGTTTATTATCACGCGGTCGCCAATCAGGATGTGCTTGCCGTACTCGCAGTGGAAGTCGATGTCTACGTGGACGTTGCGTCCGATGCGTCCCAGCATCCGCCGGAGTATCGCCAAGCGTGCGGCGCGGTCGCCGGGGTCGGTCTCGTTCAGTTGTTTTGTCAGCCGCTTGGCGTTCAACGCCATCGCCGCAAGTTCCGGGTCGCCGCCGTTGAAAGGCTCTCCGGCGAGGCATTTTTCAAGTTCGGTCTTCATCGTTTAATTGAGAATGGATAATTGATAATTGAAAATTATGATTGCCTTCAAGGTTTTCAGGTATGCAAATATAGGCATTTATGGGGTAAAAATGCTCCGTGAAGTGTTGATTAATGTTAATTTTCCAGGACTGGTAAACAGCGGAAAGCCGTTACTTGGGTTGCGTATCACGTATGATTTTCATACCTTTGCACAGCTGGAAACGAGTGTTAGCGAGGCCGAGTAATGCAGCCTTGTAATCCGTTGACAATCAAGGACTTTGCAAAAGACCGTCTTTTAGGCTGCGAAAGGTGGCCTTTTAGCGTGCGATTAACGGCCTTTTGGAAGGCAAAAGACGGTCAATGGGACACCCACCCCAGCCCTCACGAAGGGAGGGCTGGGGTGGGTGTCGGGTGGTTTACTGATGGTTGCCATCAAGAAACCGGCTCTGCCGTGTAACATTTTCACAACAAACTACGTCTATTGGATATAAGACATCACGACAAATGACATATATGAACACATTTACCAGGCTTTCCGCGCTGTGCTGCTGCGCGCTTTGGGCGCACTCCGTGGTGGCACAGACGGTTACGGGGCGCGTGGTTGACGACGGCGGACAGCCCCTGCCTTACTCAAACGTAGTGGCAATGTCGCTGCCCGACTCGGCCTTCGTCGCAGGCGTTATGACCGCCCCCGACGGCACGTTCACCCTCGACACAAAGGGCGCGGGCCGCCTGTTGAGGTTCACGTCGGTAGGTTATAAGACCGTTTTCGCCGACGTGAAAACCAATGTCGGCACGGTGCGCCTCGACCCACTGACGCATGTGCTGGGCGAAGTGGTCGTAAAGAGCGATCAGCCCAAGACGCGCCTGAAGGGCGAGGGCATGATAACGGGCGTGAGCGGCACGATACTTGAGCACGCCGGAACCATCGAGCGGTTGCTCGACCGCATACCAAACGTGTCGGCAAGGAACGGCAAGATAGAGGTGTTCGGACGAGGAACGCCCGAACTGTACATCAACGGCCGCAAGGTGAGGGACAATTCGGAACTCGACCGCCTGAGCGCGGACAATATAAAAGAGGTGGAAGTGATAACCAACCCCGGCGCGCGTTACGACGCCAGCGTGACGTCGGTCATACGCATAACGACGAAGAAGGCCGTGGGCGAAGGCTTCAGCCTTGACAACCGTTTGTTCGGTGAGCTTAACGATTACGGCTACCTTGTGGGCGAGGACAACCTCAACATGAACTACCGCACGGGCGGACTTGACGTCGGCGCGACGCTCCGCGCGTCGAAATGGGCCAGCCCCGACCCCAAGACAAACGAGCAAATCACTTATCTGGAGGACACTTGGCGGCAGACAAGCAAGATAGACCAAGTGTATAAGAACGAGCGTCTCTACGCCCGCCTGGCCGTAAGCTACATGTTCAACCAAGACCATTCCGTCGGTATAAGTGCCAGCTATAACCGCCGGCCATGGGGCAAACCGAGCGGCTGGATGGAGTCAACGCTTATGCAGAATGGCACGCTTACCGAGCATCTGCGCAGTGACTACACTGCCTCATTACAGGAAACAACGCTTCAGGGCAACGCCTATTACACGGGCAAAATAGGCCGGTGGATAATCGATTTCAACACAGACTGGCTCTATGGCAAGTCAATGACAACGATGAACACCATGGAGGACTACATCGAGACGGGCCGGCCTACTGAACATAACGACGTGACTACGGACACTGACGCCCGCAACAACCTCATCGCCTCGAAGCTCGTCTTGACCGCTCCGCTCTTCGGCGGCAACCTCTCTTTCGGCGGCGAATACTCTTACTCAACGCGGAAGACGGTCTACACCGTGTTGCCCAAGGGCATAATCGACGACGACCGCAGCCGCACGGAGGAGGGCATGGCAACGGCGTTCGTGGAGTATGCGCGGCAGTTCGGCCCGTTGAACGCGCAGCTCGGACTGCGTTACGAACACGTGGACTTTGACTATTATGAGGACGGCAAGCGCATGGCGGAGCAGAGCAAGGCGTATGGCGACCTCTTTCCGTCGGTAGCCCTCTCGGCCATTCTGGGCAAGGTAAGCCTTCAACTCGGCTATTCCGCCGACATAAGCCGACCCTCTTACAACCAGCTTCGCAGCAACATAAATTACGACAACCGCTATACCTACGAAGGTGGAAACCCCTTCTTGCAGCCCACGAAGAGCCATGACGTTAACTTTGCCGCCTCGTACAAGTGGCTGATGTTCAGTGCGGGATACTCTCATATCATAGACCCGATCCTGCAACACAGCGAGACTTACAACGGCGATCCTGCCGTCGCGCTCTTCCGACAGGTTAATGGCGAGGCTTACGACAAGGTGTACGCCTCGCTCAACCTGCGCCCCGCGTTCGGCGTCTGGCATCCATCGCTGATGATAGGCGTTGAAAAGCAGTGGTTTAAGATGGCCGTCCGCGGGCACAATCCGCTCGATAACCCTATGGCTGTGTTCCGCTTCGACAACACGCTCGACGCCAAGCTGTGCCAAGTGTCGCTCAATATGCGCTGTACTACGACCGGTGCCAGCGAGAACCTTTACGTCTACAAGCCGTCGTTCACTGCCGATTTGTCGCTCTATAAGTCGTTCCTGAAAGACAAACTTTCGCTCCAGCTCTACGTCGATGACATATTCAAGACCACCCGCACGGGCGCAATGATGTATTTCGGGGAGATGCGCCAGGCTTCGTTTGAAGCCCCGGCATTGAGGAAAGTCAGCCTCACCGTGCGCTACAAATTCAACACTTCGCGCAGCAAATACAAGGGTACGGGCGCCGGAGCAGGGCAGAAGGGCAGGTTGTAAGCTAATTAAGAGCTAAGGATTAAGAGTTAAGAAAATATGCGCAGTTGGTAATTTTCTTGGTTCTTAATTCTTAACTCTTAATTATTTTCAGTATTTTTGCGTTATGAAAAACAACGTAAAAGACATCGATCGGCAAAGTCTTGAGCAAGCGAAAGCCTTGTTTGAGACTGGCGAGATAAGCAAAATTGAAGTCGGTACAGCGAAAGGCTTGTGTGACATTCACCGCTGGTTGTTTGACGGATTGTATGATTTTGCGGGCAAAATACGCACACTTAACATCTCAAAAGGCGGTTTCCGCTTCGCCAACTGCCTGTATCTTGACGCAATTTTGCCCATTATCGAGAAAATGCCTGAAGGTTCTTTTGAGGAAATAATAGCCAAATATGTGGAGATGAACATCGCCCATCCGTTTATGGAAGGTAACGGACGGGCCACCCGTATATGGCTTGACATGATGTTGAAGCGCAGCCTCGGACGTGTGGTTGACTGGCAAAAGGTGGATAAAGACGCGTATCTTCAGGCAATGGAACGCAGTCCGGTGAACGACCTTGAGCTGCGTGTCTTGCTGCAACCTGCGTTGACCGACCGCACAGACGACCGTGAAATAATCTTCAAAGGCATAGAACAGTCGTATTATTACGAAGGGTATTCAAGTGAAGAATAAGAGCTTATAATTAAAGGTTAAGAAAATATGCGCGGTCGCAAGTATGCCAAGCTCTTCGTCTTTAACCTTTGGTTTTCAAAGGAAATCATAATTATCAA
>CALUGU010000105.1 GCA_944320255.1 uncultured Prevotella sp. | reverse complement strand
GGCTCGCCCCAGTACCTCTGGCGCGAGAAGATGGCGTCGCGCAGGCGGTAGTTCACCTTCACGCGGCCGAGGTTGTGCTCCCTTACGTATTCCTTCGTCTTGGCGATGGCCTCCTTGACGGTAAGGCCGTTAAGGGACAGCCCCTCCCCGGCCCCCCCAAGGGGGGGAGCTTGGTTGCCGTCCTGGCTTCCCCCCTTGGGGGGAGTGAGGGGGGCTGCCGGCGAGTTGCACACAATGCCTTCTTTTGCGTCGAAGCTCTCCTCCGAGACGTCGCAGCCCTCGATGAGCGGGCGTATCTCCAGGCCGAAGTGCTTGGCGAAGGCGTAGTCCCTTGAGTCGTGCGCCGGCACGGCCATGATGGCTCCCGTGCCGTAGCCCGCCAGCACGTAGTCAGACACCCAGATGGGGATGTCCTCGCCCGTGAGCGGGTTAATTGCGTAGCTGCCCGTGAACACGCCGCTCACGGAGCGGTCGCTGATGCGCTCGCGCTCGGTGCGCTTCTTCGTGCGTTCGAGGTAAGCGTCCACCTCCGCCTTCTGCTCCGGCGTAGTCACCTTGGCCACGAGTTCGCTCTCAGGCGCAAGCACCATGAACGTGACGCCGAAGATGGTGTCGGCGCGGGTGGTGAAGATGGTGAAAGCCCCCTCAACTCCCCCCGTGGGGGAGCTTTGGTTAGCCTTGTTGGTATCTGAAGCCTCCCCATTGGGGAGGTTGGTGGGGCTTGAAGCTCCCCCACGGGGGGAGTTGAGGGGACTTTTTATCTTAAACTCTATCTCCGTTCCTTCGGAGCGTCCTATCCAGTTGCGCTGTGTCTCCTTGAGCGAGTCGGTCCAGTCAACGGTGTCGAGGCCGTCGAGCAGCCTCTGGGCGTAAGCCGACACGCGCAGGCACCACTGCATCATCTTCTTCTGCACCACGGGGTAGCCGCCGCGCACGCTTACGCCGTCAACCACCTCGTCGTTGGCCAGCACCGTGCCCAGCCCGGCGCACCAGTTCACCATCGTCTCGCCGAGGTAAGCCAGCCGCCAGTTCATCAGCGTCTGCTGCCGCTGCTTCTCCCCCATCGCCTTCCAGTCGTCAGCCGTCAGGCTCAGCTCCTCGCCCTGCGCGGCGTCGAGGCCCTCGGTGCCGCGCTCCTCAAGGTGCTTCACCAGTTCGCTTATGGGCTTGGCCTTTTGCTCCTTGTTGTCGTAGTATGACTCGAACATCCTTTGGAACGCCCACTGCGTCCACTTGTAATACCGCGGGTCGCACGTGCGCACCTCCCTGTCCCAGTCGAACGAGAAGCCTATCTTGTCGAGCTGCTCGCGGTAGTGGTTGATGTTCTCCTCGGTGGTCACGGCCGGGTGCTGCCCCGTCTGTATGGCGTACTGCTCGGCCGGCAGGCCGTAAGCGTCGTATCCCATGGGGTTGAGCACGTTGTAGCCCCGCTGCCTCTTGTAGCGGGCGTATATGTCCGAGGCAATGTAGCCGAGCGGATGGCCCACGTGCAGCCCCGCCCCTGAAGGGTAAGGGAACATGTTGAGCACGTAGAATTTCGGTTTGTCCGCGTCTTCGGTCACGTGGTAGGTCTTCATCTCCCTCCACCGCTGTTGCCATTTTTTCTCGATTTCGTTGAAGTTGTATTCCATCGCTTCGTATCTTGTTTTGTTCGTATGCAATAATCCAAGATGCAAAGATAATAAAAAGGAAATTTATTTAAAGGTAAAAAGGTAAAAAAGTAAAAAAGTAAAAAGCGCAGACGCAACAAATACTTGCATACAGCCTACCCTTTTTACTTTTTTACCTTTTTACCTTTAAATCGCCTTTTTACTTTTTTACTTTTTACTTTTTTACCTTTAAATCGCCTTTTTACCTTTCCTATATCGCCGCGTTCACTCCGAACACGCCGAGGATGGCTGTGGCCACGGCCACGATTACTTTTAGGATTATTGCATATTTTCTTAACTCTTAACTTTTTAACTCTTAACTCTTAATTCTTTTAACTCCTTTTAATGGAAAGTATATAGCATTGTGAACTTATTGTGCACGGATGGTGCTTAACTTTGCAGCCGCAAAAAGAGAGACAGCTAACTTAATTATCAACCTAACCAATTTAACGAAAGGATAACAAGAAATGGTAATCGAAATGAACGCACACACGAAACGCACAACCGAGTTTGCCGACACCCTGACAAGGGAACAGCGCGAGTACGCACGCAACGAGATGGCCAGGCAGTTCGCCGAGCTGCTGGCGCGCTCGCCCGACGAGAACCTTTATTGGAACGAGAGCAAGACCGACCTGATAGACCTCTCGCACGACGTCTACATGACGGAGAGCCTCGTTGACGGACAGGGCCGTCCCTTCCCCTTCGGCTCGATAGTGAAGCGCGCCTGCGCCGTGCTCCACGTGCCCGCGCCGTCAAACCCCTACTCCATGGCCTTCAACGCGCGCAACCGCAAGGGCGTGCGCCAGTCGTCGCTCTTCAGCCGCTACTGCTGGCTGATGTTCGTCAAGCAAGACCGCCGCCCGCTCAACGGCATGGTGAAGAAAATCAGTGGTTAATTCTTGGCTTTTAACACTTATTTCAGATAAAATCCCTTATCTTTGCCCGAAGATAAGCTGCACTCGGCAATTTGAAAGTGAACTTTCATTGCGCTCGTTTGCATTATCTTTGCCCGAAGAAAACGAAGCGTTGCCGCCCGGCGCGGGCGTGGCCTCACGGCAGGCAGGCTTTTGAGATGTTTTTTTAATTCTAATATATTTTTGTATGAAAAGATTATTAGTCACCGCCGTGCTTGCGCTCACGGGAGCGCTCTCGGCCTTGGCCATGAGTTACGCCGAGGCGCGCCAGGAGGCGCTGTTCCTCACGGACAAGATGGCCTACGAACTGGGACTCAACGAGGAGCAGTATGACGCCGTGTATGAAATCAACCTTGACTACCTGATGGCCGTCACGTCGTCGCGCGACGTCAAGGGCACTTACCTGCTGCGCCGCAACTACGACATCAACTGCGTGTTGACCGCCGTGCAGTACAGCAAGTTTTACAAGGCCGACTATTTCTACACGCCCGCCACGTGGAACGGCGGCGTGGTGCTGAAGGTCTACACGCGCTATGCCGACCGCTCCAAGATGTATTACCCCGCGCCCCGCGTCTACGGCCACTACCGGGGCGGGCACAGCTGGACGAGCAACGGCAACAAGAGCTGGTATAAGGGCCGCAACTTCCGCGACGGCGCGGAGATTGGCCACGGGCGTCCGGCGGCTCCAAGCCACGGCGGCACGTCGGGCCACGGCGTGCGCCGGGGACATTCGCACACGTCGGGCGGCGGGGCAGGCCACGGCATACGTCCGGGCCACCAGCAGCAGCCCAAGCCGGCGCGTCCAGGCGTGGGCCACGGGGCCGCGCCGAAGCCCAACAAGCCCAACACCCATAAGCCCGGCACGGGCGTAGGCCACGGCGTGACGGTCGGCGGCGGGATAGGGCAGGGCGCGCAGCCTGAAACCCAGAAACCCGGCACGGGCGTAGGCCACGGCGTAACAGTCGGCGGCGGCGTGTTCAAGGGGAAAAGATGATTTAAAGGTAAAAAGGTAAAAAAGCGAGCCATAAACCTTTATGCTCTACGTCTGCGCTTTTACTTTTTTACCTTTTTACTTTTTCACCTTTAAATCGCCTTTTTACTTTTTTACCTTTTTACCTTTTTTACTTTCCCGCCTTTTTTGTATTTTTGCAGGTTGAAACCTCGGAACGTAAGGATTTGGAAGCAGTGCGGCAAGGCCGGCGGTAGTTTAGCACCCTTGGCGCGGCTCCAACCCCTTTTACTCCCATAAAACAAAGAATGATGGCCAAGAAAGACAATGGGCTGACGCCGATGATGAAACAGTTCTTCTCGTTCAAGGCGCAGCATCCCGACGCGCTGCTGCTGTTCCGCTGCGGCGACTTCTACGAGACCTACCTGCAAGACGCCGTGGACGCCAGCCGCATACTCGGCATCACGCTCACACGCCGCAACAACGGCGGGCAGCAGGGGGGCACGCCCACAGAGATGGCCGGCTTCCCCCACCACGCGCTCGACACCTACCTGCCGAAACTCGTCAGGGCGGGCCGCCGCGTGGCCATCTGCGACCAGCTGGAAGACCCCAAGCTGACGAAGAAGCTCGTGAAGCGCGGCATCACGGAGCTGGTGACGCCGGGCGTGGCCATGACCGACAACGTGCTCAACTACAAGGAGAACAACTTCCTGGCCGCCGTCAACTTCGGCAAGGCCGCCTGCGGAGTGGCCTTCTTGGACATCAGCACGGGCGAGTTCCTCACGGGCGAAGGCTCGTTCGACTACGTTGAGAAGCTGCTCGTCAACTTCTCGCCCAAGGAAGTGCTCTTCGAGCGCGGCAAGCGCGACGCCTTCGAGCGGTATTTCGGCAACAAGTATTTCATGTTCGAGCTTGACGACTGGGTGTTCACCGAGCAGGCCGCCGAGCAGAAGCTCCTGAAGCACTTCGGCGTGAAGTCGCTCAAGGGCTTCGGCGTTGACCACCTGCGCAGCGGTGTCGTAGCCAGCGGAGCGGTGCTGCAATACCTCGAAATGACGCAGCACACGCACATCGGCCACGTAACGTCGCTGGCGAGGATTGACGAGGAACGCTACGTCCGCCTCGACAAGTTCACCATACGCTCCCTGGAGCTGCTGCGCCCCATGCAGGAGGACGGCGCGTCGCTGCTCGACGTCATCGACATGACCGTCACGCCGATGGGGGCCAGGCTGCTGAAACGCTGGATGGTGTTCCCCCTGCGCGACGCCAAGGCCGTGAGCAACAGGCTCGACGTGGTGGAGACGTTCTTCCGCCACCCGGAGTTCCGCGACTTGGTTGACGACAGCTTCCGCCGCGTGGGCGACCTTGAGCGCATCATATCCAAGGCCGCCGTGGGGCGCGTGTCGCCCCGCGAGGTGGTGCAGCTGCGCACCGCCCTGCAAGCCCTCGGCCCCGTGAAGGCCGCCTGCCTTGAGTCAGACAACGAGGAACTGCGCCGCATAGGCGAGAACATCAGCCTCTGCGAGAGCCTGCGCGACCGCATAGGCCGCGAGATACGCGAAGACTCGCCGCAGCTCGTGAGCAAGGGCGGCGTGATACGCTGCGGCGTCAACGCCGAGCTTGACGAACTGCGCCAAATATCCAGCGGCGGCAAGGAGTACCTGCTGAAGATACAGGAGCGCGAGGCCGACGCCACGGGCATAAGCTCGCTGAAGATAGGCTACAACAACGTGTTCGGGTATTACCTCGAAGTGCGCAACACGTTCAAGGACAAGGTGCCGCAAGACTGGGTGCGCAAGCAGACGCTGGCCCAGGCCGAGCGGTACATCACGCAGGAACTGAAGGAATACGAGGAGAAGATACTCGGAGCCGAGGACAAGATACTCGCCCTTGAGGCCAAGCTCTTCGGCGAGCTGGTCCTGGCCATGCAGGAGTACATCCCCGCCATACAGGCCGACGCCGCCCTTGTGGCCAAGATAGACTGCCTGCTATCGTTCGCCAAGGCCGCCGGCGAGCACCGCTACGTCCGTCCCGTCGTAGAGCCCGACGACATCGTGCTCGACATCAAGCAGGGCCGCCACCCCGTCATCGAGACGCAGCTGCCGCCCGGCGAGGCCTACGTGCCCAACGACGTCTACCTTGACGACCGCCGGCAGCAGATAATGATAATCACCGGCCCCAACATGGCCGGTAAGTCGGCCCTGCTGCGCCAGACTGCGCTCATCGCGCTGATGGCCCAGATAGGCTGCTTCGTGCCGGCGGAGAGCGCGAGAATAGGCCTGGTGGACAAGATTTTCACACGCGTCGGAGCGTCGGACAACATCTCGCTGGGCGAATCAACGTTCATGGTCGAGATGACCGAGGCCGCCAACATCCTCAACAACGTCACCCCGCGCTCCCTCGTGCTCTTCGACGAGCTTGGCCGCGGCACGTCAACCTACGACGGCATCAGCATAGCCTGGGCCATCGTGGAATACCTGCACGAGCATCCCAAGGCGCAGGCCCGCACGCTCTTCGCCACCCATTACCACGAGCTTAACGAGATGGAGAAGAACTTCCAGCGCATAAAGAACTACAACGTCAGCGTGCGCGAGGCCGACGGCAAGGTGATCTTCCTGCGCAAGCTGGAACGCGGCGGCTCGGAGCACTCCTTCGGCATCCACGTGGCGCAGATAGCCGGCATGCCCAAGAGCATAGTGCGCCGCGCCGAAGCCATACTGAAGCAGCTCGAAGCCGACAACGCCCAGGTGGGCGCGGCGGGCAAGCAGGCGGCCACCGACAGGATAGGGCAGAGCCGCGAGGGGATGCAGCTCAGCTTCTTCCAGCTCGACGACCCCGTGCTCTGCCAGGTGCGCGACGAAATCCTCGGCCTCGACATCAACAACCTGACGCCCGTTGACGCGCTAAACAAGCTCAACGAAATAAAGAAAATAGTAACAGGGAAGTAAATTGAGAATTAAAAATTAAAAATGAATAATGAATAATCTGGCATACGCCATTGTCCAGATTATTCATTCTTCATTCTTCATTCTTCATTTTTCATTCAAAAAATATATGTTTTACCGCAAGATAGAAGAACAGGACATACCGCAAATCACGGAGCTGTACAACTGGTACATCCTTAACGGCGTGGAGAGCTTCGAGACGGAGCCGCTCACCGTGGAGCGGATGCGCCGCCGCATGGAGGACATTTCGCGGCGGTTCCCGTATTACGTGGCGGTGGACGAGGAGGGTAGGGTAGCGGGCTACTGCTACGCCCACTTGTGGAAGGAGCGCGCCGCTTACGCCAACACTTTCGAGACAACAATCTACCTACGTCCCGAAGCGAAGCGGCGTGGCGCTGGCACGGCCTTGATGCGCCTGCTCATATCCGACTGCCGCCGCCTCGGCTGCCGCGAGCTCATAGCCTGCATCACGGGCTGCAACGAGGCCAGCATAGCCTTCCACCGCAAGCTCGGCTTCCGCCAAGTGTCTCGTTTCCGTAGCGTAGGCTACAAGCACGGCCTCTGGCTCGACGTGGTTGACATGGAGCTGGTTTTATAAAGGTAAAACGGTGAAAAAGTAAAAAGGTAAAACTGTTTTTTTATTGAGGAATAAAAGGAAAATAGAGGAAATTTTCCGTAAATTTCCTCTATTTTCCTTTTATTTTATGTTTTATGATTTCATCGTATGTTTCGGATTTCACGTATCCGATTAACCTGTTGTTAAGCGGTATTTCGTCCATCAGACCTTGCCTTACAAGCCCTTGCAGGTCGGTTCTTGCCGTGTGTTCGGTTATGGTAAAGCGTGTGGCTACTTCCTTTACGGTCAATATTTCGTTTTCTTTTCCTGTGATGATTTTCAGTATGTGTGCCTGTC
>CALUGU010000104.1 GCA_944320255.1 uncultured Prevotella sp. | reverse complement strand
TTGTCAACTATAAAGGTACTAAAAATATTCCATTTCCACAACTTTTTTAATGGTTTTCTTATGCCGAACTCACGTTAATTTACCTTACCGTTATGTGGAAGCACCCCTGCTTCACCTCATATTTTACATAGCAACGCTTGTTTTCACGCATATCGCGCAACACCTCGCTAAGCACCCATTTCAGCGTGTCGTTGCGCACGGCGCGTCGCTGGCGGCCTTCTGCCGGGCTGACAGTCTTGTAACGATTGTAACAGATGTCAAACGTCGTGCCGTATAAATGACAAGAGTTCTCTGTGGCGTTTTGGTTATATCCGCGCAGTTTTTTCACGTCTTCACGGGTGCGGAGCACGCTTGTCACAATCATCTGGTGCAAAGGAATGCCCTTGATTTGCAAGCTGTCGTAATATGCACGGCCGATGTCGTTGAGCAAGACGGCGGCGCGCGGCACCAGGTAAGGTATGCTGCTGCGCAAAGGATCCACGTGGAAATACGGGCTTGCGCCCACGAACACGAGTTCCTTCTTGCGCTTCTCTGCGTCGCGGCGGTCGGCCACAGGCTCCACGCCGTGGGTGCTCGCGGCAATCAGTTGCACGTCATTGTTGTCAGGGAACGTGCGGCTGAAACCAGGCACGCTGTTTATCCTGTGCTTTAAAGGCTTGCCTTTAGCGTCAAAGAAGCCTGTCAGCGGAAATTCAGCCGAAGCCCCTGACGCCTGCTGCCACATCCAGAGACTGTCCGCCACAGGAGTCTTCACGCTTTCCATGGAGGTTTCCGCCTTGTCAGCCAACGGCTTTACGCTGGCGGCCTTGTCGCCGGCTATGGAAGGAAATACCAGACGGACTAACGCCAAGAGCAGCACTACGGCAGAGAACACGGCCAAGAACTTGTTGTTAGACGCATACTTACGCAAGGCCTTGCAAGCCACTTTCAGCAAGGCCACGAGATAATCCTTAACCGTAACCAACAGTTTCTCCACTTGCCTGATTACTTTGCCTCGTTGCATATAACCTTGATTATGCGTTCTGAAAGTTCCGGATTAGGCAGCGGCTTGTTCGTTCCGCAGATGGCGATGGCGAAATTATCGGCAAGGCATTCTTCCGGGTTTATCACGTAACCGGTGTTCTTTCCCACCTGGTCGTAGAAGTCAACGGCGCGCTCAAGCGGCACTATCACGGTCTTGCCGTCGCGCTTCACAGGCTCGAAAGCGTCGTCGAGCGGAATAAGCCCAATCTTCATGTATTTGAAGAAAGAGCCTCCGTCATAGTCGCTGTCCGAGTAAATAACTATCGTGTAAGGGCTTTTCACGCCGTCAACCGTAAGCATGGCGTAACTGTCATAACGGTTTACGTCGGGGTTGGATATGCGCCTGTCGGTGACGTCCTTCGAGAAACTGATTTCCTTGTCGAGCACGGTGAAACCTATCACCGAGTACATCGCCCGCCTGAAATCAGGGTTGTCACGTGTCAGCACGTGGAATGTCTCATGCGCCACGAGCCACGCCAGCCTGTCCGCCGGGGTCTTTTTCAATGCGTCCTCGCTCACGCAGATGATGTTGCCGCGCGTGTAAGCCGCCGCGCCACCTTCTTCTTCCATCGTAGTTTTAACCAATGTGAACTCTTTGGGAAGCGGCAACTTCAGCCCCTTTGACGAGAGACTGTCGTCGAAGATGCTGAAAGCCTTGAACAGCGAGTCCTTGTCAGCCTCGGTGAAGTCGCGCGTGCAACGCTTCAGCATGTCCATCATCTCGGAACGAGTGGCCCCTTTCCTGCCCACGCGAGCTTCAATGTCGAACCGTCCCCAGTTATCAGTATTCTTGTCAGGGGTTGACAACATCGCGCTCGCCTCAACGGAGTCAACAAAATGCAAGACAAACTTGTTTATGTCTTCGCCGGCCATACCGTCAATCGGGCAAAAGCCGAACAGGCAAGCCAAGGCCGACGCCTTCAACTTTGATAACGCTTTCATTTAGATAATACAGATAAGATTTAACTGACGGCAAAGATACGCAAAAAACTCGACACTCGGCGAAAAAGACGTTAAGTTTTACCTGTAGAAACTGATTTAGGCTGCCAAACGGATTTCCAACCACCGGTAACAACCACCTCAAGCACAAGTCGGCAAAGCCTGGAAAGCGGCACTTTTAAACAGCATAAACCTAAAATTTTGATACAATGCGTATCTCGCTGATTATCAATATATTACCAAAGGCACGGCAAGTAACGGCAAAACGCATTGTAAAACACGGCTTTTCGCATTACGATTTGCCGTATATCGGAAGGTAAAAGACCGTTTCACGCAGAACCGTGAATTTTGGCACAAACAGTAAGCGGCGACAAGCACTGGCTTCGACGCCGGCCGCCGCCATGCCGGAACGAAGCCGGCCGCCACGCTCCAACAAAAAAATTATAATACATAAAGAATGAAAAACAATGCAGATTAAAAAAAATTCAGTAATTTTGCACGACAATTCAAATTATAAACAACATTGATAGAGAAGCACATCGTACTTGAAGACATCGACCCCGTAGTGCTGTACGGGGCGGGCAACGCTTACTTACAGATAATCAAGGCGTTATACCCCAAGCTCCGGATTGTGGCGCGCGACAACGTAGTGCGCGTGCTCGGCGACGAGGAACAAATGGCGGCCTTCGAGGAAAACATCGAAAAGCTAAGGAAGCACGTGCTGAAATACAACTCAATCAATGAAGAAGACATTATAAATATAATAAAGGGCCGTAAGCCCAAAGACGACACGGCGAAGGACGTCGTGGTGTACAACATATCGGGAAAGCCGATAAAAAGCCGCAGCGAAAACCAGCAAAGGCTTATCGACGCGTATGAAAAGACCGACATGGTGTTCGCCATAGGCCCCGCGGGAACCGGCAAGACATACCTGAGCATCGCCCTCGCCGTAAAGGCGCTGAAGGAGAAAACGGCAAAGAAGATAATACTAAGCCGCCCGGCAGTGGAGGCCGGCGAGAAGCTCGGTTTCCTGCCCGGAGACATGAAAGAGAAGATAGACCCCTACCTGCAACCGCTGTATGACGCCCTCGAAGACATGCTCCCGGCCGTGAAGCTGCAAGACCTGATTGAGAAAAACGTCATACAGATAGCGCCGCTCGCATTCATGAGGGGCCGCACGCTGAACGACGCCGTGGTGATACTCGACGAGGCGCAGAACACTACTACGGCGCAGATAAAGATGTTCCTGACAAGGATGGGATGGAACACGAAGATGATTATCACCGGCGACTTGACGCAAGTAGACCTGCCCCACGGGACGCAAAGCGGACTGAGGCGGGCCATTGACATATTAAAGAATGTGGAGGGCATCTCGATAATACGCCTTGACGGGAAAGACATAGTAAGGCACAAGCTCGTGACGCGCATTGTGAAAGCCTTCGACAAGGCCGACCGGGAACAGGCCGAAGCCGCCAAGGCGCAACCTGAAAAAACGGAATAACAACAAAGCCGCCCACCTGTGGCAGCCATAAAATACAACGACAATGAAAGCATTAACAAGAACAGACTTCCATTTTGATGGACAAAAAAGCGTTTACCACGGAAAGGTGCGCGACGTTTACAACATCAACGACGACATCATCGTCATGATTGCGACCGACAGGATTTCGGCGTTCGACGTGATCCTGCCCAAGGGAATACCTTTCAAGGGACAAGTGCTGAACCAAATCGCGGCCAAGTTCCTCGACCAGACAAAGGACATCTGCCCCAACTGGAAGCTCGCCACACCGGACCCGATGGTTACGGTAGGACTGAAATGTGAAGGCTTCCGCGTCGAAATGATAATCCGTTCGATACTGACAGGCTCGGCTTGGCGCGAGTACCAGAAGGGCTGCCGCGAGATTTGCGGAGTGAAACTGCCTGACGGAATGAGGGAAAACCAACGCTTCCCCGAACCCATCATAACCCCCACGACCAAGGCTGACGAGGGTCACGACATGAACATCTCGAAAGAGGAAATCATTGCCCAGGGCATCGTAAGCAAGGAAGACTACGAGATTATGGAAGACTACACACGCAAAATCTTCGCTCGCGGCCAGGAGATTGCAGCCAAGCACGGCCTCATACTCGTTGACACGAAATACGAGTTCGGCAAGCGCGACGGCAAGGTTTACCTCATCGACGAAGTACACACGCCTGACAGCAGCCGCTACTTCTACGCCGACGGATACGAGGAGAAGTTCGAGAAGGGCGAGCCCCAGCACCAGCTCTCAAAAGAGTTCGTGCGCCAGTGGCTCATCGAGCACGACTTCATGAACGAGCCGGGACAGGTAATGCCTGAAATAACGGACGAATACGCCGAGAGCGTCAGCGAGCGTTACATCGAACTGTTCGAGCACATCACGGGCGACAAGTTCGACAAGGCCGCAGAAAACGACGACATAGCCGCCCGCATTGAAAAGAACGTCAAGGAGTATCTGAAAACCATTTAAGCAGACGAGTGACAAGCAGACAAGCAAACAAGGATATTACATGAGACAACGTAACTAAATGTACAACCACATAAAGTAACACCCTTGTCTGCTTGTCACTTGTTTGCCTGTAACTAAAAAATAATGGCCTACAAGCAGGAGACTATAACGCCTTACGGCAACGGGATGGAAAAGAGCAAGCAAGTGGAAACGATGTTCGACAACATCGCCCACTCATACGACCTGCTCAACCACCGGCTTTCTTTCGGGATTGACATCCTTTGGAGGAAAACAGCCATAAGGCAACTGGCCCCATACAATCCGTCGGCGATACTCGACGTAGCCACAGGCACGGGCGACTTTGCCATCATGGCCGCTAAAAAGCTGCGACCGGCCAAGGTGGTTGGCGTGGACATCTCTGAAGGAATGATGCTCATAGGCAGGGAGAAAGCCCGGAAAGAAGGCTTGGACGACGTAATATCTTTCAAGAAAGACGACTGCGAGCACCTCTCTTTCCCTGATGACAGCTTCGACGCGATAACCACAGCCTTCGGCATAAGGAACTTCCAGAACCTTGACAAATGCCTGGTGGAAATGTGCCGCGTGCTGAAACCCGGAGGTAAATTGAGCATCTTGGAATTAAGCCGCCCATTGCGTTTCCCGATGAAACAGCTCTTTTGGATTTACTCACACACCTTGCTGCCGGTTTACGGGAAGTTTGTGTCAAGGGACACTGAAGCATATAAATACCTAATATCCACCATCGAGTCTTTCCCGCAAGGCGAGGAGATGGTCGGAATATTCAAGAAAGCCGGATTTACGGAAGCTAAGTTCAAGCGCCTGACGTTTGGCATCTGCACTTGTTATCTTGCGACAAAATAAACAATAAATCATGGATAAATACGGACTGATAGGCTACCCGCTTGGCCACTCGTTCTCGATAAGCTATTTCAACGAAAAGTTCGAGAACGAAAACATCGACGCGGAATACATCAATTTTGAAATTCCGACAATAGACGAGCTGCCTGAAATATTGGCTTCAAACCCAGAACTGAAGGGACTGAACGTAACCATACCGTATAAAGAGAAGGTCATCAGCTTCCTCGACACGGTAAGCCCGGAGGCCAGGGCGATAGGAGCTGTCAACGTAATACGTGTTGAGCACAAGGGCAACGACACCATCCTTAAAGGTTACAACAGCGATGTCATCGGCTTTACGAAAAGCATCGAGCCCCTGCTCGAACGTTTCCACAAGAAGGCGTTGATACTTGGCACGGGCGGAGCGTCGAAAGCCATCAACTACGGACTTAAGTCACTGGGTCTTGAAACGGTGTTCGTCAGCCGCTACGAACGCCCTGGGACAATACAGTATGAAAAGATAACGCCTGACGTCATACAAGAATACAACGTCATAGTGAACTGCACTCCGTGCGGAATGTACCCCCACATCGACGAATGTCCGCTGCTGCCATACGAGGCGATGGACAGCAAAACCCTGCTCTATGACCTTCTCTACAACCCCGACCAGACGCTGTTCATGAAAAAAGGAGCCGCCAAGGGGGCAACCGTAAAGAACGGACTGGAGATGCTCTTGCTGCAAGCGTTCGCAAGCTGGGAGTTCTGGAACGGCACGTCTACGGACAAATAACAAGATACAAGCAAACGAGTAACAAGATACAAGCAGACAAGAAAATACAATGGATACAAGTAACCGATATATGATGCGTGGCGTATCGGCCGCAAAGGAAGACGTGCACAACGCCATAAAGAACATCGACAAGGGCATATTCCCGCAGGCTTTTTGCAAAATAATACCTGACATCCTCGGCGGAGACCCTGAATATTGCAACATCATGCACGCCGACGGAGCCGGCACGAAGTCGTCGCTGGCTTACACGTATTGGAAAGAAACAGGCGACTTGAGCGTCTGGAAGGGCATAGCACAGGACGCATTGATAATGAACACGGACGATTTGCTCTGCGTGGGAGCCGTTGACAACATCCTGGTGTCAAGCACGATAGGACGTAACAAGATGCTCGTGCCGGGCGAAGTGATCTCCGCCATCATCAACGGAACCGACGAGTTGCTGGCCTCGATGCGCGACATGGGCATCGGCATTTACGCTACTGGCGGCGAGACTGCCGACGTGGGCGACCTTGTTAGGACGATAATCGTTGACTCCACGGTGACGTGCAGGATGAAACGGAGCGACGTGATAAACAACGCCAACATACGGCCGGGAGACGTAATCGTAGGCCTTGCCTCGTTCGGACAGGCCACTTACGAAGACCGATACAACGGAGGCATGGGCAGCAACGGCCTCACCAGCGCACGCCACGACGTGTTCTCGAAGTACATTGCGCAAAAATACCCGGAGAGCTTCGACCACGCCGTACCTGAAGAACTTGTCTACAGCGGCAGTTACAAACTCACTGACACCATACCCGACGCCCCTGTCAACGTAGGCCAATTAGTCCTCTCACCCACCCGCACTTACGCTCCCGTCATCAAGAAGATGCTCGACGAGCTGCGGCCTGAAATCCACGGAATGGTGCATTGCACCGGCGGAGCGCAGACAAAGGTGCTCCATTTTGTCGGCGACAACTGCAAGGTGGTGAAAGACAATATGTTCCCCGTGCCGCCGCTGTTCAGGATTATCAAGGAGCAAAGCGGCACAGACTGGCAGGAGATGTACAAAGTGTTCAACATGGGGCACAGGATGGAAATCTACGTCAGCCCTGAAACAGCCGACAAGGTGATAGCCATAAGCAAGAGCTTCAACATCGACGCGCAAATAGTAGGCCACATCGAAGAAGGCGAAAAGAGCCTGACGATAAAGTCAGAGTTCGGAGAATTTAATTATTAATTTAGTTGACAAGCAGACAAGTGACGGGCAGACAAGTTAATAGCTTATGAGATACAGGCAGCAAAGCAAATCTCCTT
>CALUGU010000103.1 GCA_944320255.1 uncultured Prevotella sp. | reverse complement strand
GACAATTGGATTTCCATGATGCAAAGATAGTACTTTTGAATGGATTATTCGCAATTTACTTACTTTTGACTATAATAATTAAAAATTAAACCTTGGCTGATGTCATTTATCGTGTACGTTAGGCATCTAAGACGTCGAACGATGTTTGCGGCTGGTGAAGTGAGCGTAGTGCAGGGTACGGATGATAACATCGTCTTCGGAGGGGGCGGACAGCAAGCGGCGGTTCGCCCCCTCCGTGGACGTTGGATGCCGTCAATAGAGGGCGGGCGGTGTTCAGCACCCCTCCCTAAAGAAGTCCAATGCTTCCGTAAGCTCGTCTTTTGTTACGGTCTGGTTGATGCGGATGTCGCCGATGCCGCCGAGGAGGGTGAAGTTGATTTCGCCGGCGGTGTTCTTCTTGTCGTGCTTCATCAGGCTGATAAGTGCGGGATAATCTTTGCAGGTGACGGTGAAGGGCTCGTAGTTCTCCTTGATGTACGTAACGGTTTGCCGCATTTTGTCCGTTGGGAAGCCGTACTTCACGCAGCTAAGGTAGAGTTCGCACACGAGGCCGAAGGCCACGGCATAACCGTGGGGCAGGGGATTGTCGGTGGTGAACGAGAACGACTCGAAGGCGTGGCCTACGGTATGGCCGAGGTTGAGGGCCTTCCTTACGCCCGCTTCGTAAGGGTCGGCCGCCACAATGCGCTCCTTTACCTTTATGCTTTCGGCCACCATGCGTTGCAGCTTGTTGAAGTCGGGGCGCATGATGTCATAGTTTACTAGCTCCGCCCACATACGTTCGTCGCTTATCAGACCGTGCTTCAGCATCTCGGCATAACCTGAACGCAGTTCGGTCGGGGCGAGCGTTTTCAGGAAAGCCGTGCTTATAATAACATACCTTGCGTCGTTGAATACGCCTATCTCGTTTTTCAGCCCGTTGAAGTTTACGCCGGTCTTGCCGCCAACGGAGGCGTCAACCATCGCCAGCAGCGTGGTAGGGATGTTTATGAAATTTACGCCGCGCTTGAATGTCGAGGCGGCAAAGCCCCCAAGGTCTGTCACCATGCCGCCGCCGATGTTTATCACGCACGAGTGGCGCGTGGCTCCGCCGTCGCTAAGCTGCTTCCACACGTCGGCCAGGGCTTCAAGGGTCTTGTTGGTGTCGCCGGGTTTTATTGTTATCGTCTTCGCGCCCGCCGTGCAGGGTGTGCCGCTTATCAGCGGCAGGCAGAGCATAGCGGTGGTTTCGTCGGCGATGATGAACGTGCGGTCGTGCTCGCACGCCGCCACGGCCTTGGCGATGTCTTGGGCGACGTCTTGCGAGATGATTATCCTTTGTTCCATGAGTTTTTTTTGCGGTTATTTGTTGCAAAAGTAGTTATTTTCGCCGACAAAAGTCACAATTACGTATAATTTATTGTCAAAGTGATTAAACCGTGGCGTCGGAAAACAGTCTAAAGGGTAAAAATCGGGAAAATGTGTTTATCGGAAATGAAGAACGTTTTGATTAAGCGGGAGCAAAGCAAATTCATTTGTTTTGCCGAGTGTGAAAAACGTGGAATGAAATCCAAGATATTGGCTGTTGCGTGCTTGTTGATACTGTCCGTGCTGCCCGCCATGGCGCAGGGTCTGAAGGTTTCGGGCACGCTCGTTGACCGTGACACCAAGGAGGGCGTGATGCTGGCCACGGTGCAGATGCTTAAGGCTGACAGCACGTATGTGAAGGGCGTGGTGAGCGACGACAAGGGCAACTTCTCCTTGGAAGCCCCTGAGGCGGGCAGCTACATCCTGAAGTTCACGAGTGTGGGCTATGTCACGCTGACGAAGAACGTGAAGGTGACGGGCAAGGGCGACGTGGCCCTCGGCGAAAACATATTTTGGGCCGACGCGATAATGCTGAAAGGCGCGACCGTCGTAGGCCAGGCGGCGCGCGTGACGGTGAAGGAGGACACCTTCGTCTACAACGCCTCGGCCTACCGCACGCCTGAAGGCTCGGTGGTGGAGGAGCTGGTGAAGAAGATACCCGGCGCGCAGGTTGACGACGACGGCACGGTGACGATTAACGGCAAGGAGGTGAAGAAGATACTCGTGGACGGCAAGGAGTTCATGACTGGCGACACGAAGACCGCGCTGAAGAACCTGCCGACGTCGATAATAGACAAGATAAAGACGTATGACGAGAAGAGCGACCTGGCACGCGTCACGGGCATAGACGACGGCGAGGAGCAGACCGTGCTCGACTTCGGCATAAAGAAGGGTATGAACAAGGGCTTCTTCGGCAACGCCGACGCTTCCGTGGGCACCCACGGGCGTTACGCCGAGAGGCTGATGGGGGCTTTGTTCAAGGACAAGACGCGCGTGATGCTCATGGGCAACCTCAACAACGTTGACGACCGGGGCTTCCCCGGCGGCGGGGGCGGCGGACGCTTCGGCGGCGGCAAGAACGGGCTTAGGACGCAGAAGATGGCGGGTGCCAACTTCAACCTTGAGCCTTCGGGCAAGCTGAAGCTGGACGGCAGCGTGCGCTGGAACCATTCAAATAGCGACCTGCGCACGGAGCAGTCAACCGAGAACTTCGTCAGCACGGCGGGCTCTTTCTCGAACAGCCTGAACCAGAACAACACGCGCTCGGACAGCTGGAACGCAAGGATGCGCCTTGAGTGGAAGCCTGACACGATGACGAACATCATGTTCCGCCCCAGCTTCAGCTATTCCACGAACGACGGGCGCACGTCGGGCACGAGCGCGTCGTACAACGACGACCCTTACAGCCATGTGTCAGACCCGCTCTCGCAGGAAGCCATATCGCAGATGGCCGGCGACGGGCTGATGGTCAACACGAGGACGAACAACTCGATAACCTACTCGGACAGCAAGAGCGTTGGCGCGATGCTCCAGCTTAACAGGAAGCTCAACAGCCGGGGGCGCAACGTGACGCTGCGCGCCGACGTGAGCTACGGGGAGAGCGGCAGCAAGAGCCTAAGCACGTCGAACGTGCATTTGTTCCAGGTGAAAGACAGGTTCGGCAATGATTCCACTTACCAGACCAATCGTTTCAACACCACGCCGACAAGGACGCTCGACTATAAAATCAGGTTCACCTACAGCGAGCCGATATTCCGTGCGATGTTCTTGCAGTTCAGCTACAACTTCAATTACAAGCATAACAAGAGCGAGCGTTCCACTTACGACTTCAGCAACCTCGGCGAGACGTTCTTCGACGGGGTGGACAACGCCTACCGCGGCTGGGACGGTTACTTCTCAAGGCTTGAGCACCCGTTGGACAGCTACCTCGACGCCGACCTCAGCCGGTATTCGGAATACACGAACTACATACACGAGTTGCAGCTGATGCTGCGTGTGATAAGGGCGAAGTACAATTTCAACGTCGGCGTGATGGTGCAGCCGCAGAAGACGCACTTCGTGCAGCGTTACCAAGGGGTGAGCACCGACACCGTGAGGAACGTGGTGAACGTGACGCCGACGCTTGACTTCAGGTACAGGTTCTCGAAAGTCAGCAACCTGCGTGTCAACTACCGCGGCTCCACTTCGCAGCCGAGCATGACCGACCTGCTCGACATCGTTGACGACAGCGACCCGCTCAACGTCACTATGGGCAACCCTGGGCTGAAGCCGTCGTTCACCAACAGGCTGCGCATATTTTACAACAACTACATCCAAGACCACCAGCGCGCCCTGATGGCGAACCTGAACTACAGCAACACCAGGAACAGCATAAGCAACATGGTGACTTACGACGAGCAGACCGGCGGCCGCACCACAAAACCGGAGAATATCAACGGCAACTGGGACATATCGGGGGCTTTTATGTTCAACACGTCGCTCGACTCGGTGGGCCGCTGGACGGTGAACACGTTCACCAACGTGAGGTATAACAACTATGTGGGATATTTGGCCTTGGACCGCAATTCAAATTCGCGCAAGAACACGACAAAGACGACGCAAGTGGCCGAACAGCTGACAGCCACGTTCCGTAACAGCTGGCTCGAAGTGTCGCTTGACGGTTCACTCAACTACACCCACACGCGCAACCTCCTGCAAAGCCAGAGCAATCTCGACACGTGGCAATTCGCATACGGCGGCAACGTGAACGTGTATCTGCCGTGGGGTATGAGCCTCTCCACCGACCTTCACCAGAACAGCCGCCGCGGCTACAACGACGCGTCGATGAACACCAACGAGCTGGTGTGGAACGTGCAGCTGAGCCAGAGCTTCCTTAAGGGCAAGCCCCTCACCGTGTCGTTACAGCTTTATGACATCCTGCACAACCAAAGCAACTTCAGCCGCACGATCAACGCCATGCAGCGGAGCGACACAAGCTATAACAGCATCAACAGCTACGCCATGCTCCACGCCGTCTACAGGCTCAACCTGTTCGGCGGTGGAAAAAACGCCGCGCCGGAGCCTCCACGCGGAGGACGCGGGCCCCGCGGGCCGAGGCCGGGCGGTTTCGGAGGCAGGTGAGACGGGCGGCTGGCCGGGAAGCCTGTCCGCCGACAGAAAATAAATGATGCTTTGTCTTGGATATTACCTCTTATTGAAGTAACTTTGCCGCTGAAAACCATAAAACATGATTCAGCAATATCCTTCACAACTGTTTGGCAAGGCGGTGTCAGAACTGTCAAACCTGCCGGGAGTAGGGCAGAAGACGGCGTTGAGGCTGGCGTTGTTTTTGCTCAAGCAAGACAATGACAAGGTGGAACGTTTCGTCAAGACGATAAGCGAAATGCGCCGTGAGACGGTGTATTGCAAGATTTGCCATAACATAAGCGACACGGAAGTGTGCCCGATATGCGCCAACCCGCACCGCGACACGGCGACGGTCTGCGTGGTGGAGAACGTGCAAGACGTGATGGCGGTGGAAAACACCCAGCAGTATAACGGGCTTTACCATGTGCTGGGAGGCGTCATTTCGCCGATGGACGGCGTAGGCCCTGCAGACATAGAGATAGATTCACTGGTTGACAGGGTGAAAGACGGCGGGGTGGAAGAGGTAATCTTGGCCTTAAGCTCGACTATGGAAGGCGACACTACAAACTTTTACATATACAGGAAGTTGGCAGGATACGGCGTGAAACTGAGCGTGATAGCTCGTGGAATTGCCGTAGGTGGCGAACTGGAATATGCGGACGAAGTGACCCTTGGCCGCTCAATCGTAAACCGTGTGCCTTTTGAAGGGAAATGACAATGGCCTGACGCCGTGTGATGAATGTTACAATAATATATGATGGAGCGAACAAGAAGAATTTTGATGGCGGAGATGTGCTTTAGCATCTTGTTGTCTTTAGCGATGGTCGTATTGTTTGAAACGGAAACGTTACTGCCGGGGGGGTGCCAGGGGGACACGAGCGCGGCGTTCCTGGTGTTGTCGATGATGGAAATCGTCACGATATGCGCGATACCATTGTCGTTGCGTTTGTTTAAGTTCAAGAAAGTGCGTTCGTCCCTCGCTTCTTCAAGTCCGGACAAAGGCCTGTTGTTGTGGGGCAGCGTCAGAATGATGATGGTTTGCGTGCCGATGGTGGCGAACACATTGTTTTATTATATGTTCGATTTGAAGCCGGCTTTCGGATATATGGGCATAATCTGCCTGATATGCCTTGTTTTCATATATCCGGGTAAATCAAGGTGCTTACAGGAAACAGGACAAGGGGAATGAAACTTTCAGTCATAATCGTTAGTTACAATGTCAGGCATTATCTTCAGCAATGTCTTGACAGCCTGCAGCGAGCCATAGCCGGGGTGGATGCCGAGGTCTGCATCGTAGACAACCACTCCAAGGACGGCACCGTGAAATTCTTAAGGAAACTTGGCGGAAATGTGAAAGTCATAGAGAGCAACCACAATTATGGCTTTGCGCGGGCTAACAATATCGGCATCAGGCAGACTTCGGGGGATTACGTGTTGTTGCTGAACCCGGATACGGTTGTCGGGGAAAGCACGATAAAAGATTGTTTGGCGTTCATGGACGGGCATCCTTCCGCCGGCGGACTTGGCGTTGAGATGCTTAAAAGTGACGGAGGGAAAGCGATGGAGAGCAGGCGGGGACTGCCTACGCCTATGGCTTCGTTATATAAGATGTGCGGCTTGTGTTCAAGGTTCCCCAACAGCAAGCGCTTCGGCCGGTATTATATGTGCGGCATGGCATGGGATGAGCCTGGGCGGATAGAAGTGGTTAGCGGGGCATTCTTTATGATAAGGCGCACGGCTTTGGAACAGGCTGGACTGCTGGACGAGGATTTCTTCATGTATGGCGAGGATATAGACCTTTCATACAGGATATTGAAAAGCGGTTATGAGAATTGGTATTTGCCTGTAAAAATTCTGCATTACAAGGGTGAGAGCACGCAAAAGTCTTCATTCAGGTATGTGCACGTGTTTTATGAGGCTATGCTTATTTTCTTCCAAAAGCATTATAGTCATTTGGGATTTTGGCTTTATATTCCGATAAAGACAGCCATTTACCTTAGTGCCATACTTGCCTTAGTGAAGATGGTGTCGGCTAACGTTAGGAAAATGTTGGGCTTCCCGTTGAGAAGGCGCACAAAGAAACCTTTTTTCATATTTTTGGGCTCGGCGGACTCTATTGAGATGTGTCGTAAGATTGTAGATAAAAACGGTATGAATGCGGCGTATTACGTTTGTGATGAAAAATCAAATGCTGGCGGCCACGCGACTTTTGATTTGCCAGAGGGCGTTTCTTCGCCTGTATATGTGGTTTATGACGTCAGTTCATATAAGTATGAGACGGTATTGGACATATTTTCGGAACAACATCGTCCAAATGTTTTTATGGGGATGTTCAATCCTGTAAATAATGTAATAATAACAGATAAGGAAATTATAAGCTGATGACTGAGAATTTGCCATTTGTGCATTTACGGGCCATAGAGCCTGAAGACCTTGACGTTTTATATGGAATTGAGAATGATGCGCGTTTGTGGAATGTAAGTGTGACAAACGTCCCTTATTCCCGCTATACGCTTTACGAATATGTCGCAAATTCAAAAAACGACATTTATTCAGACCGTCAGGTCAGAATGATGATTGAGAATGAGGAAGGAGATGTTATCGGGATTGTTGACATCATTAATTTTGAGCCAAAGCATTTGAGAGCGGAGATAGGGATTGTAATAAAGGATGAGTTCCGTAATAAAGGCTATGCGAAGGCAACTTTATTCAATATTAGGGAATATTCGTTGAAAGTATTGCATTTGCATCAGCTTTATGCTTATGTCGATGTTGAGAATGAACGGTCGTTACGGTTGTTTGAAAAATGTGGATTTATTGCTTCAAGCAGGCTGCGTGATTGGCTTTTTGATGGGAAAACATACCATGACGCATTGTTAATGCAACTTTTTCTGTAAAAAGTGGAGAAGAAATTTGGCTGTTAGGAAAAATATTAATACCTTTGCAACCGCAAATAAGAAAGATACCAGCAAGGTGCGTTAGTTCAGCCTGGTTAGAATGCCTGCCTGTCACGCAGGAGGTCACGGGTTCGAGTCCCGTACGCAC
>CALUGU010000102.1 GCA_944320255.1 uncultured Prevotella sp. | reverse complement strand
TGCAGTACAAACTCAACTCAAGGCCAAGGGAAAAATTAAACTTTGACACACCCAAATGCAGGTTTTTCAATTTCTTCAACTAATTTTGCATTTGCTGTTGGACTCTACATACATCTCGGAAATGAAAATAAAAGTTCGTTTCTCTCACTTTTATTTTGCATTTCTCTCGATTTGCATTATCTTTGCACTCCAAAAACAATTACTATATATAAGGTATGTCCGGAACAAAAAAAATCAAGACTGCGCTTGTCTCTGTGTTCCACAAAGACGGGCTTGACGAGCTGCTTGCGAAGCTCAATGCTGAAGGTGTGAAATTCTTATCAACAGGCGGAACGCAGAAGTTTATAGAGTCGCTTGGCTACGAGTGCCAGACGGTGGAAAGCGTTACATCTTACCCCTCGATACTCGGTGGCCGTGTGAAGACCCTTCACCCTAAAGTGTTCGGAGGCATACTGGCGCGCCGCGACAACGAAGGCGACCAGGAGCAGATGAAGCAGTACGAAATACCTGAAATCGACCTTGTGATAGTAGACCTCTACCCCTTTGAGCAGACTGTTGCCAGTGGGGCTTCTGAAGCTGACATCATTGAGAAAATCGACATAGGCGGAATATCGCTCATACGTGCCGGAGCGAAGAATTTTAAGGATGTCGTAATCGTGCCGAGCAAGGCCGAGTATGGCGTCCTGCTTGACATCCTCAACCAGAAGGGCGCGCTGACCGACATTGAAGACCGCCGTATGTTCGCCACACGGGCTTTCGGCGTGAGCAGCCATTACGACACGGCGATACACAACTGGTTCAATTCTTAATTCGTAATGTATGATTTATAATTCATAATCGCGCGGCAACTGCGCTATGGCGTCCGCCCGATTATGAATTATGAGTTAACGATTATGGATTACAAAGACGTCCGCCCGATTATGAATTATGATTTGTGAATTATGAATTAACAGGTTATGGGATTTTTTTCTTTTATCCAAGAGATTGCGATGGACTTGGGCACAGCCAACACCATCATTATCAGTGATGACAAGATAGTTGTTGACGAGCCTTCTGTCGTAGCCCTCGACCGCCGCACGGACAAGATGATAGCCGTGGGCGAGAAGGCGAAGATGATGTATGAAAAGACTAACGACAACATTCGCACCATCCGCCCTTTGCGTGACGGCGTGATCGCAGACTTCACCGCTTGCGAGCAGATGATGCGCGGACTTATCAAGATGGTGCACACGGGCAGCCGCCTGTTCTCGCCGTCGCTGCGCATGGTAATCGGCGTGCCTTCCGGTTCTACGGAGGTAGAGTTGCGCGCCGTGCGCGATTCTGCCGAGCACGCCGACGGACGTGACGTTTATCTTATATTCGAGCCTATGGCTGCGGCTATTGGTATAGGCATCGACGTTGAGGCCCCAGAGGGCAACATGATTGTTGATATAGGCGGCGGAAGCACCGAGATTGCGGTTATTTCGTTGGGCGGCATCGTGTCGAACAACTCCATCCGCACCGCTGGTGACGACCTTACGGCCGAAATCCAGGAATATATGAGCAAGCAGCACAACGTCAAGGTGAGTGAGCGTATGGCCGAGCGTATAAAGATACATGTGGGTTCGGCCTTGACGGATCTTGGCGAGGAAGGGCCTGAGGACTATGTAGTGCATGGGCCGAACAAGGTGACAGCCCTGCCTATGGAGGTGCCGGTATGTTATCAGGAGATAGCACACTGCCTCGACAGGACCATCGCCAAGATTGAGAACGCTGTGCTTTCCGCACTCGAAAAGACGCCGCCAGAGCTTTATGCCGACATCGTGAAGAACGGCATCTACCTCACCGGAGGCGGTGCATTGCTGCGCGGGCTTGACAAGAGGCTTACCGACAAGATTAAGATACAGTTCCACGTGGCAGACGATCCGTTGCACAGCGTGGCCAAAGGAGCGGGCATCGCCCTCAAGAACGTTGACCGTTTCTCATTCCTGATGAGGTAAACAATGCGCAACCTGCTTGAATTTCTTGCGAAATATAATCACTGGTTTGTCTTTGTCGCACTTGAAGTTGTCTGCTTGGTCTTGCTTTTCAGGTACAACAGTTACCAAGGTAGTGTCTGGTTTTCGTCGGCTAATGTCGTGGCCGGAAAGGTCTACGAGCTTGACGCGGCTGTAAAGAACTATTTTAGTTTGACTAAAATCAACGAGCAGCTTAACCGGCGCAACCTTTATCTTGAACAGCAAATCAGGCGGTTGTCAGAGCACGTCAAGACGTCCACGGGCGACTCCACATGGGTCGAGAGGACGCAGGCGGAAGTCCTGAAAGACTACAAGTTAATCCCTGCCAAGGTGATAACGAACTCTTTAGACAAGCGCGACAACTTCATAACCATTGACAAAGGCTTGGCCGACGGGGTGCGGAAGGATATGGGCGTAGCGTGCGGCAACGGCGTCGTTGGCGTTGTTTATATGGCTTCGGCGCATTACGCTGTCGTCATTCCTGTGCTCAATTCCAAGTCGAACGTAAGCGTTACGATACGTAAGCGGGGCTATTACGGCTACCTGCATTGGACTGGCGGCGCAGCAGACTTGGCTTATGTTGACGATGTTCCGCGGCACGCGCGTTTCGCATTGGGCGACCTTGTGGAGACGAGCGGTTATTCGTCAATATTCCCTCCGGGCATAATCGTGGGGCAGATACTTCACGTTTACAATTCGAGCGACGGTCTTTCATACCGCATACAAGTAAAGTTGACAACGAATTTCGGCAACCTGCGTGACGTCTGCGTGATTGACAATACGGCGATGGAGGAACGCATTGAATTGTTGCGTAGCGCCCAGGACTCGTTGAAACTAAAGCAGAATTAACGCTGGCAAGTAATGAAGATAGAAGTAATTAGGCAAGTCTTCACATTTGTTATTTTATGTATGGTGCAGGTGTTGGTGCTCAACCATGTCAACCTTTTTGGCTGCGCCACGCCTCTCTTGTACGTTTATTTCATCATGTCGTTCAGGCGTGACTACCCCAAATGGGGTGTCATGCTTTGGAGTTTTTGCCTTGGGCTTTGTGTTGACGTCTTTTCCAACACGCCCGGCGTGGCCGCGTCGTCAGCCACGTTCCTTGGTTTTGTACAGCCATACATTTTCAGTCTGTTCGTCCAGCGTGACAGTCCGGACGACATGAGGCCTGGAATCAGGTCGCTTGGTATGGCAAAATACCTTTATTTCACACTTATTTGCGTATTGGTTTTCAACATACTTTTCTTTACGCTTGAGTCGTTCAGTTTCTTCAACTGGCAGCAATGGCTTATGAATATTGGCGGCAGCACGGTGCTGACGGTGCTTCTCATCCTCGTCATTGAGAACGTGAGGAAAGGTTGATTGCAGTTTTTTCAGGGGCAATTAGGCTGGTTATGGATAAGGATTACGGACTTGAAAACAGGAAATATGTAGTCGGCGGGGTCGCCGTCGTCATAGTCTTGGTCTATATCATACGCCTTTTCACGTTGCAGATAATGAGCGACGACTACAAGAAGAACGCCGACAGCAACGCTTTCCTGAAGCGGGTTGAGTTCCCGGCGCGCGGCGCAATATCCGACAGGAACGGCAAACTGCTTGTTTACAACCAGAACGCTTATGACATAATGGTGGTGATGAACGAGGAAAAAGGACGTCTTGACACTCTCGATTTCTGTCGTTCTCTTGGGATAACGAAGGATTATTTTGAAGCCCGTATGGCCGAGATAAAAGACAGGAATAAAAATCCCGGTTATTCCCCTTACACCCAGCAGATGTTCATGAGCCAGCTTTCCGAAAAGGAATTCAGCGTTTTCCAGGAAAAAATCTACCGTTTCCCAGGCTTTTACGTGCAGCGGCGCAGCGTCCGCCAATACACCACTCCCTACGCCGCCCACGTGCTTGGCGACGTAGCCGAGGTGTCTGACGCCGACATTGAGGAAGATTCTTATTACCAGCTTGGCGACTACATAGGCAAGCAAGGCGTCGAAAAGTCATACGAGAAGCAGTTGCGCGGCGAGAAAGGAATGCAAATCCTGCTGCGTGACGTGCGCGGACGGATACAGGGCAGCTATATGAACGGCCAGTTCGACCGCCGCCCCGTGCCCGGCAAAGACCTTACGTTGAGCATAGATGTCAACCTGCAAGCCCTCGGCGAGCGGCTGCTTGAGGGCAAGATTGGCAGCATAGTGGCCATAGAGCCGTCAACCGGCGAGGTGCTGTGCATGGTGTCGTCGCCTACTTACGACCCGCGTATGATGACAGGGCGGAAGCGCAGCAAGGCGCATCTTGCGCTGGCGCGCAACCCGTGGAAACCGCTTTTGAACCGCTCCATAATGGGTGTTTATCCTCCCGGCTCAACATTTAAGACCACGCAGGGCCTGACATTTCTCACCGAGGGCATTGTCACTCCGAGCACGGCGTTCCCCTGCCACCACGGCTTTTACTGCCGGGGCCTCCACGTAGGCTGCCACGGCCACGCCTCGCCAACCAGCCTTATCCCAGCCCTTGGCACCTCATGCAACGCTTATTTCTGCTGGGGATTGTATTATATGCTCGGCAACAGGCGGAAATACAAGACCGTGCAAGACGCCATGAACACATGGCGCGACTATATGGTAAGTATGGGTTTCGGTTACAAGCTCGGCATCGACCTGTCCGGGGAGAAGCGCGGGCTGATACCGAACGCCCAGTATTACGACAAGGCTTACGACGGCTCGTGGAACGGCCTGACAGTGATAAGCATCGCGATAGGGCAGGGCGAGGTGCTGCTCACCCCCTTGCAGATAGCCAACCTCGGTGCCACAATAGCCAACCGCGGCTATTATTACACGCCCCACGTTGTGCGCAAGGTGGCGGGCGAACCGCTCGACGCCAAGTTTCGTGAGAAGCATTACACCAAGGCCGGCCGCCGGGCTTACGACTACATCGTGGCCGGCATGCGCCGTTCCGTTGTCAGCGGAACGTGCCATGCGGCCAACCGCGCCGACTACGAGGTGTGCGGAAAGACGGGAACGGCGCAGAACCACGGCCAAGACCACTCCATCTTCATGGGCTTCGCGCCGATGGACAAGCCCAAGATCGCCGTCGCCGTGTATGTGGAGAACGGCGGTTTCGGCGCGGAATACGGCGTGCCTATCGGTGCGTTGATGATGGAACAATACATTAACGGCAAGCTCTCGCCCGAATCAGAGAAGAAGGCGGACGACTTCCAGCACAGACGTATAGCTTATGGCAACTCAAACAGGTAAACAGCCAAGCGTGCTCCGCTCGTTGGACTGGTGGACTATCGGCATATACTTGGCCCTTTTGGTATTCGGATGGTTAAGCGTGTGCGGCGCAAGTTACACTTACGGCGATGCCGACATCTTCAGTCTCGGCACGCGTTCGGGAATGCAAATCGTATGGATTGGCACTTCCATCTGCCTCGGCTTCGTGCTGCTGATGCTCGACGACCGTTTTTACGACACCTTCGCCTACATCATTTATGCGGTGCTCCTGCTGCTTCTTTTCGTCACTATTTTCAATCCTCACGAGATTAAAGGCTCCCGCTCGTGGCTCGTCCTCGGCCCTTTGAGGGTGCAGCCGGCCGAGTTTGCCAAGTTCGCCACAGCCTTGGCCGTGGCCAAGCTGATGAGCACCTATGGCTTCAACATCCACCGCTGGAAAGACTTCGCCGCCGCCTGCGCCGTCGTCATGCTGCCCATGCTGTTCATCGTGGCGCAGAAGGAGACAGGCTCCGCACTCGTCTACATAGCTTTTTTCCTGATGTTTTACCGTGAGGGGATGACCGGTAGCGTCCTTTTCACAGGCGTTGCCATGGTCGTTTACTTCGTCGTCGGCATACGTTACGAGCACACCTTGCTCCTCGACACGGGCACGTCCGTAGGCAAGTTCGTCGTCCTGCTGCTCGTCCAGGTGTTCTCGGCGGCGATGGTGCGGGTCTTTTGCAACGACAAAAGGCAGATGCTCGTAATGCTCTCTTACACCGTCGGGGCTACGCTCTTGGCCTTCCTTTTCGCCGAGTTCGTCATTCCTTTCGACATCGTTTGGGTGCAGCTGGCCGTCACCGTCTTCCTTGTCGGCCACTTGTTGTACAACGCCCTGGCCAAGCGCGTGCGCAATTACCTTTTCATAACGCTGTTCGCCGTAGGCTCCGTGGCCTTCTTCTACTCGGCCGACTACATGCTCAACAACGTGCTTGAGCCACACCAGCGTGTGCGCATCAACGTCCTCATGGGGCTTGAAGAAGACATTTCGGGCGCAGGTTACAACGTCCACCAGAGCGAGATAGCCATCGGTTCGGGCGGACTGAAGGGCAAAGGCTTCCTCAATGGCACGCAGACGAAGCTGAAGTTCGTGCCCGAACAAGACACCGACTTCATCTTTTGCACCGTCGGCGAGGAAGAGGGCTTCCTCGGTTCGGCGGGCGTCCTGCTGCTGTTCCTCGCCCTGATACTGCGCCTCATCAAGATGGCCGAGCGCCAGCCGTTCACCTTTGGCCGCGTCTACGGCTACTGCGTGCTAAGCATTTTCCTCTTCCACGTCTTCATCAATGTCGGCATGGTGCTCGGCCTCACGCCCGTCATCGGCATCCCCCTGCCGTTCTTTAGTTACGGCGGTTCGTCGCTTTGGGGGTTCACCATCCTTCTTTTCATCTTCCTCAGGATAGACGCTGCGCGCAATATTGAGCGCGGATGATGGCAGAGTTTTGAAAATTCGGCATACAAAAAGGCACGTACTTAATATGCAGTACGTGCCTTTTATGTGTCATATTAGATTAAGTGAATTTCTACTGCCCCTACGTTCGCTACGCTCACTCCACCCGCTGTTAAGCATCGTTCGCCCCCTTCGGGGATGGGATTGACTATTATAAACTATCCAAACGAACTGCGGATGAACCCGACTTGCCGTAAAACGCCGTGCGATTTGCCGTGAATTGCCTTGTGTTTTGCCGTCTTTTACAGCGCAAAATACGGCAAAACGCAAGGCGTTTTGTAAGTCTTTGATTGCCAGGTGGTTACGATGGACGCAAAAATAATGGCGGACGCCGTTGCCTGCGTCCGCCATTTGTCGTTTGTTGAGTAGAGTGTCAATATTCCGTTTTGTCCTCCTTGGCCGCCCAAAGCTCGAAGGCCTTGATGGCTTCGTTGCGGAGCATAGCCTCGGCGGGCAGCTTGCGCTTGTCTTGCGGCAGGGCAAGTTCGTCGTAGATGAACGAGTCGTCGAAGCCGGCTGACTTGGCGTCGGCCTTCGTGTTGGCGTAATACACCTTCTTGAGCCTCGCCCAGTAGATTGCGCCGAGGCACATGGGGCACGGCTCGCACGAGGTGAATATCTCGCAGTCGGCCAGGTTGAACGTGCCCAGCCGTTGCGCCGCCGCCCGTATTGCGCTCACTTCGGCGTGCGCCGTGGGGTCGTTCGAGGCCGTGACGCGGTTCACGCCGGTGGCTATTATCTCGCCGCCGCGCGCAATGACGGCGCCGAACGGGCCGCCGCCGGCGGCCACGTTCTCAATCGACAGCCGTATGGCCTCGCGCATAAGTTCGTCGTTGGTCATTTTTCAGTAAACAAGTAAACAAGTGACGAGCAGACAAGAAGATTTGCATTGTAGTCAAACAAACAGACAAGCGACAAGGCTAATCACCTTGTCTGCTCGTCTGCTGTGAACTTGTCTGCTTTAAAGAATTAGAATTCCGCGTTCTTCGGCGTGCGCGGGAAGGGGATAACGTCGCGTATGTTCTGCATTCCCGTGACGAAGAGGATGAGCCTCTCGAAGCCCAGGCCGAAGCCTCCGTGGGGGCAAGTGCCGTACTTGCGCGTGTCGAGATACCACCACATGTCCTTCATCGGGATGTTGCGCTCGGCTATTTCGCCCATCAGCTTGTCGTAGTTCTCTTCGCGCACGCTGCCTCCGATGATTTCGCCTATCTGCGGGAACAGCACGTCCGTGCCCTGCACAGTCTTGCCGTCGTCGT
>CALUGU010000101.1 GCA_944320255.1 uncultured Prevotella sp. | reverse complement strand
TCGCAGCTCAACGGCAATCCTGACGGCGACAGACTCGAAGACGGCCTCTACCACGTAGTCACCGTAGAGCCGGGCGCGAAGGTGGAGCTTGACGGCTTCCACGTCATCAACGGCTACGCCGCCGGTACGGCCTCGTTGCAATACGGCGCGGGAATGCTCGTTCGTGGCAACGCTTACGTCACCCTTACCAACTGCATCTTCGAGAATAACAAAGCCGCCAACGGCGCAGCCATCTACGCCGCCGACGCCGGCCACAAGCTCACAATGAGAAACTGTGTTGTGAATAACAATACAAATACTAATGAGCAAAACCAAATAATCGTTGCAAACAACTTAACTTTGCAGCATATCACCGTGGTGAACAACGTCGGCGCAGCACCCACCCCAATGGGAACAACCTCGTTCTCGGCAGGGAACACGTCAGGCAATAATTCTTTATCTATTCAAACAATCGGTCAAGACGGTGGTGAGGCGAACTTTGCCAACCCGACCAAGGGCCAAGGCGCAACCCTCGGCTTCGACACCTACCTCGGCGGCTACGCCTCATTCCGTCCGCTGACAAGCTCGGAAGCAGCCGCTGACCATATAATAAATAAAGGTGCAGACTCTGATCTCCTAACGGACATCATGGGCAACGAGCGCGACCTCGGCGGCGTGCCTGACCTCGGAGCGTATGAGGCCGACTTGCCAAAGGCGGGTAAGGTGATTTATGTGCGTTCATATAATCAAAACTGGGATACCGGCGAAGAATTGGATGGTAATCCAAGTTTAACAGAAGGTGGTAATGGCTCTTCTTGGGAAACGGCTATTAACGGAAATGTAATTTGTGATGTTGATAAAGACTTAGACAATAATTTCTACGAACGGCAAGATAACCAGTATATCTTGTCTACAGAAGATAATTTTAGTAAAGGATTTTATAAATTCGATACGAATTTTTATGAAGACTTTTGGTCTACGAGTGGTAACACTGAAACGAGTGGAAGCAACTCAATAACCAATAGCCGAAAAGAACAATATGTTAGCGGTCTGCAATATGCTGTGGAAAAAGCGGCGGAGATAAATGCAAGCTTATCAGAGAGTGAAGACTCTGTTGAGGTTTGGGTCGGCGCAGGCATTTATACAGATTATAAGGGATTTGTTATACGTGATAAGGTAAAAGTATTAGGCGGTTTCCCTAAAGACGGTGTTCCAGGAGAAAGCGACAGACATCCGTTGATTTCTCAATATATTCCGGCAAATGATGCTGACAAAGGTCTGGTAAAAACTGATTATGAGACAATCTTGCAAATTAGAAAAGAGACACCGGTAACATGGAATGGGTATACAGGAACGCCAACATCGATTGTCACAAATTTAGGCAATACTGTGCGTAGGCGGTATGTTTTGTTCCAGCCTGATGTATGTTTATCAACATGGGCTCCCTCAAACCGTAATGGAGGAACAAATGGAAGGGACAATAAATATCGTTATCCTGGCTCAAATTCAGGTATGATAGACAATACCAATTATCAAGAATACAAAGGGGCTGTTTGGGACGGCTTTACCGTGCGTCATGGATATATCAATAGATATTATTCCAATCGTGACGGTGGTGCTGGCGTGCGTGTGTTCCGTGGCGTTACTTTGCAGAATATGGTGATAACAAACAACTGCAATCACCATAATGACCGTAATCGTGGTGGTGGATTGTATATGGACGGACTTAACAGCCGCATAAATAATAGTTTTATACTTAATAATTATATAGGTACGGCGGGAGAGAGTATGGGTGGCGGTGCTTATATGATTGTCGGCACGGGATACAACTTGGTTGTTGCCAACAATTATAGTAGTCACCGTGGCGGGGGTATCTTTATGGAAAGTGCAACATTTTTCAATAATACGATAGCCTACAACTACTCACCCAATCCTAAAGATGGGGCTTCTGATAATAGTGAAGGAGGCAGTGGATTGTTTCAATACGCAGACGGAAATCAACGCTTGTCTAATTTGGAACTTTACAACTGTATTTTTTATGGAAATTATGGAGTGTCAATATCTTCAAATGCTACAGGAACTTTCAATGATGCTTATAATTGCTATGTACAAGGTTCGATTTATACAGGACTGAATGGTAAATTTCCTTCAAGTAAAGACAATCAAGTCGGACAGAATTTGTCAAATCCATTTTCAGTGGGGAGCGATGCACAAATTGAAAATAATTATCGCCTTATCGCAGGAAGTAGCTGTATAAACAAAGGAACAGAGGTTGTTGACGGGAAAATACTTGACTTACCGTCAACCGATATGGACTATACCAACCGAATAAAGGACTGTACGGTTGACATCGGGGCTTACGAGCGTGACAATGAGGATACTACTTCCCCTGATGCAAATGGCGTTTATTATGTAACGTTCACGGGATTTGGCAACGCAAGCGCAGACTCACCGGAGAATGCGGCGTGCGCAGATAAATTGCAAACAGTTCTTAATGCCGCTGGTGAACTTGCGAAACAAGGACAAACGGCGATAGTAAAGGTTGCCGGATATGCCGATGGCGATTTTGTCTATCACGCCAACACGTTGGCGGACAAGGACAATCCGCAAAGCTACACGTTCGTTGTGCCCGACGGCGTTACTGTGATGGGCGGATATTTTGAAGGTACGTTTGAGAACGGAGTGTATCAAAGTGACGGCTGGGACAATGCAAGAGGCGAAAATGCTCGCAATGCAATGAAATTCCGCACTATATTGAGCGCTGAGGCCGTGCCTACGCAAGGCTCAACCATCACACAGAACGTTATAGGTTACCACGCCGTGACTTTCGGTGGAGGTGACGGTACTGCGGCGTTAGCCAAGGGGGCGGTTATCGACGGCGTTTGGCTCGTTGACGGTTCGGCTACGTCGATGGCTGGAGCGGGCAACCCCGCCACGATGGGCGGCGGCGCGATAGTGCCGGACGGAGCGCACGTTAGGAACTGCGTTGTCATAGGCAACCAAGCCGTGCAGGGCGGCGGACTCTACGTGATGCCCGGCGGCACGGTGAGCGGCACGGCCATCCTCGGCAACACTGCCGATGACGGCGGAGGCGTTTACGCCGCCAATAAAGACGCGGACAGGAATGACGTTACGGACGGCAGCCGCGCCCACATAATATCATGCACCATTGCCGACAACACGGCTGACGACGGCGGCGGACTCTATCTTGAGGACGGCGCGTCGATGCAGGTGAACACTGTAATCTGGGGCAATGCGGCGTCGGCCAACAAGAACGTCAGCGGCGTAACCAATGATAAGTTTACCGACACGCAACTTGCCGACGTGTTCAACACCGGCGCTAACGACTTCTACCCCTTCAACGACTGCTTCGTTGAGAGCCAGGAAATGCCGTCAGACTTCGAGAACGCTTCGCTCGAAAGTGACTCCGCCCTTTATTTCACCGACGATTACCGCCGCCTGAAAGACTACTCGCTGATGATAAAGCACGGCGTGAAGAACGAGTATCAGCAGAAAACTGACGGCACGCAAACGGGATTTGTAAAAACGTTCAACGTTGCTACGACCGACATGCAAGGCATCGACCGCATACAGCTCGGCAACGGCGCAACGAGGCTCGACGCCGGAGCGTTCGCCTACGAGGGCGGAGTGTTGCCAACGGACTTGATGACACGCATCTTCGTGTCGCAGGCCAAGAACGTGTCTATGCCCGACGGTGCGCAGATAATGGACTATCTCGGCAAGTCGTTCTACACGTCGTTCTCTACGCTTGAAGACGCCCTGGGTTACATTCGCAGCATGAGGAAAGACGGTAAGAACGCCGATGTGAAGTTTGAAATCCTCGTGGCGGGCGGCACTTACAAGCCTACGAATATGCGTGAGACCACGGCGCAAGTAACCCATGACCAACGCCTCTACTCGTTCGAGGTGCCAGCGGGCGTAAGCATCTACGGCGGCTTTGAGGGCACGGAGAAGATTTCGTCAAAGAATGAAAACGGACAGGATATAACAAGAATCCCCGGCATGGACGGAGAGACGTTCGCTTGCATGGGCGAAATAGAAAAAATCTTGTCAAGCCGCAAATACTCCGACTTCAACCAGAACAACCTGCTTGAGCCGTGGGAACTTGCCAGTCAGACGATATTGTCGGGACAGATCAACGTTTCGGGCACGGAGAAAAACGCTTACCACGTAGTGTTCAGCGACGACGCTGACGGCGACAACGCTGACGGCGGCGACGTGCTGCTCGACGGCCTCACCGTGATGTACGGCAAGACCGACGTTGCCCTCTCGACCATCCAGAGCGGCAACGAGCAAGGGCGCGGCGGCGGCATCTACAGCAACGGCGTCAACTATACGCTGCGCCGTTGCCGTGTAATAGACAACATAGCAGTGCGCGGCGGCGGCGTCTTTGTGCGCAACGCCGACCTCAACCTTACGGGCTGCATCTTGGCCGGCAACGAGACCGTGGCTAATGCTGACCAGCAGGGCAACACGCTGACCAGTCGTGGCGGAGCTGTGTACATAGCATGGTTTGATGAAAATGTCGCGCAACCTTGTCTTAGTGCAGTTAATACTTTGTGGTCTAATAACGAGTCGGCAGGTGAAGGTGGTGCAATAGGTACAAACTATGCCGAAGGCATTACGTCGGTGGGCGACCCCATGATTAACCTTATGAATAATACGTTCGTGAAGAACAAGGCTAAAACTAATCCCGTAATATACAGCAACAACGCCAAGAGCAAGATTGTGAACACCCTAATCTGGGGCAACGAGGGGGATACGTATGACAATAACACCGATATAGCAGACATATTTGACGTAAGGCATTCGGCAAGCGATGTTGACTATGGTGGAAAGTTTACGTCAGGTTCGGATGGCAACATCCTGCTCGACAAGGACAATATGGGAGAGAACGGCCCGCGCCTGACAAGCCCCTCAACCGAGGCGGGCGTAGCGGGCAACTCCGCCACCAACCTTTGGAACCCCGTGGCAATATCCGTGACGACGGACGCCGGCGACGGCGTAAGCCATACGGCGACTAAACCTTATGAAGATGAAGCAAACCACCAAGAAGGCACTGTGACTGGCAAATATCAAGAGTGGTTAACTGAAAACACAACAATCCCGGAGGCTTACATATTACCTGTAAGCGGTGACTATTCACGCTATTCAGGTCCTCGCGGAGAGAACAACGAGGAGTTGTGCAAGACTATCGACATCGGTGTCTATGAATACCAGTACATCTCGAATTTCTCAACGATGGACAAGATTTACGTAGACACGATTTCGCGCGGCACGGGTTCGGGCGAAAGCTGGATGAACGCAACCGACCAGTTGCGCGAAGCAATAGTAGGCGCGGCAAATCCGACGGATAACTTAGATAATGAAAGGTTTGTATATGTAAGGGATGGCGAATATTCATGGGACAGATTGTCTGCAGGTATGGCTTATATCCTTAATATGGCTGATAATGACAATAATAAATCCTTAACGTTGAAAGGCTCATGCACAGGTTCGGGCGATCAACAGGACTTCAGCAAGCAGACCGTGGTGCGCAATTCAGACCGTGTGAGCGGTACTGCACAGCTGATGAATGTCAACACCAACAGCAAGCCTGTGACGATAGAGGGCTTCACCTTTATTAATGCCAAGGGCGACGGCATGTCCGCAAGCACCGGCAGCGACGGCAGCCTTACGCTGAAGAGCTGCGCCTTCCGTGGCAATAGCGGGTCGGGCTTGAATGTGGCTGGCAACAGCGGCAGCATGCTGATTTACAACACGCTGTTCGCCGACGGCGACACGGGCTTGAAGGCAAGCGCGGGCACTGACAATATTACGCTGGTTAACACGACGTTCGCCAACAACGAGACGGCGGACATGAGCGAAGGATTGACGAAAGTGTATAACTCTACGTCGTGGAATAAAGAAACGCAGAATAATGGAACGCAGAATATGCCGTCAACTGAAGGTGACGGCAAAAACAACAAGGTGTTTGCCGCAGGTACTGAAAACGCCGACATACATAACGGCCCGAACTTCGTAGACCCGGACGACACAAACATAGAGGCAAGGGACTACCACATCCGACCAAGCCTGACGCTGCTCAACCAAGGAAGCAACGAAAATTATGCAAGTGAAGTGCTTGGCGGTAATGATGGAACAATCCCCGCCGAGGAGGTGGACCTCGGCAACAACGCGCGCCTTGTTGACAAAAATATAGACATCGGCGCATACGAGTATGAAGCTCCGCTGCAACCGATAGCCTACGTCAAGGCAGATGTGAGAAATCCTGACGGAATTTATGACGGCAAAAAATGGTCTACGGCATTGAGCGACCTTCAGGGCGCAGCCGATTTGGTGGGCATCTATGCGCAACAAAATAATACTAACGGTTACGTCTTCGTTCACAATAACGTAAAAGGACAGAATGTCCGCCTGACGCTCGGCAATACGAAAGTCTATGGCGGCATGAGTGACGAAACAACGAATTATGCCGTTTATCCTGATAACGGAGAGATATATACGGAAAACGTGGAGCCAGCCGTTAAAGAACTGCTTGGCAAGCGCGAAGGCCTGATAGAGCGCACAAGCGCGAACCGCTCGAAGTTGAACGACGTAACGATAAGCGGCAGCAATTCAGTGGTTGACGGTTTCGAGGTAAACGGCACGGCAAACATCGATGCAGACGGATACGGATACGGATACCTCTCTACGTCTATAATCAACACCAGCGCAACGATTAGCGGCACAGGCGTGCTTTACAACTCGTTGGTTCACGGCAATGTTGCAAACGTTAAGGCCGTGAACGTAACGGCGACGGGAACGGTAAACACGACGAACAACAACCACCAAAGCGCGCAACAAGATAACGCCTATATCGACGACAACGACGAATGGGAATACCAGCTGATGGAAACATCGAAGGATATTGACGCAGGAACAGCTGAAAGCGAAACCGATGCTTGCATTAAAGCCGTAGGCCACGACCGTGACATCGCCGGCAACAAGCGCATACGCAACAAGGTTGACAATGGATGCTTCGAGACATGGGACTTGAAGGACGACGGCGAGATAACCGCAGGGGACTATCCCCACGGCAAGTCGGTTGTGTATGTCCGTGAAGACAAGGAGCTGTCAATCGAGGGCGGCGTTTACGCTGAAGGCAAGCCGTTCAACCCCGGTGTGCTGCTGCTTGAACATCGGGCCGGTCTGCGCGGCAATGGTAACAGCGTGGCGTTGAGCCATGTGATTGTTGAGCGCAACATTTTAAAGAACAGCGTTGACATGGCTTACGTGCCGTTTACTGTTACGAAAATCGAGAATAACAACAATGTCGCAGTGAAATATTATGACGCTGTGGCGCGCGCCGCTTACGACTTTAAGTTTGACGGCTACAACGGTACGGCGTGGAAGGCGCTTTCAGGTAATTACGGACGTACAGGACTGTTGCTCGACAATACTGAAGGTGAAGGCGAAGCCAAGGTGCGTTTTATTGGAAAAGCAAACGGCGTTTACACTGAAAGTACGGACGAGGTGAAGCAGGTGACGTTGAATAAGAACAACTTTGAAGACCCGTGGACGGTCGGCAATGAGGGCACAGGCAAGCGGTTCACCCACAAGGAGAACATGAGCTGGAACCTCTTCGGCTCGCCTTACCTCTGCGCCATGAAGTACGGCGACATGGAATATGGCCGAGTGATTTACGGATTGCAAGTCGGCACATACGTCACACGTAACACCGAACTTGACGAAAACAATAAAGGTTACATCCCTGCGGGCGACGCAGTGTTCACACAGACGGCTACACTCTATGACGACGAAAAGTTCCGTGTAGACTTGCCTTCGGCGAGAACCGAAGATGATAAGCCTTATGGCGGGGTTGACGATTTGACGCTGAACCTGACGCGCACCGGCGAGACACGCGCCGACAATGAGACGGCAGCCGACGAACTGCAACTTACGGCTGTGCCGGCAAGCGAGGCGCGGACAGACTTCGACCTCTCGGCGGACGGCGTGAAGTGGATGGCGGACAATCG
>CALUGU010000100.1 GCA_944320255.1 uncultured Prevotella sp. | reverse complement strand
CACCTTTAAGGAATGTACTCATACGTCATCATGTTCTTCTTTATCCGCCCGGCCACGAGCAGCGGCAAGGCCGCGAAAAAGAGCAATGCTACTACGTAAGGCCATGAATAGCCGATGGAGTAACCGTTGAATATGTTTAACTGGTAAACCATATAATAATGCCTCAACGGGAAAAGAAGTGCGATGGTCTTAAGTTCGGAGTCCATCGCCGAGAGCGGGAACGCCGTGCCTGAAAGCGAATAGCTCAACACAGCCCACAGGCAGCAGATGCTCATTGACATTCGCAACGACGGCACAACGCCGAAAACGAAGATGCCGAAACCCTGAGACGACAGCACCGTAAGCAAACCGAGCATGACGATGTAACCCAAGCCGCCGGGATGAGGGAAGCCGAGCACGCCGAAGACGTAGAACATATAAGCGTAAATGATGGCAAGGAACGTCAGCGTCTGCGGCAACATCTTACCCAAGAGCGCGGCGAACACATTGCCGCCCGACACCCTGAACCACTCACGCGCAGAGTTGAACTTCAGCTCCGTGCCCAATGAATAAGCCGTGACGAGGAATATGAACAGCATCAGGCAGCCGGGAATGAGCATAGTGTTAAGGTAAACGCTGTAATTCACAAGCGGGTTGTTCACCGTGTGCAGGTCTATGGCTATGGGCTGCAAGAAACTTGCCACCTGGTCGTCGGTAAGCCCCTTGGCCCTTAGCAGCGACGCCCCGGCGCTTGCCGCGCCGAGCGTTGAGATTGTCTTCAAGTCGCGGTAGAGCAACGCTCCGGCCGTGTACGACGCCGTGCTGTAATAAAATGAAATCTTCGGCTGGCGCATCGACACAAGTTCCGACGTAGTGCCTTCGGGTATGTAAAGGAATGCGTAAATCTCATTGCGCTGTATGGCTTGGCGTGCGTCGGCCACGTTGGCGTAACGCGCAACCACGGCGGTAGACTGGAAGGCGTCGAGCTTCCTCACGAGCGTGCGCGTAGTAGGCGTATTGTCAAGGTCCACCACGCCTACGGGCATATCAGTAGGCTGGCCGTTAGCCATGAGCGAAGTGAAAAAAATTGTGACAATGACGGGGAAAACCACCATGCAGAACAAATACATGCGGTTCTTGCGCAATATGGCGCACTCGCGGCGAACCACGGCGCACACCAGCTCCGCAAACGAACGCGAAGCCGTGTCGCCGCCGTCAGGCCTTGCGCCACGCCCGCTCAAAGGCTTACGCTCCTGTCCTTCTGTCTGCACGCCTTCTGACATAGCACGTCACCTTACTTCATTTAAGCGAGCCGCCCTTGACAACGAGAGACATACCAGGACGCAAACCGTCGAGCTTGTCTATCGGCCTTGCCTTCACCTCAAACGTCTTCAGGTCATATTGTCCGTTGCTTTTCGTCGCCTTCCATACGGCGTAGCTGCCTTCATCCTTTATGTAATAGACCTTCATGCGTATGTCCTTGTCGAACGCAGGACAGTATGCCGTGAAGACATCTCCGACCTTGATGCCGCTCAACTGGTCTTCACGCACGTTGAACGTGCCCCACTGGTCGCTCATTATCGATATGCCCATAATCGGCGAACCGGCACCAACCAACTCGCCGACCTTGGGATACACATCGCTCACCTCACCCTCGAATTGTGCCGTCTGCACGGTTTCGTGGATGTAAGAGTTAACCTCCTGAACGGCGCCCTGCGCCCTGCGCACCTGCGCGGCGGCGGCTTCACGCTCCTCGCGGCGCGCGCCGGCCACGGCCATGTCGTATTGGCTCTTTGCCGCCTTGGCCTGGGCCTCCATCGCCTTATAGTTGGCGTAGGCCTCGTCACGCTTCTGCGCGCTCATCACGCCTTCGTCGTAAAGACGCTGCACACGGCCGTATGACTTCTCGGCTATCTCAAGACCGGCTTTCGCCTGTTGCCACACCTCGAACGCCCCGCGCACTTGCTCGCGCCGCGCGCCCTTGTCCGCCATCGTCTTCAACGCCGAAGCGGCGTCTTCCGCCCCAACGGCCTGTTCCTTTTTCGCCACGACGTCAGGGGCGTCGAGTATTACGAGAGTATCGCCGGCCTTGACGTAATCCCCCTCCTTGACACGCAATTCAAGGACACGCGCAGGCACCTTGCTCGACACCCTGTATTCAGACACTTCTATCTCACCCTGTATCACCTCCGGCGTGCGCCCGAACGCGAAATAGCCTATCGCGCCGACAGCGAGCACCACGGCGGCAAAACCAAGCGTGGCCAGCAATATGTTGTTATGTTGTGATTTATTAGTCATATTCTTTGTCTTTAAGAATTATTTTCAGAAGAAGTTGGAAACGTTAAGAAGCAAACATCCCAAGAGGCTCTGCCGTGTGTCAATATATCGTTTCGCCAAGCACCTTTTTAAGGTTGGTCTGCGAGAGTTTCACGTCGATGTCGGCGTCAATCTTCTGCGAGCGCGCTTGCAGCCACGCCGTCTGCGCAGCCATCACGTCGCTCACGTCCATCACGCCCTCCTTGAAGCCAAGGTTGGCGCAGCGCAGGTTTTCATCGGCCTGTTCGGTGTTCTTTTTTGCCATTGCGAGCTTCTTGTTCGCCTCCGACAACTTGAACGAACTTTGGTTCACCTGTAGTTCCACCTTCTCCTTCGCGTCGTCAAGCTCAAGCATGGCGATGCTTGTCGCCGTCTTGCTGGCGCGTATCTTGTAAGTGCTTTCAAACCAGTTCCACACCGGCACCCTGACGATTACGCCAATGTTCCAAATTCCGGAGAATTTCTTTTCAAAACCGTTATACAGCGACGGGTTGGTAACAAGGTAGCCACCCGTCAACGCCACCTGCGGCAGGTAGGCGGCGCGTATCAGTTTGGTTGCCTGCTTGCTTATGTCAACCGTGTTTTGCAGCATTTTCAGTTCCGGGCGGTTGTCGAACGCGGCCTCAACGTCAACGCCGCCGGCCTCAACCGCCGACGACACGTCCTCCTTGTCCTCGTCTTCAAGCACAATGTTGCCGTCTATCTGCAAGCCGCACAGCTGGCAAAGCAGCATTTTAGCAAGCGACAGTCCATTGTCCACCTGCGTCAACTGCATCTCTGCCTCGTTCACCTTCACGTCCACCTTCAGGCCGTCGGCGCGTGTCGCCACGCCTTCGCCAATCATCTTGCTTACGTCCGAACTTAGCTTCTTCACAAGCTCAAGGTAACTCGTGGCGAGTTTCTGTTTATGCTTTAAAGATACAACCGTCCAGTAGGCGTTGTCAACGTCGTAGATTATGTTTTGCTTGCGCCCAGCTAAGTCGTTGGCGGCGAGCTGTTCGCTTATGTCGGCTATCTTGTTGGCGGCGACGATGCTTCCGCCCATATATATAGGTTGCGTCAGCATCACCGAGGCGGCGAACACGTTGCGCGTGTCTGTCCTGAATGCGTCTGCTATCGTCTGCCCTATCGAGTTGCCGGCTTTCTCTATGCCCGGCGTCAGCTTCTCGGCGATAGCTCCGAGCGACGCCGCCGTTTGCTGGGTTATCACGCCCTGGCCGGCCATTTCCGATATGACTGACGACATCGTGTTGCCCAGCTGACCTGCTACAGTGGAGCCAAGGCTGCCCAACGCCCCTTTTTGCCGGTCGTTGAGTATTGATATTTCCTTGCTTGTAAACTCATATCCGCCCATCACGTCTACGTGCGGCAGGTATTTCGTGCGCGCCGCCTTGCGGGCGTCCCTTGCCACGTCTTGCTTCAGCCTGGCTATGGTCAGCTGCTTGTTGTTGCGCAACGCCATCGCCCGGCAGCTGTCAAGCGACAGCACGCCCTGCGCGGCGCCGTCTGCGCCACACAGCACACCCAGCGCAACAAGTAAACAAGTTTGCAAGCCTGTCCTTTTCACTTTTTCTCCGTTTTACTTTTCGTTTTTATTTAAACGTGAAGTTCCTCGAACCTATCATATTGCCGTCGGCGAATATGCTTACGTTGTAAGTGCCTTCGCTGAGAAACTCCTTCACCGACCAATACGTCGTCACGGGCGTTTCGTTGCCGGTGTATTCTATGGTTTTCCTCATCGAGTAAGCCAGGTTCCTGTTCTCATAGGGGAACGAGCCGCCAGCCGATAGCACCGAGCCTGTAGGCGTGGTTATGCGCACATACACTGTCTTGTTGCCGCTTGCGGCTGTCACGTTCTTTGCGATGTTGAAACTCACCTGTATCGTCTTGCACCTCTTGAGCTTCTTAGTGGCGTTGCCGCGCTTGTTCTTCAACGTCATGCTTATGCCCGTGGCATCGAGCTGCGAGGCTATGGCCACCTTCTCCGTCAGCGACTGCTTGTCGGCGTTCAAGCCTTCTATCTGTCTTGTCGCTTCGGCGTATTGCCCTTTCACACGTGTGTTCTCGGCTGTCAGGTTCTGGTTCAGCCGGTTAAGCGAATCTATTTCGAGTATGTAGCTGCGTATCACGGCGCGGCACGTGGCCAGCTCCTTCTTCAGCCTCGCTATCTCGCGGGCGTCTGAGGCCTTCACGTTCCTCAGTTCCTCAAGCAGTTTTTCCGTCTTCAGCTGTTCCTGTGTCAGCTGTTCTATTATCGAGTCGTTGTTTATCTGTGTCTTCAGCTCGCTGTACTGGTCGGCGAACATCTGGTATTCGTTCTCCATTTCTTTCTTATCCAGTTCGGCAAGTTCCTGCATGTCCTTGTTTGCCTGTTTCTGCTGGTTCAGGCTGGTTGCAAGGTACACGATGCCGCCCAACAGCAGCAGTCCTACCAAGACTAAGGGGATGATTACTTTCTTGTTCATGTTTTCTTTATCGTTTATAGATGTTTTCCTTAATAGATATAATACAACAATGCAAAATTAACCTATTTCCATTAAAAATCGCAACATTTTTCAAAGTATAAATATATAAAAAGGTAAAATTAGTAATTTTACCGAATTTTTGAACAATATTAGAAATGATTTATTATATTTGCAAACATAACTAATTAACCATAACCTTATTAACCTAAAATCATTTGCCAATGTCACAGGCACTAAAGCGCATAGCGAGGTTTTACTACGAAGGCTTCACCGGCATGAAGTTAGGCAAAACGCTGTGGCTCGTCGTCCTGGTAAAGCTGTTTGTCATGTTCGCCGTAATACGCTTGTTCTTCATGCCCGACGTGCTAAGCCATAAGGCCGCAGGCGGCGACAAGGCCACCTACGTGTCGTCACAGATAACAGGGAGGATGACGCCTTTGGACGATTAGGTGGAACAGCTTCGCCGTGACTGCAAAATACGTATCAATTCCGCATGATAGAACAATGCCGGATAATCCATAACTTCCATAACTTCCATAACTTCTATAACTTCCATTAAAATATGACAGACTTTATTTTAGGCATAACCACAGGGACGGTTGACTGGTCGAGAGCACAGTTCGCCCTTACAGCCATTTACCATTGGCTGTTCGTGCCCCTCACGCTTGGCTTGGCCCTCATCATGGGCGTCATGGAGACTTGTTATTACGTCACAAAGAAGAAGCAGCCCGACAGCCCGCGCGCGGCTGAATGGAAGAGCGCGGCGCGCTTCTGGCAAAAACTTTTCGGCATAAACTTCGCCATGGGCGTGGCCACGGGCATCATCCTTGAGTTTGAGTTCGGCACCAACTGGAGCAACTACTCATGGCTCGTGGGCGACATCTTCGGCGCGCCGCTCGCCGTGGAGGGCATAGTGGCGTTCTTCCTTGAAGCCACGTTCGTGGGCGTGATGTTCTTCGGATGGGGCAAGGTTTCACGCGGCTTCCACCTGGCCTCCACCTGGCTCACCGGCCTCGGCGCCACGATTTCGGCGTGGTGGATTCTCGTGGCCAACGCCTGGATGCAGTATCCCGTGGGGCAGGCGTTCAACCCTGACACCATGCGCAACGAGATGACGTCGTTCGCCGAAGTGGCGCTGTCGCCTCTCGCCATCGACAAGTTCTGCCACACGGTTATCTCGGCGTGGATCATCGGCGCGATATTCGTCGTGGCCGTCAGCTGTTACCTTATGTTCAGGCGCAATGCCGACGCCGCCCAGGCCGGGCGCGACCGACGCCTCGCCGTGCGCAGCGTCAGGATTGCGTCCGTCGTGGGACTCATATCGTCGCTCCTCGCCATGCACACCGGCGACCACTCGGCTTACATGGTGGCCCAGGTGCAGCCTATGAAGCTCGCCGCAATGGAGGCTCTTTACGACGGCGGACGGGGCGAAGGGCTTACCGTGGTGGCCGGGGTCAACCCTTTCAAGCAACCTGACTACGCCTCGGCTGAAGAACCGCCGATGAAGATTGCCATGCCAAAAATGCTGTCATTCCTTGCCACGCGAAACCTTGACGGCTATGTGCCCGGCATCAACGACATCATAAAAGGCGGATACACCATGCCCGACGGCACAACCGCGCTGCCGATGAGCGAAAAGATGGAGCGCGGACGCCTCGCCATCACCGCGCTCGACGGCTATCGGAAAGCGAAAGCGGCGGGAGACGAAAGCGCAGCGGAAGGCCATCGCAAGACGCTCGACGAGAATATGGAATACTTCGGCTACGGCTACATCGACCGTGCCGAACAGGCCGTCCCCTACATTCCGATATGCTTCTGGGCGTTCCGCGCCATGGTAGGCCTCGGCGTGCTGTTCTTGCTTTTCTTCGCCGTAGCCGTGTTCCTGGCTTACAAGAAAGACTTGACCAGGCTGCGCTGGTTCCACGTCGCCGGCATGGCTCTCCTACCCTTGGGCTACATAGCCAGCGAGGCGGGATGGCTCGTCGCCGAGTTCGGACGCCAGCCGTGGGCCATACAGGACATGTTGCCCACGTGGGTGGCTGTGTCTGACATCAGCGCAAGCTCCGTCATGCTTACGTTCTTCATCTTCCTCGTCCTGTTCACCCTCCTTCTCGCCGTGGAAATAAGCATAATGTGCCGCGAAGTGAAGAAGGGAGCGGAAGAGAGTGAAGAATTAAGAATTAAGAGTTAAGAATTAAGAGTTAAGAGTTAAGAGTTAAGAATTAAGAATTAAGAAAATCACCTTATTCTCTCACACGGCTTATTCGGCTTATTCGGCCCATTTGGCTTATCTGGCTTATCTGGCTTATCCGGCTTATTCGGCCTATCCGGCTTATTATCAATCATTAATTATCAAAATATGACTTACGAATTTCTGCAACAATATTGGTGGTTCATAGTGTCCCTGCTGGGAGCCTTGTTGGTCTTCATGATGTTCGTCCAGGGGGCCAACTCCCTGATGTTCTCACTCGGCGGCGGCAATGAGAGCGAACGCCGGCTCATCATCAGCTCCACCGGAAAGAAGTGGGAACTCACGTTCACTACGCTCGTAACCTTCGGCGGTGCGTTTTTCGCCTCATTCCCGTTGTTTTACAGCACCAGCTTCGGCGGCGCTTACTGGCTGTGGATGATCATCCTGTTCACGTTCGTGCTGCAAGCCGTCAGCTACGAGTTCCAAGGCAAGATGGGCAACATCCTCGGAGCGCGCACGTTCCACTGGTTTCTCGTAATCAACGGCGTAGCAGGGCCGCTGCTGCTTGGCATGGCCGTGGCGACATTCTTCAACGGGGCCAACTTCATTGTGGAGAAAGGCAACATCCTCGGTGGAGGCAACCCGATAATAAGCGGCTGGGCTAACGCCAGCCACGGGCTCGACGCCATGCTCAACGGTTGGAACTGGATATTCGCCCTCGCCGTGTTCTTCCTCGCACGCATCCTCGGCGTCCTCTACGTCATCAACAACGTAGACAACGACAACATCCGCTCGCGCGGCGCGGTGCGCCTCGTCGGCAATCTCGTGCCCTTCCTCGTGTTCTTCATAGTCGCCGTTGTGTACATCCTGCTGAAAGACGGCTACGCCTTCGACCCCGCCACGGGCGAAATCTACATCGAGCCTTACAAGTATTTCAACAACTTCTGCCAGATGTGGCCGCTCGCCATAACCTTGCTCGCCGGCGTTGCGCTGTTTCTTTTCGGCTGCATAAAGACAATCTTCAGCCCGACATACACGCGCGGCATCTGGCCCGCCGGCATCGGAGCCGTCCTCGCCGTGCTTAGCCTTCTGCTCTGCGCCGGGTGGAACGACACGGCATACTATCCCTCTACAGCCGACTTGCAAAGCAGCCTCACCATAGCCAACAGTTGCAGCAGCGAGTTCACGCTGACGGTGATGTTCTACGTCTCCCTGCTCGTTCCCTTCGTCGTTGGCTATATCGCGTATGTGTGGAGGAAAATGGGGTAAGA
>CALUGU010000099.1 GCA_944320255.1 uncultured Prevotella sp. | reverse complement strand
CGCACGGCAGTTTAGCAAACTGCTGGTTTCAGCCACTCACCCAAACTTCCTTTCCGGTTTATTGTACCGAAGCATTCTCGCTCAAATGCGGTTGCAAAGGTAAGCATTTCTTTCCGTTCCTGCAAATGTTTTTGATTATTTTTTATCTAAATCTTTATTTTTCTATTATTTCAAGCATTAAAACTGCCGGCAATGCACATTTTCAAGGCTAATCAAGGACTTTTACCATCTAAACAGTCGTACATTTAACCCAAATAAAAAACATAAAACTTTGCCTTCATATCATTCAACACCATAATAAAACTCACTTTTACAATCAACAAAACGGCGCAGGGAGAAATTCTCCTTGCGCCGTTTTGTTGATTATATCAAGCTGCCACAGCCCGATTAAAGCCACTTAACGTAGCTGAAGTCCTGACGGTGAGGCAGGTTGTCGTTCTTGGGATACATCCTAACGCCCGTCTTGTAAGTGCCTGCCGCTGAAGCCTCGACGGTAGCCTCGAACGTGTAAAGGTTGCCCTCATGCTTCAGGAGCTTGAACGGGAACACATTAGAGATTTTCTCCTCGCCGTTCTTGTCGGTCGTCACAGAGACGAACTCAAGTCCGATGGCGTCGTTAAGGCCTTGCTCGTCGATAACGAACTTTATCTTGTACTCTACGCCGGTCTCCATACCCGTAGGAGGCATATTCGACTCTTTTGACACAACCGTTATAGAGTCCCAACGCTCTGCAACGGTCTCTTTCCACTGGGCAATGTCCTTGGCGAGCCTGTTGTCGTTGGCGGCGAGCTTCTTGAAGCGTGCGGCCTCCTTGACATAGAACTTGCTGTAATAGTCGTCGAGCTGGCGTTTCATCGTGTAATGCGGAGCTATCGTAGCGATAGAGTTCTTTATCACCTTTATCCAGCCTTCGCTATAACCGGCCTCATTCTTATTATAATAAAGAGGTATGATTTCATTTTCAAGCAAGCCGTAGATTGTGGCGGCGTCAAGCTGGTCCTGATAGCCTTGATTCTTGTAGGTGCGCTTCTCTGTCAAAGCCCATCCGGCACCTTCACGGTAGCCTTCAAGCCACCATCCGTCAAGCACTGACAGGTTGACAACACCGTTCATCTCGGCTTTCTCTCCAGACGTGCCCGAAGCCTCAAGCGGACGTGTCGGGGTGTTCATCCAGATGTCAACGCCTGAAACGAGGCGGCGCGCCAGCTGCATGTCATAGTCCTCAAGGAAGATGATCTTGCCGAGGAACTCAGGACGCTGGCTTATCTCAAAGATTTTCTTTATCAAGCCCTGCCCTGCGCCGTCGGCGGGATGCGCCTTGCCTGCGAACAGGAACTGCACGGGATGCTCCGGGTTGTTGACAATCTTGGAGAGACGGTCAAGGTCGGTGAAGAGCAGGTGAGCACGCTTGTAAGTGGCAAAACGGCGGCAGAAACCTATCATAAGCGCATTGGGGTTGATTTTCTCCAACAAAGACACTACGCGCGCGGGGTCTCCCTGGTTCTTCAGCCACGTTTCGCGGAACTTGTCGCGGATGTAGTCGGTAAGTTTCTTCTTCAGCTCCATGCGGGTGTCCCAGATAACGTTGTCGGGCACTTTGTAAATGGCGTGCCATATCGACTCGTTGCTCTGGTCGGCCATGAACAACCTGTCGAAATACTGCGCGTAGAGCTTGCGCCACTCCGTAGCCGCCCACGTCGGGAAGTGAACGCCGTTGGTGACATATCCCACGTGGTTCTCCTCCGGGTAGTAGCCTTTCCATATCCCTGAGAACATCTTTTGGCTCACCCATCCGTGGAGCTTGCTCACGCCGTTGACTTCCTGACAGGTGTTGCAAGCGAACGTTGACATACAGAATTTCTCGCCATGGTCGTCGGGATTGGTGCGGCCCATGCCGATGAACTCGTCCCAGCTGATGCCGAGTATTGACGGATAACCTCCCATGTACTTGCCGAACAGGCCTTCGTCGAAATAGTCGTGGCCGGCAGGCACCGGAGTGTGCACCGTATAAAGCGACGAAGCGCGCACAAGCTCAAGAGCCTGGTTGAACGTAAGTCCCTCCTGAACGTAGTCGCAAAGGCGTTGCAGGTTGCAAAGCGCGGCGTGTCCCTCGTTGCAGTGGTAAATATCTTTCTTTATTCCGAGTTTCTTCAGCGCGAGAATGCCGCCGATGCCGAGGAGGATTTCCTGCTTCAGGCGGTTCTCCCAGTCACCACCGTAAAGAGAGTGGGTTATCGGTTTGTCAAAGTCAGAGTTCATCTCGTTGTCAGTGTCGAGCAGATAGAGCGAGATGCGTCCTACGTTGACACGCCAAACATACGCATGCACAAGATAATTAGAATAAGGAACGTCAACAACCAGCGGCTTGCCGTCGGCGTCGAGCTGGCGTTCGATGGGCAGCGAGTTGAAGTTCTGGGCTTCATAGTTGGCTATCTGCTGTCCGTCCATGCTGAGCGACTGCTTGAAATATCCGTACCTGTAAAGGAAACCTACGGCGCACATGTCAACGTTGCTGTCCGACGCTTCCTTAAGATAGTCGCCGGCGAGCATTCCGAGACCGCCCGAATATATCTTCAACACTTGGTTGATGCCATACTCCATGCTGAAGTAAGCCACTGACGGGCGCTTCTTGTCGGGCTTGACATCCATGTATTTGCGGAAAAGCGAATAAACGTCTTTTACCTGCTTCATTATGGCCTTGTCGCGTACGATTTCCTCTTTGCGGTCGTAGCTAAGACGCTCAAGCAGCAGCACGGGGTTGCGTCCTACTTCTTCATACAGTTTTTCGTCAAGACTTCTCCACAAGTCTCTTGCCTCGTAGTTCCAAGCCCACCACATATTATGGGCAAGCTCGTCCAAACATTTCAGTTGTTCCGGCAATCTTGATTTAACCGTAACCTCCTTCCATTGAGGAGCGTTGACGTAATCAGCTTTAATTTTCATAATCTATTTTAAATTCAAAAATAAATACCTTATATAATTAAAAGTGAAGAGTGAAGAGTGAAGAGTGAAGAGTGAAGAATTAAGAGTGAAGAATTAAGAATTAAGAAAATATGCCTTGCTCCGTTATGTTTCAACAAAAGCTCATTTTCTTAACTCCTCATTATTTATTCTCAACTCTTAAGTTCCTTCTTTCTCTCTTCGGCACGCCTCAGAGCGAAGTCGTATGCTTCATAATAATACTTTATAAAGTTGCTCCAAAGGGCTTTTTTCGACAGTTTCTCCGCATTGTCGCGTGACTTTTTCACGTCTGCGGCGGTGAAGTTTGAATATTCCGAAACGGTTTCCTTTATCCTGTCGGCCACTTCCGAATAGTTGTAGTCGGTGCGGTGGATTACTTTCACGCCGTCGATTATCTCGCCGGGGCGGCCTATCTCGGAGTTCGCCCACAGGCCGAAGCCGGCTAAGTCTGACGTGATGCAAGGCACCTTGAAGGCCACGGCCTCAAGCGGTGTGTAGCCCCACGGCTCGTAATAAGACGGATAGATGCAAAGGTCGTTGCCCAGGACGAGGTCGTAATACTTCATATTGAATATGCCGTCGTCGCCGTTGAGGTAACTGGGCAGGAAAATCAGCTTCACATTGTCGTCACGGCGGTTCTGCATATCGAGATATTTCAGCATGTCGAGCACGTTGTCGTGGCTCATGTTGTGCAGCCAGTGGGTAATCATAGGCACGTGCAGCGGCGTGTCGAACTTCCGGCCTGACTTCAGGCGGTCTATCAGGTCTTGGCGCGGCTCGCCCACCCATCCGGGTACGTCGATGAAGGCAAGCACCTTTTTATTAAGGCTGCTTTCACGCAACAGGCGGTTCATCGCCTCGATGTAAACGTCCACGCCCTTGTTCCTGAACTCATAGCGTCCGCTCGTCGAGACGACAAGCGTCTCCTTGTCGTCGAAGTCTACGCCGAGAAGTGCGTTGGCCACCTCGAACATACGCTTGCGGGCCTGGTTGCGCTTGCGCGTGAACTGCGCGCCCTTGGGCACGAAGTCGTCCTCGAAGCCATTTGGAAGCACGAAGTCAACAGGCTTGTCGAGCAGTTCCTTGCACTCGTTCGCCGTTATCTCGCTCACCGTAGTGAAGCAGTCAACATACTTGGCCGTCTGTTTCTCGATGGAATGCTTGCTTTGCATGTTCAGCTCTTCGGCCATCTGGTCGCCGTTGTAGGCGAACAGGTAGTCGTAAAGCGGCTTGTTGTTGCCGGCTATGCTGCGGCCTATGCTCGTAGCGTGGGTTGTGAACAGCGTGGCCACCTGCGGCAGCTTGTCATTGATGTAGAGAAGGCCGAGGCCGGTCATCCACTCGTTGCCGTGGTATATCACGCGCTTCGACGAGTCCAAGTAGAACCCGTAAAAGCTCTCCACCACCTTGGCGGCGCCATACGAGAACATCGACGCCTCGTCGTAATCGCCGTAGGCGTGGAGGCTGTCCACTTGGTAACGCTCCCAGAGCTTGGTGTAAATATCGTTCTTGTCTTTATAATATTGGGTGAAATCCACCAATATCGCTATCGGTTCTCCAGGCACTTTCCACCGGCCCACCCTCACGGCGAGGCCGTCTTTCCCGGCTTGCTTCCTCCATTCGCCAAAGAGCGCATGGTCTTCCTTGAAATACAGACTGTTGGCTTCTGCCAAATCAGGACCTATGAAAATTATCCTGTCGCGCAAAGCGTCTTGCAATGTCTTAGCCCTTGTTGAAAGGACGGTGTAAATGCCTCCTACTTTATTACAGACTTCCCAACTTGACTCAAAAATGTAGTCGGGAGATAAAAATCCAGTCGTCATTAGTTCCTATATAGATATTAAAAACGCTGCAAAGATAATAAAATTCACCCAACCACACGTCTTGGGCGCGTAAAAAAATTCACAAACACACTGATTTCTTGACATAAATAAATAATGTGGACGGCGGTAAATCTTCTTTACAAACACAGGAACAAAAAGCAGCAAAAGCAAAGAGACACCGGACAAGAGTTTTTGCTTACATATTGAATTTCGTTGACGCTCCATAGCTGCGTTATTTCAAAATAAAATATTTTTGCCGACAAATACGCGAGTTTTAAACGTGCAACCATAAACCACTGTATGTCAATTCATTACAAGACAAAGCACGAATGTGTGCAATAAACACGACCCTAAAACCAACTGAAAACGGCATTTACGGGTGACAAATACGGTATTCATCACCGACAATTACGGTATCCGGCAACGCCAAAAGCCATATTTTACACAACGAAAAACCATCAAAAAGCCGGCGTTTTGGTAACAAAACGAACAATATAAGCCGTAAAATGTTACGAATGGAACAACCGCAAAGAGCCTCGTTTTTCTATTTCACGAAAAAAGTCGGACAAAAGTGAAATGACAAAATGCAAAGCGACAAAAGCGATTTGATTGACAAACGACAAAACGGCATTGAAGAACATACCAGGAAAACCGTGACAAACTGTCTGTCACACTCCAAGGCTGGCGACATGAAAAATATGCGTTAAAAATTCGTGGCATAATATTTGCATAATAAAAAATGTGTGTATCTTTGCAAAAAGACTACCGCAAAAAGGCGCACGGCGCAAAGACGCAAGCCCAAACAGGCTAAACGCGGAGAATGAGAACAAGCAACAAGGTAAAAAGACAAGCAGACCTGACATGCCGACAAGGGCTGAAAGCCATGCGCAAGCCAAGCAATAATAAAGAAAAGGAGAAGTACATGACCAGTCAATTTTCACCAAAAGTATCACAAATACTGGCGTTCAGCCGTGAAGAAGCGGCCCGGCTCGCCAGCAGGTCGGTAGGACCGGAGCACCTGCTGCTCGGCATCCTGCGCGACAAGACCGGCCCCGTGCACGAACTATTCGTAAAATCAGACATCAATTTCCAATCAATCAAAACCGAACTTGAACAAAAGGTGCGCGAGGAAGACTTCGCGCAGCCGCTCCGCACGCACGAGCTTGTGCTCAACGAGAAAGCCAGCAACATACTGAAACTGGCCGTCCTCGAAGCGCGCATACAATCCACACAGATGGTGGACGAGCAACACCTGCTGCTCGCCATCCTGCACGACCACGTAAACAACGGAGCTAAAGAAGTACTTGAATTTAACAACATGAACTACGAAGACGCATTGACATACTTCCAACAGAAAGCGAACATGGCAACAGACGGCATCACCATGCCCGACAAAGACGAGGAGGAAGACGACGGGATGCTGAGCATCAACGGCAGGAACTCGCAGAAGTCCAAGCCATCGGGCGCGGCCACAAGCGTGCAAAAGCCGACGGGCAAGACTCCTGTGCTCGACAATTTCGGCACAGATCTTACCAAGGCGGCCGCCGAGGGCAAGCTCGACCCCGTGGTGGGAAGGGAACGCGAAATCCAAAGAGTCACCGAAATACTCTGCCGCCGCAAGAAGAACAACCCAATACTCATAGGCGAACCGGGCGTTGGAAAAAGCGCCATCGTGGAAGGACTGGCGCAGATGATAGTGAAACACCACACTTCGCCCGTTCTGTTCAACAAGCGCATCATCAACCTCGACATGGGTGCCATCGTGGCTGGAACGAAATACCGCGGGCAGTTCGAGGAACGCATACGCGCCTTGGTCAAGGAAATAGAGCAAAACCCCGACGTCGTAATCTTCATCGATGAGATACACACGCTCATCGGCGCAGGCTCTACGCCCGGCTCGATGGACGCCGCCAACATGCTCAAGCCGGCGTTGGCAAGGGGCACGATACAGTGCATCGGCGCAACGACTCTTGACGAATACCGCAACTCGATAGAGAAAGACGGCGCGCTGGAACGCCGCTTCCAGAAAGTCATGGTGGAACCGACGACGGCCGAGGAAACCGTCACCATACTTAACAACATTAAGGAAAGGTATGAATACCACCACCATGTGGCATACTCTGAAGATGCCATATTGGCGTGTGTCAAACTGACAGACAGATATGTAACAGACAGGGCTTTCCCCGACAAAGCCATCGACGCGCTCGACGAAGTAGGCGCGCGCGTCCACCTGAAGCACGCCCAGATGCCTCCTGAAATAAGCGAAAAGGAGAAGGAAATCAGTTATGTGAAGGAGAAGAAACAGGCTGCCGTAAGGAACCAGAACTTCGAGTTGGCTGCCAGCTACAGGGACAAGCAGACCGAATTGGAGGCAGAACTTGCCCAGTTGCAAGAGCAATGGAGCAACAACGAAATAGGCAACCGAGACACAATAACCGAAGCTGACGTTGCCGACGTGGTGTCGATGATTACCGGTGTGCCTGTACAGAGGATGGCGGAAGCCGAAGGCGTAAGACTGAAAAACATGGGCGAAGAACTCAAGAAATACGTTATCGCCCAAGACAACGCCATAGAGAAGATGGTAAAAGCCATACAACGCAACCGCGTAGGGCTGAAAGAGCCTAACCATCCCATCGGTGCATTCATGTTCCTTGGCCCTACCGGAGTGGGCAAGACGTACCTTGCCAAGAAGTTGGCAGAGTATATGTTCGGCAGCAGTGACGCCTTGATACGCATCGACATGAGCGAATACAGCGAGAGCTTCAACACCTCAAGGCTGATAGGAGCACCTCCGGGATATGTCGGCTACGAAGAAGGCGGGCAACTGACGGAGAGAGTTCGCCGCCATCCCTACTCCATCGTGCTGCTCGATGAAATAGAGAAAGCCCATGGCAACGTGTTCAATATGCTGCTGCAAGTGCTAGACGAAGGACGCCTGACAGACGGGAACGGTCGGCTGATAGACTTCCGGAACACGGTAATCATAATGACAAGCAACGCCGGCACGCGCCAACTTAAGGAGTTCGGGCGCGGCGTTGGCTTCACCGCTGGCGGCAGCATGGGCCTTAGCCTGAACGAAAGCGACAAGGAATATGCCCGCGGCATCATCCAGAAAAGCCTCAGCAAGCAGTTCAGCCCGGAGTTTCTTAACCGCTTGGATGAAATCATAACGTTCGACCAACTCGACCTTGAGGCGATAAAGAAGATTATCGACATAGAGCTGAAAGGCCTGAAGAAGCGTGTCGAGGAACTTGGATTTACGCTGGAAATCACAGACAAGGCGAAAGAGTTTGTCGCCGTGAAAGGCTACGACGTACAGTTCGGCGCACGCCCGCTGAAGCGCGCAATACAGAACTACATCGAAGACGGAGTGTGCGAAATGCTGCTTGACGGCAAGCTCAAAGCGGGCGACACCATCGCCGTAGATAAAAACCCGGAAAAGGAAGAACTGACTTTTAATAATTAAGAATTAAGGGTTAAGAATTAAGAAAATTTCTTTTGCCACTTTTACCAGTGGCGGATATTTTCTTAATTCTTAACCCTTAATTCTTAATTTAACGTGAGTTCGATATAAGAACCTTACGCAATAAGCCTGCTTTTGTCAATGATGTCGATATTCATAGACGGCTTC
>CALUGU010000098.1 GCA_944320255.1 uncultured Prevotella sp. | reverse complement strand
AGAACGACGTGGTGACGCTGCGCAACATGGGCGCGACCGACAAGCAAATCACACGCATATTCCTGTTTGAGGGGCGCATGATTTCAGTAATCGGCGCGGTGGCGGGCATATTGTTGGGCTTGCTGATGTGTTGGCTGCAACAGACTTACGGCCTCGTGGCCCTCGGACAGAGCAGTGGCTCGTTCGTCATTGACGCTTATCCCGTAAGCGTGCATCCTGAAGACATCGTGATAGTGTTCCTTACAGTGGCTGCGGTGGGCTTTGTCTCGGTATGGTATCCCGTAAGGTATTTCGCCAAGAGGCTGCTGTGATATTGAGTAGTTAAAGAAGTTAGAAGGAGTTATCGCTCACTGCGTTCGCTGCGGAGTTAAAGACATTACCTTTGCTTAATGACTGCAACATGAAAACAGCAGCAGGGCATGTGTCTTTAACTCCGCAGCGAACGCAGTGAGCGATAACTCCTCCTAACTACTTTAACTCCTAAAAAATTCTACTTTAACCACCAAGAGCTGTGTCATCTTTCCGCCCAGTCACCCCTATCAAGGTTGCGATAGCTGATGGCTTCGGCCAAATGCTGCGGCTGGACGTTGGGCGAGGCGTCAAGGTCGGCTATCGTGCGCGCCACTTTCAGTATGCGGTTGTAAGCTCGGGCTGACAGGTTGAGCCGCTCCATGGCGGCGCGCAGCATGTCGATGCCGGCCTCGTCGGGTTCGGCGTACTGGTGAATCATGCGCTCGGTCATCTGCGCGTTACAGTGTATTCCCCTATGTTCACGGAAGCGTTGCTCCTGTATCTGCCGCGCCTTTATCACCCGCTCGCGTATGCTTGCGCTGCTTTCGCCCTGCGTGGCGCGCGATATGTCCTTGAAAGGCACGGGCGTTATTTCTATCTGTATGTCGATGCGGTCGAGCAGCGGGCCGCTTATCTTGTTCAGGTAGCGTTGTATCTGCCCCGGCGTGCATACGCATTTGTGCGTAGGGTCGTTGTAATATCCGCACGGACAGGGGTTCATCGAGGCCACGAACATGAACGAGCATGGGTACTCTACGGTGTACTTCGCCCGCGAAATTGTGATTTTCCGGTCTTCAAGGGGCTGGCGCAGCACTTCAAGAGTTGTCTTGTTGAACTCCGGAAGCTCGTCGGCGAACAGCACGCCGTTGTGCGCCAATGATATTTCCCCCGGCCTGGGGTTCACCCCGCCGCCGACAAGAGCCACTTGTGAGATTGTGTGGTGGGGCGCGCGGAACGGCCTTTGTGATATTAGCGACATCCCTTCACCGAGCTTTCCGGCCACAGAGTGTATCTGCGTGGTTTCGAGGCTTTCAGCCAGCGAGAGGGGAGGCAGGATTGACGGAAGCCGCTTTGCCATCATCGACTTGCCGCTGCCCGGCGGGCCTATCATTATCATATTGTGTCCTCCGGCTGCCGCCACTTCCATCGCGCGCTTGACGTTCTCCTGTCCGCGGACGTCGGCAAAGTCCAAGTCGAAGCAGCTTTGGCGTTCGTAAAATTCGCGTCTGGTGTCGATTATGGTCGGTTGGAAGTCTCCTGCGTCGTTCAAGAAGCGTATCACGTCGATGATGTTGTCCATGCCGTAGACGCTGAGTTTGTTCACTACGGCGGCTTCGCTGATGTTGCGTTTGGGCACGATAAGCCCCTTGAATTCCTCTTTGCGTGCCTTGATGGCAATGGGCAAGGCACCCCTGACGGGCTGTATCTTGCCGTCGAGGCTCAGCTCGCCGATGAGCATGTACTCTGAAAGATGGTCTGTTTTTACCTTGCCTGAAGCGGCAAGAAGCCCGATGGCTATCGGGAGGTCGTAGCCGCTGCCTTCCTTGGGCAGGTTGGCCGGTGCCATGTTGATGGTTGTGTCTGTGACGGGCAGTTTTATTCCGTTGTTGTTCAACGCTGATTTTATGCGGTCCAAGCTCTCTTTTACCGCTGTGTCGGCAAGTCCGGTGAGGTGGTATTTCACGCCTTTCGTTACGCTGACTTCCACCGTTACCGTGGTGACGTCCAGTCCGTTGACCGCCGCGCAAAAAGTTTTCACCAGCATGGCTGCGTCAGTTTAGTAGGTTTTTTATTCGTGTTTCTAATTCGTTCGGTTTCAGGTTACGCTCCACGATGTGCCCTTGTGCGTTGTAAAGCACGTTGCCCTGCACTTTGTCAAGCGTGAACTGATTGAGCAATGGGCTTTCAAACATCATTTGGTCGCATACGGTCATGACAGAGGTCGAGTCGTTGCGTAATGAGCTTTTGCAGGTCTGGCGGCTTGCGTCGAGGCTTATGGCCATCACGGCAAGCCTGTTTCCGTATTCGTTTTGCAGTCTGCTGAGCCTGTCGCGGAGGTTGCGGCTTTCGTAATCCCAGTTTGCCCACGCTATGACTACGGCCACTTTGCCCCTTAACCGGGCGTCGCTGATGCTGTTCCCGTTGATGTCCTTGGCCGTGAACGACGGCAGTTTCGCCCCAGGCACACCGTGCTTCATATCGTTGACAAACCGTGCCATACGGGCTACCTGACCATTCTTCGGCTGCTCCTTGTAGACGAGGTTTACGAGTTCTTCTGTTTTCCTGATGTCCGTTTCGCCGTTGTTCTCGTCAGGTGCGATGAAATATTTCCTGAGAATATAAATGCTTACAGGCGAATTCGGATTGTTCCTTATGAATTGTTCGGCGTATTTCAGCACTTCAGGCGGCGACGCTTTTGAGATTTGTTGGCGGAAGCCGTTCATCATCTTATTGTCTTTCGTGCCTTCAATTTCTATTTCCTTGAGGTGCGATGCGTCGCCTTTTATTGTCACAGACTTGCCCGGTTCGGCGAAGACTGGCTGTTCCGAGAAGTTCGGGAATACAATCATGATGGTTCCGCTTTCGTCGCACGGCGTTTCAAAGGTGAAACGTCCGCCTTCTACTTTTATCGTGTCGAACCCTTCAAAAAGCCCGTCTGGGCTGTAAACATAGAACTCACCTTGGTTAAGGTTGAGTAACCGGCCTTCAAAACTGAAGTAACCGCTGCGTGAACCGCAGGCAACCATAACCAAGGTGAGTGTCAAGATATAAGTGAGCCGCTTCATGCGTCAGCCTTGTTTATTTGCTGACTTTTGACAGCTCTAAGTCGTTGTTTGCGTAAGTAGAGAGTGAAGGATCCTTCTGCAAAGCGCTCTTCAGGTAAGAAGAAGCGGCTGAGTTGTTGCCCTGGCGTGCATTGAGGATGGCCTGGAGATAGTCTGTCATGGCGTCCTTGTTCTCAATGCTGTTCAAGGTGTTTGCTGCTCCGGCGTAGTTCTTGTTGAGGAGCTGTGCCAAAGCGGTTGTGTTGCAGTTGATGCCGTTCAAGTTCTGCTCAGCCGTTGCATAGTCGCCCTTTGCAAGGTTGAGTGAGCCGAGAACCTTGTTGTAGTCGCCGGCGGTGTTGCCTTTTGCGATGTAATTCTCTGCTTCGCTTACGTTGCCGTTCTTCAATGCGAGAAGTCCGAGGTTGGCGTTTACTTCGCTTGCGTTGCTGTTGATGGCCTGTGCCTTAGCCAAGTAGTTCTTAGCCTCTGCGTCGTTGCCCTTTGCAAACTCGATGGCTGCGATGTTGTTGTAAGCGCGGTAGTCGTTAGGATAAACTTCGGTGGTCTTCTTGTAGATGGCCTCTTGCGTGTTCATGTCGTCCTCAAGGGTTGCGGCATAGAGCAGTTCGTCAACGCTCAACTGCTTTGCGTCAGCCTTGTATTGCTCCTTGATTTGGTCATCGCTGCGGCCGATTGTCTCATAATTGATGATGAGGCGTGAACGACGGAGTTCGGGAAGGATGCCGTCGGCAAGTTCGCGGAAGCCTGCAGACATATTGCGGATTTGCTGCTCGCGCTCCTCAGGGTCCTGATACATAGAGAGGACACGAAGGATGACGTCCTTATCCTGGATGTTAGATGCGGCAACGAGCTTCTGGAAGCCGTCCCAGTCCTGTGCTGTGTACTTGCCGGTAACGCTGCCTTCAAGTTCAGCACCCTTGAGCTGCTTCTCTGCATAGTCAACAGATACGTTCTGGCGCTTGTTTGCCAGCTTGTCGTTCAGCTCTACGCCACCGTCAGGAGAAGCGTAAGCGAGAACCTCTACGTTCTTCAAGTTGAGTTTCTCCTTGTCGTTGTTGATGTCCTTGAGCAGTTTTACGAACTCCTGTACAGAGTTGTTCTTAAGCTCGCTCTTGCGCAGGTTGGCCTGGTTGATGAGGAACTTAATCTGTGCTTCCTGCCTTTGGGCGCGGACGCGCTGGAATGTGTCGGGAGCTATGCAAGCGCCACTTCCGGCGAGAGTGTTCTTGTAAAGTTCAGATGTTGCGATTACACCTTCGGCCACTTTGACAGCCGGCACCTCTATCTTTTTCTTCTTCTTGCCATAGTAAGCGTCGAAAGTCATATAAAGGTCGCTCTTGTGCATTTCGGGAACATACTTGAAGTTAGACTTCATCGTGTAGTTTCCGCCCATTTTGTAAGAGATTGTCTGGTCGTTGCCTTCCACCTTTTCGCCTTGGAATGTAGCAGCCTGGCCTTGTGCGGCTTGGCCGTTGCCGTAGCGAAGTTCGGGAACGACGGTTACGACAGCTTTCTTTTTCAGGTATTTCTCAGGGAACGTTCCGTTGATGGTCACAGCCACCTGGCCACCCTTGGACTCCAAGGGATTGGGAACGACATTGAAGTTGTCGGCAGACAGGTCGCCCAATTTAGACGAACATGACGTCAGTGCGAGCACTGATGCGGCCGAGATGAAAAGGATAAGATTTTTTTTCATGTTGAAAGGTTTAAAATGTGTGGTGCCGCGAGCGGGACTCGAACCCGCACAGCCATTTCTGGCCAAGGGATTTTAAGTCCCTCGTGTCTACCAATTCCACCATTGCGGCTTTGCGTGAGCGGCAAACGGGACTCGGACCCGCGACCTCAACCTTGGCAAGGTTGCGCTCTACCAACTGAGCTATTGCCGCTTAAAAGTTATGCAAAGATAAGTGTATTTCTCGAAAATGCAAATTAATTTACACATTTTAATATAATGAACCGTTGCGCCGCGGTGCTTAGTTTGTCACCGAGAGCACGCCCTGCGGGCCTGTCGTGCGTGCGTTGCGGTAACGCATCATCGGGTCTCCGCCGTCGCCTGCGGCCACGACGCCGCCGTTGTTCATGTCGTATTTGCGGTGGCAGCTGCCGCATTCAGCCGTTCCATCGGAGTTCATTGCCAGGCTGTAACGCGGCAGACTGGTGTTTTTATAGCAGTTCGGGCACTGGCTGTCGTAGGCGTAGAACGTTGCGGGGTTGTTCAGGTTGCCGTAACCTACTATTATTCCAGTCTCGTTGTAGACACCCAGTTCCACGGTGCGTTGCTTGTCGATGGCCGTGCGCACCACCCTGTCAGTCAAGCCTTGGTTTGAGGTGAAGTTATAATAGTTTTCTCCCGACGTTGTTATCCGGCAGAATATTCCCGGCGACAAGGGGTTCATTGCCGAGGCGAGCGCCGTGCTGCGGCTTCCCGTGTTCTCGAAGATGAAATAGCAGCGGTTACTTGAATACTCGTAATCCGTATCGCCGCAGGCTGTGAACATAGCGAGGAACGCTATAATAAATAAGGTGTAACGTTTCATTTTACTATTTTATTGGATAAGCCGGATGGGGCTGATGAGCCGGATGGGCCAGATAGGCTGGATTGGGAAGATGAGCCAATAAGCCTAATAGGCCCGATGCGCCGTTGCGGGGAATGGCAAGGTACTATTCGCCAAGCAGCTTTTTCTCGGCCTTTTCGGCTTTGTCAAAGGTGAAACCGGCGATGATGCCGTCCATCAGGGCCGCTATCTTGTCGTTGCAGAGGTTGCCTATCGAGCCTTCATGCGTGTGGCGGATGTCCTTGCAGGACATGAAACGACCCGCCTCGATGTCCAATCCCACCTTTTTGTAAGCGTCGCGGAAGGGCGTCCCGTCGGCTGCGAGGCGGTTGACTTCCTCTACGGAGAACATCAGGTCATACTTCGGGTCGTCGAGTATGTGCTCGTTCACCTCTATTTTATTAATGATGTAAGCCGCCATGCGCAGGCAGTCCTTCAGTTCGCCGAACGCCGGCAGGAACTCTTCTTTTATTATTTGCAGGTCGCGGAAGTAGCCTGAAGGCAGGTTGTTCATAATCATCGTCACCTGCACGGGCAGGGCTTGCAGCTTGTTGCATTTGGCGCGTATCAGCTCGAACACGTCGGGGTTCTTCTTGTGCGGCATGATGCTGCTGCCCGTGGTGCACTCTTTGGGCAGTTTGACGAAACCGAAGTTCTGGCTGTTGAACATACAGGCGTCGAACGCCATCTTTGCCACTGTACCGGCCACGGACGCCATGGCGTAGGCCGTGTTGCGCTCGGTCTTGCCGCGTCCCATCTGGGCGTACACCACGTTGTAGTTCATCGTGTCGAAGCCCAGCAGTTCGGTCGTCATCGTGCGGTTGAGCGGGAACGACGAGCCGTAGCCCGCCGCGCTGCCCAGCGGGTTGCGGTTGGCCATGCGCCACGCTGCCTGTAGGAACAGCATGTCGTCGGCCAGGCTCTCGGCGTAAGCCCCGAACCACAGTCCAAAGGAGCTTGGCATCGCCACTTGCAGGTGGGTGTAGCCGGGCATGAGCACGCTTTTATACTGTTCGCTTTTCTGTAAAAGTTCGTCGAAGAGAGCCTTTACGAGTTCTACTATTTCCCTTATCTCGTTGCGGATGAACAGTTTCAGGTCTACCATCACCTGGTCGTTGCGCGACCGTCCGCTGTGGATTTTCTTGCCTATGTCGCCGAGGCGGCGCGTGAGCAGCAGTTCCACTTGCGAGTGGACGTCTTCGATGCCGTCCTCGATGACAAACTCGCCTCGTTCACACGCCGCGTAGATGCGTTTCAGCTCGGCCAGCAGTTGTTCAAGCTCCGCTTTTTCAAGCAGTCCGATCGACTCAAGCATCGTGATGTGAGCCATACTTCCCAAGACGTCGTACTTAGCCAAGTACATATCCATCTCGCGGTCGCGCCCCACGGTGAAGCGTTCAATCTCCTTGTTTATCTCAAAGTCTTTTTCCCAAAGTTTCATTTTTCTTTTTTTTTAGCAGACAAGCAGACGAATGACAAGCAGACAAGGAGGTTTGCCTCGTCACTCGTTTGCTTGTCCGCTTGTCGCTTGTCTGCTCGTCACTTGTCACTTGTCTGCTGAAAAATCAGTACGGCAGCATCGCCAAGGCGTCGGCAATCTTGTCAACACCGTCTTGCAGCTTGTTGCCTATCATCGGCTTGAGGAACAGCGGGATGTCCGCCTTCACCGTCACCCGCATCTTGCACGTCGTCTCCGTTACGGGCAGCAGCTGCACCCAAAGGTTGAACGGCACGGGCGAGTTCTCCGTCTCGAACTTGATGCACTTAGGCTCGTCCCTGTCGATGATCCGCAGTTTTATGCTGCCCACGGGCGGCACGTTCACACTCACCGAGTCGCGGTCGAACGCCAAGTCCTTCACCTGGTCGGCCGGGATGCGGTCTTTCACTCTCTCTATGTTGCTCAGGTCGCTAAGCGTACCGTACACCGCCGCTTGCGGGTGCGGTATCTGCTTAACGCCGCTTTCGTATTTGCTCATAAATGCAAGCCCCTCCCGCCCTCCCCGATGGGGAGGTGAAGGGATGTATAAGCCCCTCCCAACCTCCCCAAGGGGAGGGGAAGGGATGCGTTTGGTTAATAATATTTATGCAAATGCCAGCCTCCTGTCCGCCGCCTCACTCCTCCCCTTGGGGAGGTCGGGAGGGGCTTTTACCAGTTTGCCGGGTCCTTGCGCCACTCGTGCAGCAGTTCCACGTCCTTCTCCGTGATGTAACCCGTGGCGGCAGCCTCCTCCACCACGTGCTCGTAGTCAGTCAGGGTGACAAGCGTCACGCCGGCGTCCTCGAACGCTTTCTTGGCCACGGGGAAGCCGTAGGTGTACGAAGCCACCATGCCCACCACCTCGAAGCCGGCCGCGCGCAGCGCCTCCACGGCCTTCAGGCTGCTGCCTCCTGTTGAGATGAGGTCTTCAACCACCACCACCTTCGCGCCTTCAGGCAGCTGTCCCTCGATGAGGTTGCCCATGCCGTGGTCCTTCGCCTTGCTGCGCACGTAAGCGAACGGCATCCCCAGCTCGTCGGCCACGAGCGCGCCTTGCGCAATGGCCCCTGTCGCCACGCCGGCCACGGCCGTAGCTTCGGGGAAATGCTCCATCACGGCATGCGCCAGCTCAATCTTCACGAAGCTGCGCAGGCCGGGGTAAGACAGCGTTTTGCGGTTGTCGCAGTAGAACGGCGACTTCCATCCCGACGCCCACGTGAAGGGCTTGTCCGGTTGCAGCTTTATCGCCTTTATCTTCAGCAGTTTCGATGCCAATGCTCTTTTCAGTGTATCCATGTCAGTGAGATTTTATGCTTTATATTATATGATACGAATTTACTTCAATTTATTTTTGCAATATTTTGATGTTGCAAAGTTACGTTTTTTGGTGTTTACGGCAAAATAAATCACGTTGTTTTTGGCTTTTGCGGCGCAGGTTTGGGCGTCGTTCCGCCCGTGCCGGCGTGCGTCTTCGTAACAGTCTGGCTGTCAGCGTGTTTGCGATTTGCCGTAAATCGCCTTGCAAAATACGGCTTTTCGCGGCGCAATTAACGGCGTTTCAAACCTAATTTTAGGGTGGATATGTTTGCGATAACCGTCACAGTTGTAAACAAAAATATTATGAAATATGGTTCGTGGGGCCAGAGTTGGTTGGCATTTTGTCTGATAAACGGTTGACAGAAATAAAGAAGACTTTTAGTAAGTTGCTGATATTCAACCTATTAAAAGTTTTCTTCAGTGGGCCATCCAGGGCTTGAACCTGGGACCTCCAGATTATGAGTCTGTTGCTCTAACCAACTGAGCTAAAAGCC
>CALUGU010000097.1 GCA_944320255.1 uncultured Prevotella sp. | reverse complement strand
GTAGAGCGCGACCTTGCCAAGGTCGAGGTCGCGGGTCCGAGTCCCGTTTGCCGCTCATCTTCAAATTGAAAAATACAATCATGAATTTATATTTAAGGTACTTTGATAAAGAGACATTAGTCACTAATGTCGATGACGCTATATCTTTTCTGGCTTCTATTGACGAAATCGGGATGAACCCCGACCTTGAGCGTGACATAAGGGATTATGTCGCAGGCAGTGTGTATTATCCGAAACGCTACAAAATACGTCCGAGGGTTTATTTCATCATCATAAAGACTGAGGCCGCCACGATGCTTGACTTCAAGCAGAAGAAGGCTTTGCGATCAAATATGCCCCAGGGCGACCGCAACGATGAAGTGTCGCCGGCTTTGGCGCGCCTTACCGAAGAGCGTCCGGGATGGTATGAAGGCACGCTTGACTTCAAGCGCGTAGTCCTTGTGCCTGTGACGGGCAAGCATGAGTACCGTGACACTCACTTCGTGGTAAACTGCAAGGCGATGTCGGGTATCGACTGTTATAACCGCATGGTGCAACACCTACGCGGACGGGTTGACAGCCGCAGCCAGTTCCCTTCGGCCAAAGGCAAGAATTTCAGGTTCAAGTACCTTGGAATGTGGAAGTGATTTCAGTCAGCTAATGTTCTGTAACGGTTTATAATCCCTGCTATAATGAACAAGGTAATGTTAATCGGCAATGTAGGTAAGGAACCGGTCGTAAGGTATTATGATCACGACCAGGCCGTCGCTACGTTCACTTTGGCGACTACGGAGCGTGGCTATACGTTGCAAAACGGGACGCAAGTGCCTGACAGGACTGAATGGCACAACATTGTCTTGACGCGAGGCTTGGCCAAGGTTGCCGAGAAATATGTGCACAAGGGTGATAAACTTTACATCGAGGGGCGCATAAGGTATCGCACTTATGACGACCAGAAAGGCGTGCGCAGGTATCTGACTGAAATTTATGCGGACAATATGGAGATGCTTTCTCCCAAACCGGTGAAGGAAGCCGCTAATGGGCAAGACCAACAACAACCAAATAATTTTGAATCAATAGACAAGGCACCGTTTTAATGAAAGCGGTGCTTTTATGTTTTAGGTGTTTTCATAAACGTTTGGCCAATGCCGTTGTTATCAGTTGAAGAAGTTGCCCCAGGCGTGAAGCTGGGGATTTGGAAGACGGTGGAAACTGTTGACGAGTTCTTCGCCGAGTATCCCCGTTTGTCGTTCCTGAAACCAAAGGTGCTTGGTTTCGCTGCGGAGCAACGCCGCATTGAGGTGCTTGCCGTTTACTCGTTGTTGCATGGGATGGGGATTACAGAAAGCCTGTTGCACGACGGCAACGGCAAACCGCTCTTTGCAAGCGGCTTGAATGTCAGCGTCAGCCACACCAAGGGATGCGTGGCCGTTATCATTTCAGGACAGAGTAAAGTTGCGGTTGACATTGAATACCAAAGCGACAGGGTGGGGCGTGTGGCCAAGAGACTGTTGCGCAGTGACGAGAAGGCCGCCGGCTTGCGTGAGCTTATGTTGCATTGGTGTGGCAAGGAAACTTTGTATAAGTTGTATTCAGAGGAACATCTCGCCCTGGAGGATATGCGCCTGGTGTCGATTGACGGCGGGGAGCGTTGTGGCGTTATTGAAATGGAAAACGTCCAACGTGGTGAGACGTTGGACGTTTGTTATCGTTTTTTTGACGGTTTCGTGCTTACTTACGCGGTGCTTTAGGCTTGTCACCCTTTTTGCGCGGTTGCTTTTTCCCTCTGTATTTTCCGTGTCTCCGGCCTCCGCGCTTGTCTTTGTCGTTTTCAGACATTTTGTATTCGGGCGCTTTGCCGAGTCCTTTGGGTATGGGGAGCTTCTCAACTTCGTGGCCGAGGAACTTTTCTATCTGCATGAATTTCGCAATTTCCTTGCCGCTGACGAGCGTAACGGCCACGCCGTCGTTGTCGGCGCGGGCGGTTCGCCCTATCCTGTGTACGTAGTCTTCGCAGTCGTGCGGCACGTCGTAGTTTACAACCATCGAGATGTCGTCGATGTCGATGCCGCGCGCTACGATGTCGGTGGCTACGAGTACGTCGATTTGTCCGCTCTTGAATAGGTACATCACTTCGTCCCTTTGGCTTTGCATCAGGTCGGAGTGCATCTCTCCGCTGTTCACTTTTGCCGCTTTCAGTTGCTTGTTGATGTCCTTTACCTTTGATTTTGAGCTTGAGAATATGATGACTCGCTTTTGTCCGTATGTCTTGAATATGTTTTCAAGCACCTTGCCTTTCTGGTTCTCGTGGCAGACGCACGCAAGCTGTTTGATTTTTTCTGCCGGCTTGCTTACGGCGAGCTTTATTATCGACGGCGATTTGAGTAATGTCTTTGCGAGGTCTTCAATCTTTTCTGGCATGGTGGCCGAGAACATCACCGTCTGGCAGTCGGCGGGTAATAGCTTTGCGATGGACAATATGTCTTCATGGAAGCCCATGTCAAGCATGCGGTCGGCCTCGTCGAGAACGAAGAACGACACCTTGCCGAGGTCTACGTTGCCCATCGTTATATGGCTTATCAGCCTGCCGGGCGTGGCGATGATTACGTCTGCGCCCATTTTCATACTTTTGTATTCCTGGTCGTAACGACTGCCGTCGTTGCCTCCGTAGACGGCCACGCTGCTTACGTCTTGCATATAATATGAGAACCCTTGCATAGCCTGGTCTATTTGTTGTGCCAGTTCGCGCGTCGGACTCATTATCACGCAGTTTATCGAGTTCTCTGGAAATCCGCCGTCGTCGAGCATGCTTAAGATGGGCAGGAGGTATGCAGCCGTTTTCCCTGTGCCGGTCTGTGCTATGCCGAGAACGTCTTTCCCGTCCAATATTTCAGGTATGCACTTTTCCTGTATCGGGGTACATGACGCCCATCCCATGTCGTCGATGGCGTCGAGGGTGTTGTCGCTTAAGTCTAAATCGTAGAAGTCCATATCTTAATTCGGTGCTTTACGGTAGCAGAAGTATGCCACCACTGTGAAAATTATGTTTGGTATCCATGCGGCCAGTATCGGCGGTGTGTCGGCGTTGATTGCGAAGGTTGCCGACACGGTCTGCAGCATTATGTATGCGAAGCTCAATGCCAGGCCGATGCCAAGGTACAGTCCCATGCCGCCCTTGCGTTTCCTTGACGACAGCGACAGGCCGATGGTGGTGAGGATGAACGAGGCGAACGACGTGGCGATGCGTTTGTGGTACTCCACCTCGTATTGCACTACGTTGCTTGAGCCTCTGTCTATCTGTTTGCTTATGTATTCTTTCAGTTGCGGGCTTGTGAACGTCTCCTGCTGGCCTTTGGAGAATACGAGGTCGGTAGGCTCCATCATTACCACTGTGTCTTTGACCGAGCCGCTCGTTATCGTCTCGCGCATTCCCTTGAGTTGCCTTATCCGCCAGTTGCGCGCTTTCCAGTGGTATTTTGAGTCGGAGATTGTGTCATACTGTATTTCCGAGGCCGTCATGTGGCTCACGAGCTTCTTGTTCTCGAACTTGTCGAGGCAGAAGCCGTAGCCTTTCTTCAGGTTGTTGTCATAGTGCTGGATGTAGGCTATCACGCCTTTGCCGACTTGCAGCTGCACGTTTTCCGACGATGTGTTCCTCTTTTTGTTCTTGTACATCGTCTCGAAGTTCTGCTTTATTATCGTGCCTTTAGGTATTACGTAAGCTCCGAGGAAGAAGGTCATGGCTGAAATCAGCGCGGCCGATACCATGTATGGGCGCATCAGACGCTTGAAGCTGACGCCAGCGGCCAGCATCGAGATCACTTCGGAATTGCCCGCCAGCTTCGACGTGAAGAATATTACGGCGATGAACACGAATAGTGGGCTGAACAGGTTGGCGAAATATGGCACGAAGTTCATATAATAATCAACCACGATCGCCTTCAGCGGGGCGTGGTATTGGGTGAACTTGGCGAGGTTTTCGTTAATGTCGAAAACGATGGATATAGAGATTATCAGCGCGATGGAGTAGAAGTACGTGCCGATGAACTTTCGGATGATGTACCAGTCGAGTATCTTCAAGTAGCGTGCAGGGTTGAGCACTTTGAGCCAACCCAGCCTTTGGCCGAGCCGTGCCATCTGCGCCCGCAACCGTTCGAGACAGTCTTTGAGCCTTTGGGCCTTTGGACCGTCCGTGGCGGTTCGTCTTGTATTGTTTGGTTTCATGCTATTCCGTTAAATCCGTTTCCCAAGCCGTTCTATCACCGACGCCTTCCACTTCACGAAGTCTCCGGCCTCAATGTGGCGGCGTGCGTCGCCCACGAGGCGCAGGTAGAACGCCAGGTTGTGTATGCTCGCAATCTGCATAGCCAGAAGTTCCTGCGCCTTGAACAGGTGGTGCAGGTAGGCTTTTGAGTATGTCCTGTCAACGTCGCAGCCGTCAGGGTCTATGGGCGAGAAGTCCTTTTCCCACTTCTTGTTCCTCATGTTCATCGTGCCCTCGTAGGTGAACAGCATGGCGTTGCGCCCGTTGCGCGTTGGCATCACGCAGTCGAACATATCCACGCCGCGCTCTATGGCTTCGAGGATGTTCTGCGGCGTGCCCACTCCCATCAGGTAGCGCGGCTTGTCCTTGGGCAGTATTTCGTTGACGGTCTCGATCATCTCATACATCACCTCCGTCGGCTCGCCCACGGCCAGCCCGCCGATTGCGTTGCCCGCGGCTCCCTTGTCGGCCACGAACTTGGCAGCCTCGCGCCGCAGCTCCTTGAACGTGCAGCCTTGCACGATGGGGAACATTACTTGTTCGTAGCCATATAGAGGCTCCGTCTCGTTGAACCTCTTGATGCACCTGTCGAGCCAGCGTTGCGTCATCATCAGGCTTTTCTTGGCGTACTTGTAGTCGCTTTGCCCCGGCGGGCACTCGTCGAATGCCATGATGATGTCCGCACCGATGGCACGTTCGGTGTTAATGACGTTCTCCGGTGTGAAGAAGTGCTTAGAGCCGTCGATGTGCGAGCGGAACTCGCAGCCCTCTTCCCTTAGCTTCCTTATCCCCGTAAGCGAGAACACCTGGAATCCTCCGCTGTCAGTCAGTATCGGCCTGTCCCACGTGTTGAACCTGTGCAGGCCTCCCGCTGACTTGAGCACGTCGAGGCCGGGGCGCAGATACAGGTGGTAAGTGTTGCCAAGGATGATTTGCGCCCGCACTTGTTCTCGCAGTTCGCTGAAGTGTACGCCCTTGACGCTGCCGCACGTCCCCACGGGCATGAATATCGGTGTGCGTATCTGTCCGTGCGCAGTGGTTATCAGCCCGGTGCGTGCGTCGCTTGCGCTGTCGGTATGTTGCAGTTCAAAAAACATGGCGTCAGTCTTCTATGTCGAATGTCACGGGATTCTTGACTTTCTCGTCAGTCAGGGCGAAGTCCCACACTTCCTGTATGTTTTCTACGTAATGGAAGTTGACGCCGGCGATGTATTCTTCTGAAATCTCGTCGATGTCCTTCTTATTGTCACGGCACATCACAATCTCCGTGATGCCGGCGCGCTTGGCGGCCAGTATCTTCTCCTTAATGCCGCCCACGGGCAGCACCTTGCCGCGCAACGTTATCTCGCCCGTCATCGCCGTCTTGGCGCGCACCTTGCGCTGCGTCAGCGCCGACGCTATCGACGTGGCTATCGTGATGCCCGCCGACGGGCCGTCCTTGGGCGTGGCTCCTTCAGGCACGTGGATGTGTATGTTCCAGTGGTCGAAGATGCGGTAGTCAACGCCCAGCGTGCCGGCGTGCGCCTTGACGTATTCAAGGGCGAGTACGGCCGACTCCTTCATCACATCGCCCAGGTTGCCCGTAAGCGTCAGCTTCGAGCCTTTTCCCTTGCTAAGGCTCGTCTCGATGAAGAGTATTTCTCCGCCCACGCTCGTCCACGCCAAGCCCGTCACCACGCCGGCGTAGTCGTTGCCTTGGTATATGTCGCGGTAGAATGGCGGGTTGCCCAGCAGCGTGGCAAGCTCCGCCGGCGTTATCTTATAGTATGGCAGCGCGCCGTCCTTCGCCTTCATGAAGGCCAGCTTGCGCAGCGCCTTGTTAATCTGCTTCTCAAGCTGGCGCACTCCGCTCTCGCGCGTGTACTGTTCTATTATCTTCTCTATCGCCTGTTTGGTGAACGCCAGCCGCCGCTCGTCAGTCAGGCCCGTGTTGGCCTTCTCCTTCGGTATCAGGTGGCGTTTGGCTATCTCCACTTTTTCCTCTGTTATGTATCCGCCCACCTCTATCAGCTCCATGCGGTCGAGCAGCGGGCGGGGTATGGTGTTCAGATCGTTCGCCGTTGCGATGAACAGTACCTTGGAGAGGTCGTAGTCCACGTCTAAGTAGTTGTCGTGGAAGGCGAAGTTCTGCTCCGGGTCGAGCACTTCGAGCAGTGCCGACGCCGGGTCGCCGTTTATCGTGTTCTGCGTCACTTTGTCAATCTCGTCGAGTATGAACACAGGGTTTGACGACCCCGCCTTCTGTATGCTCTTGATTATACGGCCGGGCATGGCGCCGATGTACGTGCGCCTGTGGCCGCGTATCTCGGCCTCGTCGTGCACGCCGCCGAGCGATATGCGCGCGTACTTGCGTTTCATTGCGGCGGCGATGCTCTTGCCGAGGCTCGTCTTGCCGACGCCCGGAGGGCCGTAAAGGCAGATGATGGGCGACTTCAGGTCTTTCCTTAGGCTAAGCACGGCCATATACTCCAGTATGCGCTCCTTCACCTTCTTCATGCCGTAGTGGTCGCGGTCGAGCACCTTCTCGGCGCGCTTCAGGTTCAGGTCGTCCTGCGTGTAGCTCTCCCATGGCAGGTTCACCAAGGTCTGCAGGTAAGTCAGCTGCACGCTGAACTCCGGGCTTTGCGGGTTCAGGATGTCCAGCTTGTCAAGCTCTTTGTTGAACGTCTCCTCTATTTCGCCCGGCCATTTCTTCTTCTTGGCCGCCTCCATCAGCTCCTTGCGTTCAGGGTAGCTGTCGCCGCCGGTCAGCTCCTCCTTGATGTTCTTTATCTGCTGTTGCAGGAAGTATTCGCGCTGCTGTTCGTCGATGTCCTCGCGAGTTTTCGTGCGGATGTCGTGCTTTATTTCGAGCAGCTGCATCTCGCGGTGGAGTATCTTCAGCAGCTTGAACAGGCGGTCCTTCAGCGAGTTGGCCTTCAGCAGCCTCATCTTCTCTTTGGCCTCGAAGGGCAGGCTCGTGCAGACGAAGTTGAGCAGTATCACGGCGTTGTTGATGTTTTGCAGGGCGAACTGTGCCTCGTCGGGTATCTCGTCGTTCTTCTTTACGTAGTCTATCGTCAGGTTGCGCAGGTCCTCTATGGCCGCCATGAACTCCTTGTCCTTGACGTCGGGGATTTTCTCCGGTGCCACCTCTACCGTGCCCGTAAGGAATGGCTGCGCGCCCTTTAGTTCTGTCAGGCGGCAGCGGCCCAGGCCTTGCAGTATCACGGTTACGTTGCCCTGCTGGCCCGGCATCTCCAGCGCGCGTATCATCTTTGCGTGCACGCCGTATTCATACAAGTCCTCCTTGCGCGCGGGGTTGTCCTCGTCGGCGTTTTTCTGGCAGAACACGGCGAAAGCCTCGTCGGGGTGGTCCTTGAGATGGTTCACGAGATTGAGGCTCGACGTGCGCCCGATGAGCACGGGCGACACCACGCCGGGGAACAACACAAGGTTGCGCGTGGCCAGCACGGGCACGTCGCCGTCCGCACCGCCCTCGAAAAGTTTCGTTATGTCTCCCTCGTAGTCTGCTATCATTGAAAAAGCGCTGTTAGTTTCTCTTTTCATAAGTCGTGGTTACTTTCCCAAAAGTACATATTGGGGTGCAAAGTTACTCATTTTAATCGACATAACGAGCCTCGCCCTACATATTTTAGTTTTAATAACGTTGGACGATATTTTAATCCCAATCGGCTTGTTGCCTTCAGGTTGGTTATGTGTTAACGTGAGGTTTTTTCATATACCAAACTCACATAGTTTTAAAATTCTTTCAAATTGTCAATAATCCTTTATTCCATTACTTGCCAATATCCTTGCTTCCTGCCTCCTATACGTTTCAGTAAGCCGAGCTCTTGAAGGCGGGAAAGATTGTGAATGATACCTCCCATTGTCGCATCAGGAATATTCTCACATAATTCTTTTCGTGTGGCATTGGGGTGTTCATTCAGATAGGCCAATATGGCTTGTTGTTGCTGCGTTAGTTTTTGTATGGTCTTTTGTATGGTCTTTTGTACGGTTTTTTTTGTAGTGTTTTGGCCGTTTTGAGTAGTCGCTCTTTCTGGATATTCAAACTTAAAAGTCGTCCAGATACCCGAAGCGTCATAGCGGAACTCCGGAGTGGAGAAACCATCCTGCTTGCAAGCCGTGATAATGCGCTCAATACCGCGTCCCCATGCTTCAATCTCACCTGCACGGAAGAAAGTGTTGGCTATATCCGGGTTGTAAGGCATACTCCGATGTGAGGACAATAAGGTTTCCACAGTCCATCCTTCGGGCAATACCCCACCATTTATTATCTCCAACTTGTTCTCATACACACGGATTTGGATGGGAGAAGGTTCAGCGTAATCTTTGTTGATACAGGCGTTCAATAACGCCTCACGCAGAGCCTCACGGGGCATAGGTAAGGTTTCTATCCGTTGGATGCCTTCGTAGGTGATGATGGCTTTCATGTATTTGGTGCACAGCAAATCCATCAGTTTCACGATTTGCTGGAACAGATTGCCATGCACTTCGTCCTGATACACCAAATCCATGCCTTCACGGAAGAAACCGACTTTTACAAACGCTCCGGTCACATACTTTTCCGGATCGGGATGGAACAACAAGGCGGCAGCACGTTTCAGATAACTGCCTTCATAAAGTCGGAGCTTCTCCAACAGTCCGTGATTAACGTGAGTTCGGCATAAGAAAACCATTAAAAAAGTTGTGGGAATGGAATATTTTTAGTACCTTTATAGTTGAC
>CALUGU010000096.1 GCA_944320255.1 uncultured Prevotella sp. | reverse complement strand
AAAACCCCATAAATCATTAACTTTCAATCATATTTCCGTGATTTGCTCAGTATCTCACTTTTTTGTATTATCTTTGCATATAAGAAACCACAATGTTACAAAGGCGGGACGGAGGCGGACGACGCTTCCACCGCAAAATGTTTTACTCTGTAAATTCAAAAAACAAAAGCCGTATGGAGAAATACAAAATACAGACCAACGCTTCGGGCACTCGAAGCATGGTTGTCACAGACGCGCACTTGGAAACTATCAGGAAATACTCGCTGCTCAACGGACTGGTTGACAGCAACGGCATCATAGACGAGAGCGTGCTCGACAAACTGAAACTGAACGTAAGGTCGATGCTCGAAACGCAGGAGGCTACGGACAGGGAGCTGCTTGACTTGTGCCTCGACGTCATTTATAACAACAACATGAAGGCGTTCGGCCTCAACCAGCTCGTAGGACTTTATGCTAAATGGAAAGCCGGGGCTGAAACCGTCAATGATGCCTGCGGTGAGTAAGGGCGGAGCTTTTTCAGGACAGGGGCGCACCGGCCAACCGGACGAACCGCTAAGGAGCGCGTGGCTGCCTACGACGAAGAAGGAGGTGGAGCTGCGCGGATGGGACGGACTTGACGTCATCCTGTTCTCCGGCGACGCGTATGTTGACCACCCGTCGTTCGGCGCCGCCGTGATAGGGCGCGTGCTGGAAGCCGAAGGGCTGCGCGTGGCGATAGTGCCGCAGCCCGACTGGCACGGCGACTACCGCGACTTCAAGAAGCTGGGCCGCCCAAGGCTGTTCTTCGGCATCGCCCCCGGCTGTATGGACTCGATGGTGAACAAGTACACGGCCAACAAGCGACTGCGCTCGGAAGACGCTTACAGCCCCGACGGGCGGCACGACTGCCGGCCTGAATATCCTACGATTGTCTACAGCAAGATACTGCGGCGGCTGTATCCCGACGTCCCGATAGTGCTCGGCGGCATAGAGGCGTCAATGAGGAGGCTGACGCACTACGACTATTGGCAGGACGAACTGAAGCGTTGCATACTGTGCGACTCCGGCGCCGACATGATAATCTACGGTATGGGCGAACGGCCCGTAGTGGCCTTGTGCCGCGAGATGATGAAGGGAAGGAAGATTGCCGACATACGCGAAATACCGCAGACTGTCTACCTGAGCCAGGAGGAGGCCATACCGGGAGGCGTCAAGGCCGACGACATCGTGCTGCACGCCCACGAAGAATGCGTGCGCGACAAGAGGGCGCAGGCGGAGAACTTCAGGCACATAGAGGAACAGTCGAACATGATGCACGCCCGCCGCCTGCTACAGGAGGTCGGCGGAGTATACGCCGTGGTGAACCCGCCCTACCCTCCGATGACCACCGAGGAGATTGACAAATGTTACGACTTGCCCTACACGCGCCTGCCCCACCCCAAGTATAAGGGCAAGCGCATCCCGGCGTATGAGATGATAAAACACTCCGTCAACATCCACCGTGGATGCTTCGGCGGATGCGCCTTCTGCACAATCAGCGCTCACCAGGGCAAGTTCATCACCTCGCGCAGCAAGCGGAGCATCGTTGACGAAGTGAAGAAAATCATAGCCATGCCCGACTTCAAGGGGTATCTGAGCGACCTCGGAGGCCCTTCGGCGAACATGTACGGCATGGGCGGAAAGGACAAGAAGATTTGCGAGAAGTGCAAGCGTCCGTCGTGCATCAACCCAAGGGTGTGCCCCAACCTTGACACAGACCACTCAAAACTGCTTGAGGTTTACCACGCCGTTGACGCATTGCAGGGCGTGAAAAAGAGCTTTATCGGCAGCGGCGTGCGCTACGACCTGTTGCTCCACAAGAGCGGCGACGAGAAATGCGACGCCGCGGCGCGGCAATACACCCGCGAACTGATATGCCGCCACGTCAGCGGAAGGCTCAAGGTGGCCCCCGAACATACGTCGGACAATGTGCTAAGGCTAATGCGCAAACCTCCGTTCAGGCTGTTTGAGGAGTTCAAGAGGATATTCGACGACATCAACCGGCGCGAGAACCTCCGCCAGCAAATAATACCTTACTTCATAAGCAGCCATCCGGGATGCCGCGAGGAGGACATGGCTGAACTCGCCGTGATAACCAAGGGGCTTGACTTCAAGCTCGAACAGGTACAGGACTTCACGCCTACGCCTATGACGGTGAGCACCGAAACATGGTACACGGGGCTTGACCCGTACACTCTCGAACCTGTTTTCTCGGCCAAGACACAGCGCGAAAAACTTGCGCAAAGGCAGTTTTTCTTCTGGTACAAACCTGAAGAAAGGCGCGCTATTGAGCGCGAACTTGTGAGAATTGGACGTCAAGACCTGATTAAAAAGCTGTATTCCGGCGTCCGACCAAACAAATACCAGGCAAAGGATGATTACGATAATAGAACAAAAAACGGAGGGAAAGGTAAGCCTGGAAGCGTGCGAAGACGGCATTGAGGCCAACGCACGCTTCGTGGCAGTCATCGACGGAAGCACAAGCAAATCGCGCTTCCGCATAAATCCGGCCATGACTAACGGCCGCGCCTGTATGCTCCTCGTAAAGAAATACATATCCGAGATGCCCGTAGACATCAGCTTCAACGGCTTTTGCAAGGGCGTAACGGATAATGTAAGGAACGGATACAAGGCGGCGGACTGTGACTTTTCGCTGCTCGAAAATCATCCTGAAGAACGCATGACGGCAAGCGTGACAGTTTATTCTGATTACCGGAAACAAGTGTGGATGGTAGGCGACTGCCAGTGTTTGATAAATGGCAGGCTGTATGAAAATCCGAAACCGTATGAGGAAAGGCTGGCTGCTAAACGTGCGGAGCACCTGAAACACGCATTGGTGAACGGACTTAGCATCGAGGAAGCGCGCACGTCCGACCCCGGACGCGCCGCAATCGTTGATGAATTACGTGCTTCATGCAAATGGCAAAACGCCCTGTTCTCCGTAGTTGACGGCTTTGACATTCCACTGGAAAAGACAAAAGTAATTGACATTGACGACTTAACAAGCGAAATAGTGCTTGCGTCTGACGGCTATCCGTTCTTAAAAGACACACTGGCGGAGAGCGAAACGACCCTCGCAGCATTGCTGCGCGACGACCCGCTCTGCATCGGCAGTTTTAAAGCTACGAAAGGATGGATGAGCGGAAACAGGTCTTTCGACGACAGAAGCTATGTCAGGTTCTCGATAATCAGTCGCCAGTCTTGATTACAAGAGACTTGAACCAATCTTTAAGCACGCCCTTGTATTGGTCTTGCGAGTCGCTCACCAATATCAAAACCCTGCTCCCGTCAGCAAGCGTTGGGCCTAAGCACATACCTTCGTAATTGGCAATAGAACGCTTGAACAACCCTAAGCTGGTCTTGAATGAATGCACAAGCCGCTTAGGCAAAATTTTTGTAGTGTCGGCAATAACCTCGCCTTGCCTCAAAGCTAAAGCATTGTCGGGCTTTATCTCATACAGTTTACATTGCACGAAAGCACCTATTTTCAGCCTCGGAACAAAAAACTCACGCTCCAATACAAGCAACCGTCCGTCGCCCAAAGCCGCGATTTCGCTTACGCCCATTGCGTATTCATCAGCCTTTGAATGTGCCGTCGGCGCGTCCATTGCGTATGCGAATTGTTCCAAAGGCCGTAAATCGTCGCCGAAAGACTGCAATCTCAGGATGTTCTTGACACCATTCTGCGACGTCGCCTTAGCTCCGTCGCACTTCAGCGTGCTCTCGTTCATAGTCCAAAACGCATGCCTCTCCTCGTCATAAGCCAACGCCTCAAAACCGTAATTGCCCATTCCTGCCTTATAAACAGCCGGTATTTCGAGCCTATTGCCAGTCAGTTTGCCGTCTTCTGAATATTCCAAGATTTCCGAGTCGGCCTCCCTGCTGACGAACAACGTCATAGTGGAAGGACGGAAGGCAATGCCTTCACAGTCGCCTGCACGCAAACTGTCGCCCCTGAAGCCCTTATTCCTCACGTCTGTTATATCTCCGGAAACAGAGTCAACGTCAATCTCAAAAATAAAGAAACCGTCATTAGCCGACTTGTCTGAAACTACGGCGTACTCGTTACCTCGCAGATGCGTAATCCCGCTGTAGTTCCCCGCCGGCACGGACTTGCCGAACGAGACTTGCCTGCAGTCCTTCACAACCGTTGTCTGTGCGTTGCTGAAACCGCAAAACATTACCACGCAAACAATAAACAATAACAACCTGGATGACATAAGCGTACAAAACCAACACAGAAATAAAACGTAACGATACAAAAAAAAGGGATGCGCCGTAACTGGCTTCATCCCTTTTGTCGGGGCGACAGGATTCGAACCTGCGACCACCTGGTCCCAAACCAGGCGCGCTACCGGGCTGCGCTACACCCCGAACGGACGCACATCAGTGCTTTTTGCGGGTGCAAAGATACGTTATTTCCGCTTAACCTGCAAATTTTTAATTAACAAATCGCATTTATAGCCCTACCTTGCCGCCTTACATTACACCGCAACGTATGCCGCAATCAGTGCCCGGCTTTTTTCTTGGGGTAATTCAACGTCTGCTGGTTGCGCACCATAACTTCGGCACACTGCAACATTGAGAAAGCGTAATCTTTCATGTCACGGAATATCATATCGTCTTGCGCCGGCTTCACCTGACGGCCTTTCGTGAAATACCGCAATTCTTGGCGTGTGGCGGGGAAGTAGATGTAAAGGCGAGACGAACCCCTGACGCCGATAAGGTTGTCGCTGGTGAAATACATATACGGACGCTTTTCTTTCAAGAGGTCGATGCCGAAACCGTTTTGAACATAGCCGAACCCAAGAAGTCCCAGCAACGTCGGCATCAAGTCAACCTGCCCTCCTATGTTGTCAACAATCCTCGGCTCAATGTCTTTACCAAAGATGATGAGCGGAATATGGTTGTATGACAACGGGCTTTCACACTCTGGCGTGCCAACTAACTTGCCGTGGTCTCCCAACAAGACGAATATGGTGTTGTCAGCCCAAGGTTTCTTCTTCACCTCCGTAATGAAATTACGTATAGCCCAATCAGCGTATTCAACAATCTGTTCTTCCGTCTTACTGCTGCGCGGATGGAAATAATCCGGCACCACGTATGGGGGATGGTTGCTGATTGTCAGCAACACGCTGAAAAACGGCTGTCCTGATTTTGCGTGCCTGTCGAGCACGGGCAAAGCGTATTGGAACAAATAATCGTCAGATACTCCGAAGCCGTTGACAACCTTGTCTGCCGGATAATTTTCCTGGGAATATATCTCATCGAAACCGTTGGTGCGGAAAAACGCATTCATATTGTCATACTGAGACTCGTGCGTCATGAAGAACATATTGCGGTAGCCTTTCTCTTTCAATATCGTAGGAAGCCCTGAATACAGAGGTATTACAGAGCCTTTCATCGCATTGCGCTTCATAACCGCCGGGAACGAATACAGCGAAGAATACATACCTTGGTTTGTGTGTATGCCTGAAGAATAGAAATTACTGAAGCTGAGCGAATGTTTATAAAGGCTGTCAACGAACGGAGTCAGGTTATGTTTGTTGCCGAATGATTGCATCAGGCTTGCCGACATAGACTCCATCAATATGATCACCACGTTCTTACGGGCAGGCGTCACGGTTGAATCCGCCTTTACCACACGCGCCAACGGAGATATTCCGTCTATGCCGTGCCTTGACAAGAGCCTCTGCACGTTCGCCACTGCCTTGTCACCCGGCATGAGCCTCAACTCTTGGTTCTCCTTGCGGCTGTCGTCAAGCGCACTTCTCATCAAGCTGAACACCGGCGCCACACCCACTTGGTTGAGGAAGGGGTCGGTGCAATAATACGCTTGGCTTATCCTTATTGGGTTACGCCCGGCGCGTCCGCGGATGCCGAAAAAGCATAGCCCCACAACTACCGCCCCAACCGCGAACACGGCAACAGCCTGCCTGCGAGTCCAGGCGCGGGCTGGAGTTACCAACGTTAGGTTGTAAAACAGCTTCGACAGCTTGCACACAAAATAACTGAACACCACTATCATGGCAATGCCCAGCAACAATGTCAAGTAATACGAGGCTTCACCGAACACCATCCCTGCAGTTGTCCCCGCATAATCGAACCAGTTGAAAATCGACGAATTTATCGGCTTGAAGAAATAATTGAAATAAGGGATGTTTGCAGCAGAGATGATAAAGCCCAATGAATACAGCACAATGAAATACACCGAGGCGGAACGGTAGAGCCATTTCGACGCGCACCCGAACAACCCGGCCACCCAGAACACGACCAACGGCAACGCCGAAATGTAGCAGGCAACAACGTTGTCGAACCAAAGACCGCGCAGGAAAGCAACTGAATACAGTCCGTAGTCGCCGGCAATGCCTTTCGGAAAACTGTAATCCGTAGCCACGAAAAGCACCATACGGAATATGAAAAAGAACACCAGCGCCATAACATGCACGCTGAGCAAAAATCCTAAAGACGCGACACCGTTCCTAACAGCCGCATTTGCATTCTTAAGAAAATTCATATTCAAAAAAACTGCCCCCGTGAAAGAGGGCAGATGCTATTATAATTAAAAAAAACAAATTCTTATACGCACACGGAAATCACTTGATAATACCTTGCTCGACAAAAATCTTCTTCAAGGCTTGCACGCCGCGCTCAACTTGCTCTTTTGTGTGAGTGGCCATAAGCGCAAAGCGCACCAAAGTGTCCTGGGGGGCACAAGCCGGAGGAATGACGGGGTTGATGAACACACCGGCATCAAACGCCAGCTTCGTCACGAGGAACGTCTTGTCCACATCCCTGACGTACAACGGAATGATGGGACTTTCCGTGTCACCGATTTCAAAGCCTTCTTCCTTGAAACGTTTAAGGGCGTATTTCGTCACTTCCCACAAACGCTCGATGCGCTCCGGCTCGCTTTTGAGAATATGCAAGGCCTCCATCGCAGCGGCCGTGGCTGCCGGAGTGTTCGACGCGCTGAAGATGTAAGTGCGGCAAGTATGCCTCAAGTAGTTGATGGTATCCTTGTCGCCGGCGATGAAGCCGCCAATGCTTGCGAGGCTTTTCGAGAACGTACCCATTATAAGATCAACGTCGTCGATAACACCAAAGTGGTCGCACACGCCACGCCCGTCCTTGCCGAAGACTCCCAATCCATGGGCTTCGTCAACCATGAGCGACGCGTTGTACTTCTTCTTCAGGCGTACAATTTCAGGCAAATTGGCCAAGTCGCCCTCCATTGAGAACACGCCGTCAACAACTATCAGTTTTATCGACTCCGGACGGCACTTCTGCAACTGCTTCTCAAGGTCGTCCATGTCGTTATGCTTGTACTTCAGGCAGGTGGCAAATGACAGCCTGCGCCCGTCAACGATGCTCGCATGGTCGCGGTCGTCGCATATAATGTAATCTTCACGCCCGCAGACAACTGCCAACACGCCGGCGTTAACGGAAAAGCCGGTAGAGAAGCACAATGCGTCGTCCTTATGCTCAAACTCGGCAAGTTCCTTCTCAAGCCTTACGTGCAAGTCCAACGTTCCATTGAGGAAACGGCTTCCTGCGCATCCCGTGCCATACTTGTCAAGCGCAGCCTTTGCTGCGGCCTCGACACGCGGGTCGCCCGTAAGCCCCGTATAGGCGTTCGAGCCGAACATCAACACATCGTGCCCGGCCATCTGAACCTCAGTGCCTTGCTTGCCCGTGATTTCACGAAAATAGGGATAAACGCCCGCTTCCATGAACTTCTGCGGCTCACGGTAATTCTTGTATCTCTCTTGTAATTGTCCCATAATGAATTTTGTTGTGAGGCTCGCCGTCACTAAAAACCTTACGGCGGTCGGCTCTCGCCCTGACACGCTACAGGCTAAAGCCTTGACACCTCATTACGACTTCGTTTGCTTTTTTCAATCAGGCTGCAAAGATACAAAAAAATGCGAAAACGGAACTCTATTTCACAGAAAAGTGTCTTAAAAGTAAAAATATTACATTTTTATAAAAAGACGTATACTAAAATATTATTACATTTGCAGCAAGATGACAGGCAAGAGAAAAATATTGTTCATAATGAACCCGGTTTCCGGGACGCTTGAAAAGACGGGCGTCCCTAAAATAATCGATGACACCATCGACAAGGAGTTCTATGACTTTTCGATACAGGAAACACAATACGGCGGACACGCTTACGAAATAGCCCTCGACGCACGTGACAAGGAATACTACGCCGTCGTGGCCATTGGCGGCGACGGCACTGTCAACGAGGTGGCAAGGGCGCTAACCCATTCAGGCACGGCCCTCGGCATCGTCCCGTGCGGCTCCGGCAACGGCCTGGCGCGCCACCTGATGCTGCCCATGGACGTGCGCCGGGCGGTAGAAACAATCAACATGCACACCATCCACGCCCTCGACTACGGCATGATTAACGACAAGCCCTTCTTCTGCACCTGCGGCATGGGCTTCGACGCATTCATAAGCATGAAGTTCGCCGAAGCCGGGCGGCGCGGCCCTATGACATACCTTGAGAACATCCTGCGGGAGGGCCTGCGCTACAAGCCGGAAACTTACGAAATCTGCGACGAGGGCGGCACCACCATACGCAAAGCCTTCCTCATATCATGCGCTAACGCATCGCAATACGGCAACAACGCTTACATAGCCCCGCAGGCATCCATGAGCGACGGACTGCTCGACGTCACAATAATGGAACCGTTCGACATGATTGAGGCTCCGCAACTGAGCATCGACATGTTCAACAAGACCATCGACAAAAACCAAAGAATAAAGACGTTCAAGACACGGCACATCCACGTAAAGCGCGAAAAGCCGGGCTTCATACACTTCGACGGCGACCCTGTGATGGCAAGCGCGGATGTGGACATACGTGTGGAACCGCAGGGGATAAACGTCCTGGTAAACCCCTTGGCGCACAAGGAGAAAAGGCAGCCTTCAGCCATGCAGACGGCTTTCAGCGTGTTCTTCAACGACATCATAGCAACGTTGTCTAACAAACACAAGCTGAAAAGCCAAGCCGGGAAGATGTTCCTGCGCAACGACAAGACCAAAAATCAAGACAAGAAGGACACACAACAATAAGCGGCCTTTAACCCAAATCGGGTCATTAGACCGTATAAGTCAGAATATTGTCGTGCATTCATACTCTTCGGGCTGATTATGAGTTAATGTCAGCCCGAAGTCTAATGACCGATTTGGATTTACGCCTGAAGTTACAAAAGGCGTAAAGCCCTATGCGTCAAGACATTACAAAAAGCCACGTTTTGCAAGCCAAAACGTGGCTTTTTTGCGTACAAAACACGGCAAATCGCAAATAGAAAAACCACAAACGGCACAAATAAAAAGCGGGGACGGCTGTCGCCGTCCCCGCTGGTTTCCTGACTTCATCACTTTTTTGCGCCATCATATAGCGCACAATGATAATCAGCGAGTTACGTAAAATTATTGG
>CALUGU010000095.1 GCA_944320255.1 uncultured Prevotella sp. | reverse complement strand
TTGTTGTGGCCGAGGTCCATCTCGTCGCCCGTCTGGCTGAGCAGGGCGAGCGAGAAGAACATGAACGCTATGCCGAAAAGGAAGTCGCCGATGTAGCGGTGGCGGCGCGTGTAGATGAGCAGGATGCCGGCGATGAAGGCTGGGAACACGGCATCCATGAAGTTAAACGAAAAACCCAAGCTCATTATCCAGGCTGTCAGCGTGGTGCCGATGTTGGCACCCATGATGACGGATATGGCTTGGGCGAGTGTGAGGAGGCCGGCGTTGACGAAGGAGACCGTCATCACCGTCGTGGCCGACGACGACTGGACGGCGGCCGTTACGAACATACCGGTGAACATACCGGTGAACCTGTTTTTGGTCATCGTGCCGAGGATGTGGCGCAACTGCGAACCTGCCATCTTCTGCAAGGCCTCGCTCATCACCTTCATTCCGTAGATGAGGAGCGCCAATGACCCGATAATCTTAAAAAAAATCCAAATCGACATATTTTAAAATAATTTGTTGTCGAACATTGCGCAGTGTCGAAAAAACGGAGTATCTTTACAATCGTTAAATCTAAAACTGCATGGAAGATGAAACAAATGATACAAATTCGTTGCAAAAATAATAAAAAAACGCAAAACGTAACGATTGGAAGCACTCTTTCTGAAGTTTTCCGTGAATTAAACTTAAAAATGGACTACGGCCCGCTTAGCGTTAAAGTCAATAATAAGGTGGAGGGACTGCACTACCGCCTTTACCACAACAAGGACCTTGAATACTTGGACATCACGTCGCCGTCGGGCGCGAGGGCTTACACGCGCACGCTGTTCTTCGTGCTCTGCAAGGCCGTGCACGACCTCTGGCCGGGGGCCGACGTGGTGATAGACATCCCCGTGTCGAACGGCTACTACTGCAACATCAACATGCGACGCCCCGTCACCGAGGCCGACGCCCGCGCCGTGCGCACGAGGATGCAACAGATTATCGACGCCGCGATGCCCATCCGACGGCACGAGAGCACTACCGAGGACGTAATCAAGATGTTCACCGAGATGGGAATGACGTCGAAGGTGAAGCTGCTCAAAAGCGTGGGGCGGCTCTACACCACGTATTACGAGATTGATGGATACAAGGACTATTACTACGGCACTCTGCTCACGAACACGAAGCAGTTGTACCTGTTCGGCCTCGAAAAATATTACGACGGCATGCTGCTGCGCACCCCATCGCGCAACGACCCGGCGCGCCTGGGCGACCTGATAAGGCAGGACAAGATGTTCGAAATATTCAAGGAGCACCACCGCTGGCAGAAAATCCTCGGCATGAGCACCGTGGGCGACTTCAACGAAGCTGTGCAGCAAGGCCGCTCCACCGACCTTATCAACGTCTCGGAGGCGTTGCAGGAGAAGAAGATTTCACAGATAGCCGACATGATTGCGGCGCGGCCTGACGTGAGGATGGTGCTGATTTCAGGGCCGTCGTCGAGCGGCAAGACCACCTTCTGCAAGCGTCTGTCGATACAGTTGCTCACGTGCGGCATCAAGCCCGTGCCCATTTCGCTCGACGACTACTTCGTCAACCGCGAGGAAACACCCAAGGACGCGGCCGGGGAATACGACTACGAGAGCCTCTACGCGCTGAACATACCGCTGCTGAACGAGCAGCTCGACGCCCTGTTCAAGGGCGAGGAGGTGGAACTGCCGCGCTATAACTTCCAGACGGGGCGCAGCGAACGCAGCGGCAACCGCCTGCGCTTAGGGGGCGACGAGGTGCTCGTCGTCGAGGGGATACACGCCCTCAACCCGGAACTTACGGCGCAGATACCCGAAGCGAGGAAGTTCCGCGTGTATGCGTCGGCGCTCACCACCATCCTGCTTGACAACCACAACTACATACCGACGACGGACAACCGGCTGCTGCGGCGCATCATACGAGACAACAAGTACCGCGGAGTGAGCGCGGCGGAGACCATCAAGCGGTGGCCGAGCGTGCGCGCCGGGGAGAACAAATGGATATTCCCCTACCAGGAGAACGCCGACGCGATGTTCAACACCGCCCTGCTTTTCGAGCTTGCCGTGATAAAAAGCCAGGCCGAACCGCTGCTCGAACTCGTGCCGGAAAACGCCGACGAGCACGCCGAGGCGTATCGCCTGCTGAAGTTCCTGAAGTACATCGCGCCCGTGCCCAACCGCCAGCTGCCGCCCACTTCGCTGCTAAGGGAGTTCCTCGGAGGCAGTTCGTTCAAGTATTAGTTATTTCAGCAGACGAGCAAACAAGTATTTTCAGCAGACAAGTGACAAACAAACGAGCAGACAAGGGAATTACTTTACACCTTGTCTGCTCGTTTTTTGTTTACTCGTTTGCTAAAAAAGGCTTGTCTGCTCGCCTGCTTGTCCCTTGTCTGCTGAAAAAACTCGTTTGCTTGTCACTTGTCTGCTGTGTTAAGATTGTCGATGAACAGGAGCAAGCGGTTGGTGATGTTGACGTCGCTTACGCCGCTGTCGAAGTCGAGCGAGAGGATGTTCATGTCGGGGAAAAACATCTTTATGCGCTTCTCCACGCCCTTTGACACGATGTGGTTGGCTATGCAACCGAAGGGCTGCAGGCTGATGACGTCCTTCACGCCCTGGCGTCCGCAAGACATAATCTCGGCGGGCAGCAGCCAGCCTTCGCCGAACTGCGCGCTCAGGGTGATGACTTTGCGTGCTTCGTCGGCCTCCTTGAAGATGTCGTTGAACGGCGTAAAGTAACGGAAGGCCGAAGCAACCTTGTTAACACGGGCCACGTATTTCATTATCTTCTTGTACGCCATGCCGTAAATGAAGCTCGTGACGGTCTTGCGGCTGAGGTGCTTCTCCTCGTCAACACGCTTGTTGACGAAGCTCTGCATGAAGAAATCGAGCAGCAGCGGGGGCACAACCTCGACGCCGCGGGATATTAGCCAGTCGGTCACGTTCTTCTGGGCGAAGGGGTTGAACTTCAAGAATATCTCGCCCACCACGCACACCTTGGGACAGGCCTTGTCGCTGCAAATGCGGTTGAACTCGTTTGCGGCCATCGCCAGATAGCTCACAAGGTCGTCGTGGCGGCCGTCGAGTATCAGTTCCTCGCTGGCTTGCAGGTACATGTCGCGCAGCTTCGCGGCCTGGCCGGGCTGTTTCTCGCGCACCACCGAGGCGTAATAGAACTTGGCTATGCAGTCGCTGTAAAGCACGGAATAGAGCGCGATGGGCATCAGCTTGAGCCAGTTGATGCGGAAACCGGGCTGCTCGTTCTTTATCGCGCTGCCGAAACTGAACGCCACAACGGGCACTTCGCCGTAGCCGGCGTCAACCAAGGCTTTCTTGATAAGCGACAGGTAACTGCTGGCGCGGCACTGGCCGCCGGTCTGCGTCATGGCCACGGCCGTCTTGGCTGGGTCGTACTTGCCGCTCTCAAAGGCCTTGATTATGTCGCCGACGATGAGCGTGGCGGGGTAGCAAACCTCGTTGTTGGCGTACTTCAGGCCCCATTCGCACGACTCGGTGTCGCTCAGCGGCAGGTTGTCAACATCGTAGCCGGCCACCCGCATGATGGCGGGGATGAGCGGAGAGATGAACGGCGTGAAGTAAGGCACCAGTATCTTGCGCCCGCGGCAGGCGTCGTCGAACGTGGGAGTGGTCTTGAACGCAGCCTCGGCGCGCCGCTCCGCGCCGGCCTCGGAGGCCACCCTGAGGCTCTCGACGAGCGAACGGACGCGCAGCTTCATGGAGCCGACGTTGTTGATGTCGTCGAGCTTCAGGAGCGTGAGCACCTTGCCGTGGCGCATCAAGAGGTCGCGAACCTCATCTACGAGGAACGCGTCCGGCCCGCAGCCGAACGACGTCATCTCGACAAACTCCATGTCCTTCCGCCCTGCGCTCCACTTCGCAGCCTCAAGGATGCGGTTGGGGTAAGCCCACTGCGAGAGGTAATGGGCGTCGCCGACGGCCACGCGCTTGTCGCGCACGATGTCGTCGGTGACGACGTAGATGCCCATGTCCGCCAGCATGTCTGACACCTTGTGCTGCACCAGCGCGTCGGCGTGGTAGGGCCTGCCGGCCAGCAGCACCGTGAGGGCACCGCGCTCGCGGGCCTTGCGGTAGACGCGCTCGTTGTAGTTAACGATGTCGTGCACGTAAGCGTCTTGCGCGCTGACGGCGAGGCTGAAGGCCTTGTTTATTGTAGAATCTTGCACGCCCAGGCGTGCGAGATAGTCCTTGCACTGCCGTAAGAGCAGTTTCTTGTCCTTGAAACTTATCGTCGGAGAGTCTATCGGCACGTCGCCGCCCTGCACGCCCTTGACAACCTCGGCGTAGCCGGTGACTATCGGGCAGTTGTAGCTGTTCTGCTCGCCGCCCTGGCGTTCGTAGACAACGAAGGGCATGAATATGCGGTCAACGCGCTTGTCGATGAGGTCTTGTATGTGGCTGTGCACGAGCTTGGCGGGGAAGCAGATGTTGTCTGACATCACCATGCAGGCGCTTTGCTCGTAACACGAGTACTTGGAACTGCCGGAAAGGCGCACTTCGATGCCGCAGGCGGTGAACAGCGTGTGCCAGAAGGGGTAGTCCTCGTACATGTTGAGGCAGCGGGGCACGCCCACGGTGAGGCGCGGCGAGCCCTTGACCCCGTCGCGGTCGAAGAGCAGCTGGTTCTTGTAAATGTAAGCGTTGACGCCTTTCCGCCGCGCGCCTTCGCCGCCGTTGGTGAACACTTTCTCGCACCGGTTGCCCGAATAATACTTCTGTCCGTTGCCAAACTGGTAACGCACCACGAGGCACTGGTTGTCGCAGCCCTTGCAGTGGAGCGGCTTCGACGTGTAGCCGGCCTTCTCAAGCATGTCGCCGAGGGCCACGGGGGCGTGGCGGCGGGCCTTGGCGTAGAGGGCGCAGCCGTAAGCCCCCATCAGTTCGGGGATGTCGCAGCGCGCCACGTCGGCGCCCGTCAGCAGTTCGAGCACGCGCACCACGGCGTCGTTCCTCATCGTGCCGCCCTGCACCACGATATGACTTCCAAGTTGGGATACGTCTCTCAACTTCAGCACCTTGTAGAGGCAGTTCTTCACCACGGAGTAAGCCAGCCCGGCGGCGATGTCGCTGACGGTGGCTCCCTCGCGCAACGCCTGCTTCACCTTGGAGTTCATGAACACCGTGCAGCGCGTGCCGAGGTCGCACGGGGCGGCGGCGAGGCAGGCGGCGCGGGCGAACTCCCCGGCCGTGTAGCCGAGGGTCTTGGCGAAGGTCTCGATGAACGAGCCGCAGCCCGACGAGCAGGCCTCGTTGATCTCGATGCGGTCGATGACGCCGCCCGTGACGAATATCGCCTTCATGTCCTGCCCGCCGATGTCGAGGATGAACGAGACGGCGGGGTCGATGTGGCGGGCCGCCATGTAGTGGGCTATCGTCTCCACCACCCCGCCGCCAAGCTGGAAGGCGGCTTTGATGAGGTCTTCGCCGTAGCCTGTCGAGCAAGAGCCTACCACGTTGAGCCGCGCGCCGCGGCGGTCGCACTCCTCCTGCAACTGCCTCAGCCCCTGCCCTACGGCCTCGACGGGGTTGCCCTTGTTGGGCGCATAATAAGAATAAAGTACGCGCGAGGACGTGTCAGTGACTACTATCTTCGTGGTCGTAGAGCCGGAGTCGATGCCCAGGAGCACGTCTTGCAGCCCCTTGGCAATCTCGGCGGAGGCTACATGGTGGCGCGACATACGCTCTTTCCACCCGGCATAGTCCTCCTCACCGGAGAATACGGGGCGCAGCGCGCCGGCCCTCGCCCCGGCGGGGACGCCGGCTGAGGCCAAGCGGGCCTCCACCTCCGGCAGGCTGCAAGGCCGCTCGCCGTCAACGGCGGCCAGGGCCGCGCCGAGGGCGGGCAGCAGCGTGCCGTGTCCGGGCAGGATGATGTCCTCGTCGGAGAGCGAGAGGTAATCCTTGAACGCCCGCCGCAGCGACGGGATGAACGTCAGCGGGCCTCCGCACATCAGCACGGGGGGCGTGATTTCGCAGCCGTGGGCCAGCGTGACGACCGTCTGCACGGCCACGGCGTGGAGTATCGACGCCGCAATGTCGGCCTTGTCGGCGTTCTTGGCTATGAGGTTCTGTATGTCAGTCTTGCAGAAAACGCCGCAGCGCGACGCTATCGGATAAGTCTGAGCGGCGCGCGCGGCCAGGCCGTCAAGCTCGTCAACGCCCACGCCGAGGAGCACGGCCATCTGGTCGATGAACGCTCCCGTGCCGCCGGCGCAGTTGCCGTTCATGCGAAGGTCGGCGGCGCGCCCGTCGCGGAAGAACACCACCTTGGCGTCCTCGCCGCCGATGTCGATGAGCGACGACGTGTGCGGGTAATACTTCTGCACGGCCTTCGTGGCGGCGACAACCTCCTGGACGAACGGAAAACCGCACTTCTCGGCGAACCCCATGCCCACGGAACCTGTCAACCTGACGCTCACAGGAGCGTCGCCGCACACGCCGGAAAGCTCCGCCAAGACGCGCGACAGCACCACGCGGGCGTCGGCGTTGTGGCGTTCGTAGCGCGAGAACAGCACGCCGCCGTCTTCGCCCACGGCCACAACCTTCGCCGTGGTAGAACCGATGTCTATACCTATTTTAATCATTACGAATTAACACAATCCTTTTTTACCGGGTGCAAAGTTACTAAAATGCGCATTATAAAAGTTATCTTTATCAGACAAAAGATGTACGAAATTTCACAGAATATTAAAACAAACTTATCATCTGACACCGCCGGGCGGGAACAACGGGCACGAGGGAAGAGGGAACAAACACCGGGGATGGTATAAAAAATTAGCAACCAACCGGCAAAAGGGAGCCTTTGTTGGTTCATCCGCAAACCTTTGTGATGATGATAAAATAAAAGATACATATAGAACAATGCGAAACGCCGCCCTCGCAGGGACATAATTTATTATGCCCGCACGCTCTGAAAGAGCGTTAAAGACCTGAATACCAGGAGAATACGTTTCTTGCGAAACGTGCGGGCATAATAAATTACGCCCCTACAAGAGCTGTGCCCGGCAGCTTGCCCTTGATAAAAAAACAAAGTTATATCATCCAACAGAATTGCGGATGAACCGTTTCATCTCGTAAAAGGCCATATTTTGCAACGTAAAAGGCCGTCTTTTGCAACGCAAAAAGGCATCTTTTGCAACGCCGACGGAAAATGCCTGGCACACAGGCACATACGTTGCAACGGAAAAACAACGAAAAAGCCCTCCACAGCCGTTGCCGGCGTGGAGGGCTTTGGGTATGTGTCAGCTACAGGTTACGGCGAGGTTGCGGCCCGAATTCCGCACAACCGCATAACCGTAAAAGCCTACACCTTATTTAATATTGTCGCAGATGAGGTTCTCGCCCGTCATGTCGGCAGGCTGCTCAAGCCCCATGATGTGCAGTATCGACGGAGCCACGTCGGCCAGGCGGCCGTCCTTCACTGTGGCGCTGTTGTTGTCAGTCACGTAGATGAAGGGCACGGGGTTCAACGAGTGGGCCGTGTTGGGCGTGCCGTCGGCGTTGATGGCGTTGTCGGCGTTGCCGTGGTCGGCTATGATGATGGCCTCGTAACCGTTGGCCTTGGCGGCCTCTATCACGTCCTTCACGCAATGGTCAACGGCCCAGACGGCCTTGGCGATGGCGTGGTAGACGCCCGTGTGGCCCACCATGTCGCCGTTGGCGAAGTTCACCACGATGAAGTCGTACTCCTGGGTGTTAATCGCGCCCACGAGCTTGTCTTTCACCTCGTATGCGCTCATTTCGGGCTTCAGGTCGTAAGTGGCCACCTTCGGCGACGGCACGAGTATGCGGTCCTCGCCCTCGTAAGGAGCCTCGCGGCCTCCGTTGAAGAAGAACGTCACGTGGGCGTACTTCTCAGTCTCCGCCGTGTGCAGCTGCTTCTTGCCCTGCTTGCTGAGATACTCGCCGAGAGTGTCCTCGACGTTCTCCTTCGGGAACAGCACGTGCACACCCTTGAACGAAGCGTCGTAAGGCGTCATGCAGTAATACTGCAAGCCTTTTATCGTGTGCATGCCCTCTTCAGGCATGTCCTGCTGCGTCAGCACCTGGGTAAGCTCCTTGGCGCGGTCGTTGCGGAAGTTGATGAAAATCACGACGTCGCCCTCCTGGATTGTGCCGTCAACGGTTGAGTTGTTGATGGGCTTGACGAACTCGTCGGTCACTCCCTCGGCGTAACTTTCCTCCATGGCCTTCACCATGTCGGCGGCCTGCTTGCCCTTGCCCTCGACGAGCAGGTCGTAAGCCTCCTTCACGCGCGCCCAACGCTTGTCGCGGTCCATGGCGTAGAAGCGGCCTATGATGCTGGCCACGTGCGCCCCGTTCTCCCGGCAGACGCCCTCAAGCTCCTTGATGAAGCCCGCGCCGCTCTTCGGGTCGGTGTCGCGTCCGTCCATGAAGCAGTGTACGTAGACGTCCTTCAGGCCGTACTCCTTGCCAATCTCGACGAGCTTGAACAGGTGGTCGAGCGACGAGTGCACGCCGCCGTTCGACGTCAAGCCCATCAGGTGCAGCTTCTTGCCGTTCTCCTTGGCATAGCTGTACGCGCTGACAACCTCAGGGTTTTTCAATATCGAGCCGTCCTTGCAGGCACGGTTAATCTTCACCAAGTCCTGATAAACAATCCTGCCCGCGCCGATGTTGAGGTGTCCCACCTCGGAGTTGCCCATCTGCCCGTCAGGCAGACCTACGTCCTCGCCCGAAGCCTGGAGCTGCGAGTGCGGGCTTACGGCGTTAAGATAATCAAGATACGGAGTCGGCGTGTTGTAAATCACGTCGCCGTTGCCATGCTTTCCGATACCCCATCCGTCGAGTATCATCAATAATGCTTTCTTTGCCATAATATTTAAAATATAAAGTCCGATGCAAAGTTAGAAAATAATTGAGAATATAAAGTTAAGAATACAAAAAAACGTTGTTATTTAACCGCTAAGAAGCCGTCAAACAGGCAAGAGCCGACGATGCGAGTGTTAAAAATCACAAAAGCGCACGCATTCCGCAACTTATCTCCTATTCATAAAGAATTTAAAGAGGCTACAGAATTTACCACCACGTCCATGCTACGTTAGGAGTTAAAGCCAAATGCCTTGCTTACGGGCGCAAGGCTGTTGGCTGTTAATTCTTTAACTTCTCTAAATTCTCTAACTTCTTAATATGAATGGGAACTGTGCGGACATTCATTTAAATAAATCACCGGCCCTTAATTCTCAACTAAAAAGAAAACGCCTTGCAGGATGTCCTGCAAGGCGTTTTCTTGATTTTTAATTCTTAATTTTTCATTTTTAATTCTTCATTCTTAATTCTTCATCACCTTGGTCGTCTCTCCGCCCTTCTTCACGATGAGCAAGCCCTTGGCAGGCACGTCGTCGATGCTGAACGACGCGGCGGGAGCGGCGTAAATCTCAACGCCGTCAACCGTATAGACGCGCGCCATGCCGTCGTCGGCGGTCGTGGTTTC